>CAYLTU010000191.1:0-11344 GCA_964386465.1 uncultured Rhodospirillaceae bacterium
TGGGGCTCGCCGTCGGCATCGTCCTCGAATGCGACCTGATCGTCGCCGAAGAGGGGACCCAGTTCCAGATCACCGAAACCTCGCGCGGCCTCGGCGCTCCGAAATATTGGGGCCTGATGCATTTCCGCCAGGCGAGCGCCTTCGGGACGGAGATGGCGTTGACCGGCCGCTTCTTCTCCGCCGAGGAAGCGTTCGAGGCGGGTGCGATCAACCGTGTCGCGCCGAAAGGCAAGCATATGGACGTGGCGCGCGAACTGGCCGCCGAGGTTTGCAAGAACCCACCGCTCAGCGTCCGGGCGACGGTCCGCTCTCGACGCTGGTTCATGAATAAGCAGAGCCAGGAGATCGTGATGCATTCGGCGCCGCTCAAGCTATATCTGAGCGAAGACTTCCACGAGGCCGCGAGCGCCTTCGCCGAGAAACGCGCGCCGCGGCCTTTTAAAGGCCGCTAAGAATGTTTTTTCCGTCGTCGAAATCGATCTTCCGCCGGGCACCGAACGTGATGCACTGGTAAAAGGGTTCGACGTGACGGCGCCGCGCTATAAGGAGGTTCCGGGCCTGCTGCGCAAATATTACACGGTTGGCGCGGAGGATCTTACGACAGGTGGCGTGTTCGTCTGGGACAGTCTCGACCATGCCAACGCGGGCCACGCGACACAGCTTATTCTGTCCGACCCGGATTACCTGGAAGCGGCCGGTGCGGCGACTGCCGAACTGCTGGAGTAGATTGCCCGGCCGGCCTAGTCGAGCGACGCCAGGAATTCGAGCAATGCTGCATTGACCTCACCGGGCGCTTCCTGCTGCACCCAATGGCCCGCGCCGGCGATGATCTTTGTGAACCGCAAATCGGAACAATTGCCGGCGATGTCATCGTAGGCGTCGAAGTTCGGCACGAAACGCCGCACGACATCCTTCGAACCGGCGATGAAACAGCTCGGCTGCTCGACCGGCGCGACGCCCATTTTCGGCAGCGCGTCGAAGTCAGTTTCCTGATTGCGATAGCGATTGATCGGGCCGCGAAACCCACCTGCTTCGAAGTTATCTACGAAATAGTCGAGATCCTGTTCCGTCATCCATGCTGGAAAGGGCGACGGGTCGGTGAAGGCTTCCAGCAACCCACCGCCCGGCGGTCGTTGCACCCAGCTGTCGAGCGAGGGCGCGTCGCCGGAAATCAAGTAATAGATTTTGCGCAGCGCCGTCCGGACGTCCGCTTCCAGCTCCGCTTCGGCAACCCCTTCGTCCTGGAAGACCTGGTAGAAGAATTTGCCTGCGTAGATCCTGCGCCACTGCGCGATCGTCGATACAGCGCCGCGCTTGCGGTAGGGCACGCTTAGGCCAGCGACCGCCGAAACCCGTTCGGGGAACAGTGCTGCCGTGTTCCAGCAGATCGGCGCACCCCAGTCGTGGCCGACCAGGATCGCTTTGTCCTCGCCCAGCGCATCGATGATGCCGACCACATCGGTCATCATCTCGGACATGGCGTAGGCATCG
The DNA here is from genome assembly GCA_964386465.1 of uncultured Rhodospirillaceae bacterium. Classification (GTDB taxonomy): domain Bacteria; phylum Pseudomonadota; class Alphaproteobacteria; order UBA8366. The sequence continues at coordinate 1,492 of CAYLTU010000191.1, forward strand.
ACTTCGTGCGGCTTGTCGCTGCCGCCGTAACCGCGCATGTCGGGCGCGACGACGCGGTATCCCGCCTGCGCGATCGGCTCGATCTGATGGCGCCAGGAATACCAGAGCTCGGGCCAACCGTGCACAAGGATCACCAACGGCCCTTCGCCTTCGATAGCGGCACGCAAGGTGATGCCATTCGTGGCAATTTCCTGCATCGTGAATTGGTCGTGCATAGGGGCTCCCGATTGCCAAGGGCGAACCTATTCCGGTGCGCCGCCTTCCGCAGGCTGGCGAGCAAACTCTTCAAATAGGTTTCGTGTGCGCCGACATAACTACCTCGGATGGAGTTGATTGAAAGCGCCGGTTGGAGCTGAGTGGGTTTTTCGGCAGCCACCCGAGCCTCGTTATTTTGACCGCTGCCGCCAGAATCGCCGCCAGCCCCCGCTCCACCAAGAGCACCCCCCCCAAAGACGTAACTCGATTCGCCCGATGCTACTGTACGGCATCGGCAATACCCAGCGCTGTCAATAGTGGTAGATCTTGATGAAAATAGAACGGTCTAATACCGGAACCAGAAGACAGGATTCGGCACCACCCCACCCAACTGCGGATGCCGTCACTCCGGCAACCCGGCCTCGCGCAAGGCGTCGAGGAATTCATTAATCCCTTCGAAGCTAACGTGGAGCTGGTCGTAACGTTTGCTCAGCTTGCGAATTGAGCACCCCGGTTCATGTCCCATGAGGGTTGCGAGCGCGGCCTCTGCTTCTTTCCGTCTGCCGAGCTTTACCAGTGCTGCGACGATGAACCGAAAAGGCTCGGGACGTGGGTTCGGGCACTCGCTTGCGCGCCGCGACCATTCCAACGCCTTCTCGTAGTGCCCGGCCAGGAACTGGAACGCCGAACCGGCGGTGAAGAATCCGGTAATAAAGATATCGCGCGGGCTTAAACGCATCGCATCATTGATATGAGGAATGGCTTCCTCGGGACGGCCAGCGCATCCCAAAACGAAACCAAGCACATAATGCGCTATGGCGGAATTCGGATTGAGGTCGAGCGCCTCTTCCGCCTTTGAAATAGCGGTAATATGATTGCCTAGCAGGGTATGCGCACGCGCTTCGGACCAAAGGCACGTGGAATCGCGTGAATCAAGAGTGCTTCCCGACCGCGCTTTCTTCAGCGCTTCGAGCAAAACTGAAGTGTTCTCGGGTCTGTAATGCATCACGAGGCGAACACGCGCATCGGCGGCCATCGCATAAGCCGGCGCGAACCGAGGATCGATTTCGGTTGCCGAGTCGAAAGCGTCGATCGCGGACTCCAGACTTTGCTCGGTCGTTGCGTAATAAGAGGCTAGGGCGCGCTGATACAGACCCCACGCATCGAGGTTATCGGGCGGCTTCCGTTGCGCCCGCTCTCGCTCCACCTCGTCGATTTCCGGCGCGATTGCCGCGACGATCGCGTCCGTAACCTCGTCCTGAACGGCGAAGATATCATCAAGATCGCGGTCGTAACGCTCGACCCAGATGTGGCTGCCCATCTCGGCATCGATCAACTGTCCGGTGATCCGGATGCGGCTGCCGCCGCGCCGGACGCTTCCTTCCAAAATGTAGCGGACGCCCAAATCGCGCGCGACATCCCGCACGTCCGGCGATTTGCCTTTGTAAGAGAACGTCGAATTTCGGGCGGTAACAAACAACGACCGGAATCGCGACAGCCCCGTGATGATGTCTTCCGTCATGCCATCGGCGAAATACTCCTGCTCTTGGTCACCGGAAAGGTTGTCGAACGGTAGTACCGCGATCGAGGGTTTGTCCGGCAAGGCGAGCGGTGTTTCAGAAACGAGCGCGTCACCGACCGCATTCCTCGGCGGCCACAGCCATATCCGCACCGGGTCGACGATGTTCTTGAGCGCCTTTTCGCCCGCGTCCGCGAACGGCAGGTCGAGTTTGCCGCGAAGTTGGCGGTAAGCGTCGTTGGAAATTGCCACGCCGTTGGGGTCAGCGACCTCCTGCAGGCGCGCGGCGATGTTGACTCCGTCGCCGAACAGGTCGCCGTCCTCGACGACGACGTCACCTAGATTGACACCGATGCGCAGCCCGACGCGCTGGTCTTCCGGCAGATGCGCCGATCGTTCCGGACTGCTTCCTGGATCTCGACCGCCGCCGCCACGGCGTCAACGACGCTGGCGAACTCCGCCAGCAGCCCGTCGCCCATCAGCTTGACGACACGGCCACGATGGCGTTTCAGTGCCGGCTCGACCAGTTCCTTGCGCAGCGCGCGCAGCAGGTCGAGCGTCCCGGACTCGTCCGCGCCGATCAGGCGCGAATAGCCGACGACATCCGCCGCCAATATCGCCGCAAGCCTCCGCTCCACGAATTGCCCCCAATATACTTCAGCCATGTCGATGCTAGGGCACGACATTGACATTGCCTAGCATGGACGGTTCCATCGACACCAGATTACACGCCGTCTCGCCGATCTCATTCCGGTGGGTAGCTATCAAAACATTCTTGGAGACACAGCATGATCGCGAAATGGATAAAGGTCAGGGTGAAACCGGAACTGCGGCAGCGGTTCCTCGATGCGATCGAAGTCGACGCCGTGGGATCCGAGCGGGACGAGCCGGGATGCGTGCGTTTCAACGTGCTGCAGGACGATAGCGACGAGAACGTCTACTATTTTTACGAAGTCTATCGTGATCAGGCGGCGGTGGAAGCGCACCGCGCCGCGCCGCACTATGCCGTCTGGAAGGCCTCCGCGGACACGTTGGACGGACCGACCGAACGTATCGAGTGCACCTCCGTTTTTCCGGCCGACGAGGCCTATTGGACGTGTAACAAGTAGGGGGCCGGACCATGCGCGCCATCGTCTGCGAGAAGCTCGGCCCGCCGTCCGCTCTGGTGCTACGTGAGCTGCCCGACCCGCCGGACCCCGGTCCCGGCGAGATCAAGGTCGCGATTGCCGCGCGCGGCGTGCAGTTCGTCGACGTGCTGATGGTCGCCGGCGAGTACCAGACCAAGCCGGCATTGCCGTTTATTCCCGGCGGGGAAGGGGCGGGGACGGTGATAGCGGTCGGCGACGGCGTGTCGGATTTCAAAGAGGGTGATGCGGTGATGACGCGCCATCCACCGGGTGCCTATGCCGAGTTGGCAACGATCCCGGCGGATGCAGCGCTATCGGTGCCCGCCGGACTGAGTCTGGAGCAGGCGGCGGGATTCCGTTCCGCGTACACGACGGCCTATCACGCGCTGGTACAGCGGGGACGTCTGCAGCCGGGAGAGGTTCTGCTGGTGCACGGCGCGGCCGGCGGCATCGGGTTGGCGGCCGTGCAGGTCGGCAAGATTTTGGGTGCGACGGTGATCGCCACGTCCGGCAGCGACGAGAAGCTCGCCGTGGTCGCGGCGAACGGCGCGGACCATACGGTCAATTACACCGACGGTTTCCGCGACCGGGTCAAGGAACTGACGGACGGGCGCGGCGCGGACCTGATCTACGATCCGATCGGGGCGGATGTGTTCGACGAATCCATGCGCTGCCTGAATTGGGGCGCCCGAATTCTGATTCTTGGGTTTGTCGGTGGTCGGCCTGCACTGGCCAAGACCAACCATCTATTGATCAAGGGGGCATCGGCGGTCGGCGTGCGGGTCGGCGGCTTCAACGAATTCGAACCGGAAACGGCGGCGGAAAACCTGCTTGTGCTGGCGCGCTGGGCCGCCGAGGGCAAGATCACACCGCACGTCTCCCACACCTTTCCGCTGGAAAAGGCGGCGGATGCGATGCAGGCGATCATCGACCGCAAGGTGGTCGGAAAGTGCGTTCTGGTGAATTGACGGCTCTTAGCCGAGTTCCTTGCGCAGCAGCGCCGCGCCCGCGCCGAGCGCCTTCAATTTACTTTCGGCAACCTTGCGTGATAGCGGCGCCATCCCGCAATTCGTGCAGGCGACGATGCGTTCCGGCTCGACGAACGCGGTCGCGCGCCGCAGCGTATCGGCGACCATCTCCGGCGTCTCCACCGCGTCCGTCGCGACATCGATCGCGCCGACCAGGACTTCCTTGTCCGGCAACAGCGACATCACTTCGAAGGGCACGTTCGACCCGGCGCATTCAAGCGAAACCTGATCGACCTTGCTCGCGTTCAACGCCGGTAGGAATTCCTCATACTGACGCCATTCGCCGCCCAAGGATTCCTTCCAGTCGATATTCTGCTGGATGCCGTAACCGTAACAGATATGGACCGCTGTCTTGCATTGCAGACCCTCCAACGCGCGGTTCAAGGCATCGACGCCCCATTCCCGGACATCGGACATGAAGGCGTTGAATGCCGGTTCGTCGAACTGAATGACGTCGACGCCGATGGCTTCCAGCTCCTTCGCCTCCTCGTTCAGCAATTCGGCGAAGGCCATCGCCATCTCGGGCCGGCTGCCATAGTGGGCGTCGGCGATCGTGTCGCAAATGGTCATCGGGCCCGGCAACGTGAATTTGAGTCCATGCCCGGTATGGGCGCGGCAGAACCCCGCACCATGGCCGTGAACCGAGCCGTCGCGAAGAACGCGTTCCGTTACCGTGGGAACCTGCGCGTCGTATCGGTTGTCGCGGATGCCCATGGTGGTCATCTTCTGCCAATCGATTCCGTGGATGGATTCCAGGAAACCGTGCACGAAGTGTTTGCGGAACTGTTCGCCGTCGCTGACGATGTCGATACCGGCGTCTTCCTGGACCTTGATCCAGGCCAAAGCGGCGTCCTGCTGCCCTTCGAGCAGCGCGTCGCCTTCGAGATGCCACGGCGCCCAGATCATATTCGGCTCGGCGAGCCAGGACGGCTTGGGCAGGCTGCCCGCCACGGTCGTCTTAATCATGCGCGTCCCCTGTGAGCTGGTTCGACGCGCCTAAATTGTCACAGCGGCATTCTAGAGACAATCCGGCTTTCAAGCCGGTCGATATCGAGAACAGCAGGTCCTACGACGCTGTCAGAGCCACCATCCAAAGCACGGTCGCGAAACGGGACCAGTCGACCCATTTGCGGGGACCGTCGTAACGTCCCGCGCTGCGCCAGACCGCGACGATAATCAGCAAATTGTAGGGCAGCGGCAGCAGAAAGGCGGGGACCAGCAACGTCCACCCGGCGTCGTTGACCAGCAACGCCATGAACAGGAGGGTTGTGGCGGCGTTAAGCACGTGACCGTAAATCACGGCAAAACGCCAGAAAGCGATGTCGAGCGGGAGGTGGCCCCGCCAGAGCGTTTCGATCCGATCTTTCATAGGCGACTTAATCCTGAGAGGCCTCTGCTTTGCCCCAGATGGCGGATTCTATGCCCTAGGTCAAGGGCGTAGCCGAATTGGATACCCGCATGGCATCACCAATCGACCTCTGCTAGGCTCCTCCCCATCTTCGTTTTGCGCGGGTAATGGCGGTTGGGAGAGGCGAGCAAATGACGACGAATAGCGATGCGGAAGCGACCTTGATGGAAAAGGCACGCGCGGTTCTGCCAGCCGGCGGGTTTGGCAATCTGGCGTTCGACGTGGTGATCCAGAAAGGTGAAGCCGGGCACATCTGGGACGTCAGCGGCAACGAATATGTCGATTATCTGTTGGGCTCGGGTCCGATGTTGATCGGGCATGGCCATCCGGACGTGATGGAAGCCGTGCAGGCGCAGATCCCGAACGGTACGACATTCTTCGCCAACAACGAGCACGGCATCCTGCTCGCCGAAGAAATCGTCGACGCGGTGGCGTGCGCCGAGAAAGTGCGATTCCTCGGCAGCGGGTCGGAGGCGACCTTTTACGCCATGCGTGTCGCGCGCGCCCATCACGGCCGCGACAAGATCCTGAAATTCGAGGGTGGATTTCATGGCATGAGCGACTACGCGCTGATGAGCATGGCGCCTGCGCGGCCGGGCAACTTCCCGCAGGCGACGCCCGACACCGCGGGTATCCCGCAACGGGTCCGCGACGAAGTCTTGATCGCGCCGTTCAACGACATCGAGACTGCGGTCAGCCTGATCCGCGAGCACAAGGACGAGCTTGCGGGCGTGATCGTCGAGCCGTTCCAGCGTCTCATCAAGCCGGAGCCAGGCTTCCTCGAAGCGCTGCGCGAGGCGACGACGGAATGCGGCATCGCGCTGATCTTCGACGAGGTCGTGACCTGTTTCCGGCTGGCCTATGGCGGGGCGCAGGCCTATTACGGCGTCGTGCCCGACCTGTGCGCGATGGGCAAGGTGATCGGCGGCGGCTTCCCATTGGCCGCCATCGGCGGGCGCGAGGAATACATGGCGCATTTCGATAAGAGCCAGGTCGCGGAGAACGAATTCCTGATACAGTTGGGTACGCTGAGCGGTAATCCCGTCGCCGCGGCGGCCGGGTTGGCGACCTTGAACGTGCTGAAACAGCCGGGCGCGTACGAGAAGATACACGGCAACGGCCAGGCTCTGATGGACGGGCTAACGGAACTCTTCGCGAAGACCGGCACCCATGCCAAGGTCGTCGGCGAGGCGCCGCTGTTCGACGTCTTCTTCACCGACGGCAACGTCCGGGATTATCGAAGCATGGTAGCCAGCGATCGCGATATGATCCTCCGGTTAAATCGACTCATTCGGCAACGCGGCGTCTTCAAGGGCGACAGCAAGTTCTACGTCTCCTTGGCGCATACCGACGATGATATCGCTTTAACGTTGGACGCCTTCGCCGACGCGCTGGAAGAGCTGCATGCGGCGGCATAACGCCTATCTGGCCCGGCGCTGCAATTCGATGCGCCGGTGTACGCCCTCGATGTTCAACGAACGCCACTCCTTGTAGCGACCCCAATTTTTGTAAGCATCCAGGGTCAGGCTCTTCTTCAAGCTGGCCAAGGTTTCGCCCGTGCGCAGGCCGTTCAGCACGCCGGTATAGAGCGCTTCCATATAACCGCGGTTTTCAGCGACATTCGCTTTCACGCCCATCGGGCCGTGACCCGGTGCCAGAATGTCGAAATCGATAGCTTCGATGTTCTTCAGGGCGTCGATCCATCCGGGAAAATTGGAATCGCTAAGCGTCTTGTAGGCCAACCGTTTGACGCTCACGATATCGACGGCGAACACCGTCCGTTCGGCCGGGAAGTTCATGACGATCAGATTGTCGGAATGGCTGCGGCCGATGTAGATGAGCTCAACCTGCTTGCCGCCGAGCGAGACGGTCATGCGATCGGAAAAAGTGACGTCCGGCACGGCGGTCGGACGGCTTTCGCCGATGATCGTCGCCCGCGCGTTTTCGTGCGCAATAACCGTCGCGGTGTCGGCGAAGACTTCGCCGCCCGAAATGTGATCGCTGTGGTCGTGGCTGTAGATCAGGTAGCGGATCGGCTTGTCGAAGCGCTTCTTGATCTCGCCTTTGAGCCATGTCGCCGCCTCGGCGTTGATCGGATCGGTGACGATGACGCCGTCGGGCGTAACCAGGAATACCGAAAAGTGAAAGTTGTTTTGAAATCGGTAAAGATCGCCGGCTATTTTCGTAATTGCGCGCTTCGGCCCGTTCTGGGCCGATGCCCCGAAGGTGAATAGCGCACCGAATAATAGGACAACGAAAGCGGCGGTAATACGCGGCGACTTGATCATCGATTTTCCCTCCAGATTACGATGGTAGGGTCGATTGTAAGCGCATGATTAACGCGCCTGTATGGGCACTGTCGATAAAGTGAACGCGCAATCGTTTAGGCATTTTCGCGCGCCAACCGACTGTTTCTTAGGATTATGAGTACACCCAGGTGAAGAGTACCGCAGGGCCGGGATCGATGCCGATAACCGGGATCGGTTCTCCGGTCCCGTGAACTGTCCGGGTTAGGAGCGGGGCTGTTTCGACCGTTCTCGGAAGCACGGCGGTCGTGACGCCGCTGGCGGCCATCGCGTTTCCAGCCGTAGGCCAATCGGCCTTTTCTCGGAATTGGATGCCGGATTAAGTCGAATGTGACGCCTTGCGATTCGAAATGAAAGAGACGCCAGATCACAACCGCGTCAGTCCCCGATGCGTTTTGCACTGCAGTGAAAAATTAGTTACGGTTGCGCCGCGCCGGCCGCTTGGCTCGGTTTCACCGTCAATTCGACCGGTCCGATCGCCGCTCCGCGGCGTGGCTGTTCGGATGTAAGGAACGCGCTTGCGGATTATCGACATACCGGCGCAAGGACCCTTCACGACCGCCGAACTGACCATTATCACGATTCCGGTGTTGATGGCGTCGCTGCTGCACGCGCTCAACATGAGCACCGCCTACGTGGCCTTGCCGAACATGCAGGGCAATCTGTCCGCGAGCCCGGACCAGGTCGGTTGGATCATAACTGCATTCGTCGTGGCCAGCGCTGTCGGAACGGTTCTGACCGGCTGGGTTAGCATGCGTATCGGCCGCCGCAAGCTGTTCCTGGCGTCGATAGTCGGGTTCACGGTGACGTCGCTGTTTTGCGGCTGGGCTTCGAGTTTCGAGGAACTGGTCTTATTGCGGGTGGCGCAAGGCTTCGCCAGCGCGCCGCTGATGCCGGTTTCGCAAGCAATTATGCTCGACACCTATCCGCGCCGCCGGCATGGCTTCGCCATGAGTATCTGGTCGATGGGGATGATCCTGGGACCCGTCGTCGGGCCGACCCTGGGGGCGTTCCTGACCGAATGGTACGACTGGCGTTACCTGTTTTACATGAACGTCCCGATGGGGTTGCTGGCGTTCGCCGGCGTGCTCGTGACCCTGCCGGAGGCGGAGCGGGGCGAGCAGAACCTCGATTGGGTTGGCGTTATTTCCTTGATCCTCGCGGTCGTCTGTATCCAGCTAGTGCTGGATCGCGGCGAGCGGCAGGACTGGTTTGAATCGCCGGAGATCATTGTCGAGGCGGTTCTGGCCGTGCTCGCTTTCTATATCTTCATCGTGCACTGCCTAACGCACGATAATCCGTTCCTCAACCTCGTTATATTCAAGGACCGGAACTTCGTTGTCGGATCGTGCCTGATCTTCGTGTTCGGCATCGCCGTCTTTTCGAGCCTGTTCATCCTTCCGTTGTTTTTGCAGAACGTTCAGGATTACCCCGTCCTGGCAACCGGCTGGATGGTCTCCGTGCGTGGAATCGGTACGATGGCCGCGATGATGATGGGGGGCGTGCTGGCGGACCGGGTCCCGGCGAAATTCCTGATCCTGCTCGGTCTCGGCTGCGTCGGTGTTTCCAACGTCTACATGACCTATTGGACCGCCGACGTATCGTCGATCGACATTATATGGGTAACCCTGATCAGCGGATTCGGCATGGGTGTCATGTGGGTGACCTTGACGACGGTGACGTTCTCGACCCTGCTGCCGGAACTGCGTACAGAAGGGGCTGCCTTGTTCGCGCTGATCCGCGCAATAGGCGCCAGCTGTGGCACGTCGGTTATCGTGGCGATCCTGGTCCGCTCCTCGCAGATCAATTATGTCGAGCTGCGTGACCACATCCATCCCTTCAGCGAAGCGCTTCGGCTGTCCCGCTCGAGCGCGTTCTGGGGCCTCGATTCCGTGAGAGGGCTGGAGGCATTGCGCAATCTGGTCGTCGCGCAGGCGGAAACCATCGCCTATTTGAACGCCTTCACTTTACTTGGTCGCCGTCGCGATTGCAGGCGTTCCGTTCGTCTTTTTGCTGAGGAAACCACGTTCGTAGCGGATAGTCGGTTCCCTTGGTCCAGGGTTTGCCTAAACCAGATACGCTCAAAAATTTTCGGTTGAGTGGCCATTAGGCGTATAGTCAACGGTGGAAGGGTACCGAATGGTCCTGGTCGGCGTCGCGAGATCCCGTTTCCTGAACCGCGTGCAATTAACGCGGGAGCCTTCCTTCAGGGGGTCCGAGCGGCGGCGATATTGGGAGATAATCGCATGCCTGATACTTACATCGTCGGA
>CAYLTU010000192.1:0-11228 GCA_964386465.1 uncultured Rhodospirillaceae bacterium
AACTGTCAGGTGAATACTCTCTCAGCACATACAGAGTGTCCGTTACTCTGCGGCGACGGGGGAAGCGGACTCTGACTCCAGCTGTTCGATGCCTGCCATCATATCTTCTTCGAGGGCCGTAATTCGCGCAGGCTCGATCCCGGATTTCAGCATATGAGCGACGATGGAATCGGCCCCTTGTATTGGCATGACAATATGATGGACCATATTGAACCGGTGCAACTCCGCCTCCTTGAGAGAGGCGACACGTACGCCTTCGAACTCCAGCCCTTCCGGCACGGCATTGATCGAAATATAGGATGAGAGATCAAGGCTGTCCTTCGGGAAGCCATAAGCGGTGATGGCGTCTAACAACGTCCGACCGACCATCGGTGTAATGGAGACAGTCGTTCCTTTTTCCGCTAGGGATTGCACATCGCGGATGAACTGTTGGACTTGATCTTCGAGACGGATTAACGGCAGTCGCGAAATCATAAATCGTTTGTGACAGCTGGCGCAGTAGAAGCGGATCGGTTTGATCATCTCTGCGCGCCCGGCCTTGAACTCATCTTCCGCGTGAGGGAATACATACTCATTGCGTTCGCTACAATGGGGGCACTCGGCATCTACCGCTAAAAGAATTTTATCGTCGAAATAGCTGTGCTCAAACCCGTCGCGCGGGGCCGTTGAAAAATGAACGTCCTTAGCGAATTTCAGGCCTTTCCAGTACCGATTCACGGCCTTGTCGATTTTGTGGAAGTAGTTCTGGGTTGGCATTTTCGTCATATTGTAACGGGGCCGCATGTGGATCGTGTCATAGTACTTCTTGCGATCGGTAATGGCACCGGTGGCAAGGCTATGATCGAAGATCGGGCTGCCTGGATACGGCATGATATAATCGACATGAACGATATGGTCTAAGCAGTTTTCTTCGAAGAATTTTACGGTCTGATCGACCGTTTCCTCGGTTTCCGCCGGGTCACCGTAGATAAAATTGCCCTGGACACCGATTCCAGCTTCCTCCGAAGCCCTAATAGCCGTTTCGATCTGGTCACGCGTGATGCGCTTGGCCATCGACGCCAGAACCTCGTTGTTGGCGCTTTCGAATCCGTATCCGATGTGAATGCAGCCCGCGTCCTTCATCTCCTTCAGAAGATCGACCGTGACGTCGCCGACCCGCATGCTGGCGTTCCAGTGGATATCCAGTTTGGTTTCCTTGATCCGCTGGCAGAATTCGCGGATTCGATGTTCCTTCACCGAAAACAGGTCGTCGTAGATCTTCAGGATGTTGAACTGATAGCGCTCGTGGAAATGGATGATCTCGTCCACGACGTGCTCCATCGCACGGCCGCGGTATTTCCGGCGCGATCCTTCCAGCGTGGAATACTGACAGAAGGTGCATTTGAACGGACAGGAACGGCCCGTAAGGATCGGCAGCATGCGCGGCCGTTTGCGGGTCCGGACGTGAAAATTGTCGTGTCTCTGCGCAAATATCTGAAAGAACGTATCGATGTCCATGAATCCGTAATCGGGATACGGCAGTTCGTCCAGTTCGTTGATCGGCGTGCGGACCTTATTCCGCTTGGCTTTGCCGTCCTCCCAATAATCGACGCCGCCGCAACCCGCCATCGATTCGCCCTTGGCGAGGCGGTCGAGCAGGTCGATGATGACGTATTCGCCCTCGTCGACGACGGCGAAGTCCGGTCGCAGCAGGTCGAAGGCGTGTTCGCGGTCATTGGTCATTATGCCGCCACCGCAGACAACGGGTGTGTCCGGCGCAAAATTGCGGGCAAGTTGAATGGCATGGGAGAGGAACAGGTATTCGGCCGCCATGCCGCCGACGGCGATGACATCGGGCTGATATTCGCCGATAGCCTTTTTCATATGCCGGCTTAGTACTTCCGGCGCGGGATCGGTGCTGGGATCGTAGCTCGTGTTGACGCCGAATACCTCGTGACCGGCAGCTTTCATCATGCCGGCAATATATGCCGGGCCCTGAGCGGGCATGTCGAGCGAAAGACCCGGATTCGGGTAATTCGTCTTCGGCGCTACCATTAAGACCCGCATCGGTTTTTCCCAAAGTTCACGATCGAATTGCCGTGCCTTGTAGGCACAGGCGACAATATTTCGAGCAATATTTTTGCCATTCTGAGTACAAAATTCGATGCTTACCCAAGACTTCCAAGATATTGAGACAGAAATACTTTAAGGCTTGATAGACGTTAACGCCAAATTGCAATACGCCGATTCTCAATCGTTCGACAATCAAAATCGCACCATCGACAAGTTCTTAAAAAGTAACGGGCTCGATTTTAGTTGAGCTGTGAAATACAGAGCGTAAATGTAATAAGGCAACCGGGTGGAAAACCGAGCGGAATCCAGGCCGCCTTTACGCCGAAAGACCTGATGCCGTCACGCAGGCGAACCCAATTGTCGCCGAAGCCGCGCGATGTCCGGATTCTCAAGCAACGGCATGGAACGGTGCGGCGAAAATTTCGAGGGCCAGATTTCCTTGTACAGCCTCTCTATCGCGCCATGCCTTGAAGCGTCGATGCCCATATCCGGGCCTGGCAGGAAATCGAGCGGAACGATTGGCAGGTGTCGAGCGCGAAGACGTGCGGCGAGTTCATGCGGGCCGCTGAACGCGCCGGCGTAATAGGCGCTTTCACTCAACCCACCGGCATCGATCGCAGCGTCTCGCGTCAGGGCCACGGTGCAGATTCTGTCACGGCCGTCCGTGTCTCCGCCCGCATTGACATATACGGTTCTCTTGTTGGCGGCGGCGTCCTCCGCACGCTCAAGGACGCTGCCGAGCGCATCTTTCGGAAGTGCGCGGCGTTCGTTGCAGAATAGGACAACAGCGCCCGTCGCCTCCAAGATTGAAATATTGAACGCGGCGTTTCGGTTGTAGAGATATTCGTTTTGCCCGCAGCGCATCACCTTGTCCGCGATCTCCGATGCTATTGGCGACGTCACGTCGAAGACGTCGCAGAGGATTATTTCGTAGGCGCCGCGGTCGAGCGTTTGATCGGCTAGCGAGTCGAGGAGATCCGCGTATCGGGTTCCGTTCGTGTCGGCCAGAAGAACGGACAATCGCGGTGGAGTTGTTCGTTCGCTCCGCTTTACGAATTCTATTCCGGTGTTCCGCGCCAGGGTTAAGCGTTGCGACCGCGAATACGGGCCAATCCGCGTTTCGGTGTAGGATTCATCGATAAGGGTACGTTCTTCCAGCGCCACGACGAGGTTTCCTAACGCCTCTTCATTCTGGATCGGAACCGAATACCGAGCCTTGATGGACTGCATCAGCGACCAGGCCTCGGTCGCGTAGAGAATTTCCCGAACGATTTCCGCGAGCAAGGCGATCGCTTCGGGCGCGGTTTCCCGATTTCCGGCGAGTTCCTTCGCGCGCCAAAGACGATACGCGGAGAAGGTCGGATCGAGGGCCGCGGCGGCCGTGAAATATCCGGCCTCATCGGACATTCGGCCGTAATAGAAATTCAGGCTCGCCAGGAGGAGCGCCTTTAGTTCGGCGTCACGCTTGATGTTGCCGCTCGACGCCTCGGTGGCGATTTGCAGGTAGCGTCTGTAGTTGAAGAAGTCCGGGCAGTAGTCCCAGGTCATGACGTCGTCCAGCGGGTCGAGCGACAAGTCCGCGAAGTTCCGCGCCAGCGTCTGTCGGGCGACCGCCAGGGCCTCTTCGATATCCGTCTCGACGCCAAAATGAAAAGCCGCCCGCACGAAGTTGAAACGCACCGACAGCGCATCCGGATATTGATCCATCGCGGACCGATAGATGTTCAGGGCGGCTGATAGCAACGGCGCATGGTTTTCATCGCTGGGCATCAGGATGCAGTGCACGTACTCCAGAATGAGTTCCCGGGCGGGATTGGTGAATGCGTCCAAGGTCAGCGTTTGCTGGCTCGAAGATTTCCAGCGCTCCAGGCTTGCGTTGCGTATCGCTAGGTGGACCTGTCTGCCGTTGTGCTGAAGCCAGCCTTTCATACGCGACGGGCCGTTTCTGTATCGGTTGCTCCGCGGCGCGCGCTCGGGGGGCGCGCGGTCGCGCGGCGAGAAACGCCGCCATGCGAAAATATTGCGATGCGACGCGCCATGGATCGAAGTTGTGGCGCATGTTGGCGCTGCCGCGTTGGGCGTCTTCCGAATAGCGTGCGCAGTCCGCCATTATTCTTTCGGTTGCCTTGGCGAGACCGTTGTCGTGGAGCGAAAAAGGATGCACGCCTTCCGACTCGTCCGCGAACAGTCGGATGCAGGACTCGTTTGGCGTGAGCAGGACGGTCCCCATCGACAGGGCTTCGAAACCGCGTGATGGAATCGCGCCGAGATGCCTTGTCAACGCGACCGAAATCTTGCTGCGCGCGAGCATCGGGTAATAGGAGAAGTGGGGCAGAAAACCGCTTAGGAAATACGGCTGCAGGTTTCTCGTCGCGAGCAGTTGGCGCACCATTTCCGCTTTGTCCGGATAATAGCTGTGCAACAACGAGCCGGTCACGACGAGGTCCAGGTCGCGCTCGCAGCTGATTTCCGACATGTGTTTGATCGGGAGTGACAAGGGTTTGCAGAAGGTCGACACCGGCGCCTTGACCAGTTTCGCGACGTCCGCGTATTCGGTGGTGTCCGAGACGACGATCTCGTCGAACAGCTGAAGCCAGGGATGGACCGTCTGTAAATGCATGTCGTAATCGGCTGTGTGGCCGATGATCGGGCAGGGAAGCTCCTGAAGGTTCGGAGGAATGATGTGCCACTCGATCATTTCCGCGAGATAGAAGTCGGGCGGATCGTTCGGGTCATAGAACGCGTGAATGTCCGCGTCCGGTTCGTTTTGCAGATCGTCATCGGCGAAACTGATGTTGCGGATCTTGAATTTTGGATCCGCTTGGCCGGCTTCCAAGAGGGAGTGTGCGCCCAGCGACGGCCGCTGCCAGGGCAGTTGCGACAGGACGGATATGCGGGGCTTGCGAATCAGGCGCAGCAGGTTGTCGGCATGCTCGTCGTCGCAGCGCGAAAGCAAACTCTCGGCCGCGCATTCATCCCCGTCGATCCAGCGAATGACCCCTTCGAAGAAACGCGATTCGGCCGCATCGATGCGCTCCAGCCCTTCGAGAGCCGGCTCGATATTCCCGCACAGCCCGAGCGCCGCATGGGTCTGCCATTGGTCGGACGGTCCCGCTGCCGCGACGTGGTGATAATCGCCTTGCGCAAAAGCATTCGGCATACCCGCGTTTGTCGTCATGCCGCGGACCGGTTTTTCCGCAAACTGCGGATCGCGGGACTTTCGTTTTCTGGCAATCGGCGCGCGGGCGACAATTTATAGAACCATAGGTCGCGCAGCAGAGGCGTGATATCGGGCCCACCGGCATCCTCGATCGACACGACTGAATCCAAGGTTTCGATGCGCGGGTGGTCCGACAGCAACCTTTGAACGAGTTCGTAGGGCCCACCCAGACCCCCCGCACGGGTAGGCGCTTCCTCCAACCCGCCGCAGCGCAGGGCCCGCGCCCTGCTTAACGCAGCGAAATGGAGGTTCTTGCGATCAAAAGGGGCGGCATCCTGGTTCACGACGAGAAGGTTTTCCGCCGCCCCGTCTTCGAATTCGCGAAGCAGGGATTCCAGCGTGTCGCCGGGAAGATCGGTATCGCGGTCGAAAATCGCGACGAACGCGCCCGACGCGTTCGCCAGGGCGGTATTGAAGGCGGCGTTTCGGTTGTACAGATATTCGCTTTGACCGCAGGCGATCGCCGTGTCCGCAAATTCCGTAAGCGTGGGGGAAAGACGATCGAACACGTCCACGACGATGACCTCGAAGTCGTCGCGCGGCAGCGTCTGCCGCGTCAGCGATGATGACAAACGGTGATAGTGGCTGCCGTTCATATCCGCCAGGAGGACCGACAGTCTCGCCGGACGGCGGCTTGATTTCAGCAGCTCATACCCGTCATTTCGCGCCAGGCCGAGCCGCTGCGATCGAAAATAGGGACCGTTGCGGATGGCTTGGTTGTCGCTGGCGAGCAAGGTGCGCGTCTCCAGCAGGCCTAATGCTGATTCCGTCGAAAATTCGTCGGGAATCTCCAGCCCGTGCTCCTGGCGCAATGCCTTGAGCAGCGTCCACGCTTCGACGGCGTAATTCGTATGCGCCGCCAGTTGAGACAGCAATTCCATCGCACGGGCCGTCGAATCGTCGTCGCCCGCGCGGATCAACGTCTTTGCCAGCCAGAGCCGGTAGACGGGAAACTCCGGGTCGTACTGGACCGCGTTGGCGAAATGCGCGCCATTACCTGTCATCCTGCCGAGGTAGTATTCGATACTCGCCAAAATAAGAGATCGTAACGCCGGCGCGCGGTCGAACTTCTCCATAAAGGCTTCCGTGACGATGTCGAGGTAGGACCGGTAGTTGAAGAACGTCGAACAGTAATCCCAGGTCATGACGTCGTCGGCCGGGTCGAGCGTCAGGCTCGACGGGGGTGTTGCGAGGGTATCGCGGGCGACGGCGAGGGCGTCGTCGATATCCTTATTCGAACCGAAATGCAGCGCGGCCCTGATGTAGTTGAAGCGAAGTACCAGGGAATTCGGCAAAAGTTGAATCGCGAGCGCATAGATTTCGAGCGTCGCGCTGAGCAATTCGTCACCGCTGGCTTGTCCCGTCAATCGCTGGCGCACCAGCTCAAGCATCATTTCCCGGCAGGGCGAATTCAGGGTTTCGACGGTTTGCTGGTCCGCCGGCGTGGCGTTCAGGACTTCCAGTGCCCGGTCGCGGATTTTGCCGTAGACGCCGCCATCCCGTTGCAGCCAGCCCTGCCATGCGACGATCCGTTTCTGACCCGGCGATTCGGCGACGCGGCGCTGTCCGGTGGGGCGGGCGGCTAGGAATGTCGCGAAGCGAAGATATTGCGCGCCCAATCGGTCGGGCTCGAATTCGCGGCGAATTATCGCCATGCCGTGCCGCGCGGCGGCTTCATGCTTCGAAGATTGCTGGAGAATATTGGTGACAACGCTGCGCAATCCCTGATTTTTCAGCTCGTAGGTCAGGAGGCCCTCGGCTTCACCAACCCACAGTTTCAGCGTGGTTTCCGGTTGCGCGACGAGGACGGTTCCCATGGCCAGCGCCTCGATACCACGCGACGGCGATGCGCCCGGGTGTCTGATGTGCGATACCGAAAGCAGCGATCGAGCGAGCATCGCGTGATACTCCCCCCATTCGAGATAGCCGTTCACGATGAACGGTTCGACATCCGGAATTCGGGAAATCTGATGCAGAATTTCCGCTTTTTCACGGTGATATTCGTGAAAAACGGTTCCCGTTAGAAGGATATCGATGTCGCGTTGGTTTGGTTTCGGCGGCGGCGGCAGTGATTTGGGCAAGCAGAAAGTCTTGGGAAACGTGGCGACCGGATTTTCGGTTAGCCGCGCGACGTCCCTATGTTCGGTCTCATCGGTAACGATCAGCGCGTCGAACAATTGGAGCCAGGGGTGCAGCGCCTGAATATGCAGGTCGAAATCAGCGGTGTGACCGATGATCGGGCAGGGCAGTTCCTGCAGATTGGGCGGAATCAATTGCCACTCGACCATCTGCGCCAGGTAGAAATCCGGCGGGTTGTTCGGATCGAAATATTGACGGATATCCGCGGAAGGTGCGTTTTGCATATCGCCCGGGGAGAATCCGATGTTGCTACTGGCGAACTTATGACTGGTCCGCGCGGCGTTCAGGATCATGTGCGGTCCTTCGCCGAATTGCGACCAAGGCAGTTGCGAAAGAATATTGATCCTGGGCTTGCGAATCAGCGCCAGCAATCGGGCCGCGTGATCGCTTTGCGATCGCTCCAAGAGGCGCGCCGCGGCATCCTCGTCGCCATCTATCCAGTGGACGACGCCTTCGTAGAACCGCGCTTCGGGGAGATCGAATCGTGCTAGTCCGTTCAACGCGGGCGCGACATTTCCGCAGAGCCCGAGCGCGGCGTAGGTCCGCCAGCAATCTTCGCGACGGGACGCCGCGACGCGATGGTAGTTGCCGTTTGCGAACGCCGCTTCGAGCGATTGGTCTTCCGGGTCGCTCACCGCAAATGGGCCTTTGCGACCGCCGTGTTACCCGCTGTTCTCATTTACCTTCATTAAACGATGTTTGTCATACCATTCACGTATTATAACTATATCTATGCTACGATCCTCAAATAGAGACAAGATAAAGTGTCAGCCGTTGAAATTCCGAATAGTCTCCGGCGCTTCCAGTTCGGGGAGCTGGTACGGATATTGCTAGGAATTTGTTGCGAACCGGTAGCAGCCATTAAGACCCGCGCGAGGCATGAAGGTCGTCGAATTTCATGACGAATTCTTTTAACAATGAAGGCGACGATACCGCCCGGCTCTACCGGTCGCTGCAGCTTATCCGCCGAGCCGAGGAGGTCATCGCGGAGATCTATCCGAGCGACAAGATCAAGAGCCCGGTTCACCTGTCGATCGGGCAGGAGGCGGTGTCCGTTGGCGTCTGCGATGCGTTGCGCGCAGACGACGTGGTGTCCGGGACCTATCGCAGCCACGCCTCCTACATCGCCAAGGGCGGAGATTTGAAGGCTATGTTCGCCGAACTGTACGGCAAGGCAACCGGCTGCGCGGGCGGCAAGGCCGGCTCGATGCATCTGATCGATATGACTAACAACGTCATGGG
Organism: uncultured Rhodospirillaceae bacterium; assembly: GCA_964386465.1. Classification (GTDB taxonomy): domain Bacteria; phylum Pseudomonadota; class Alphaproteobacteria; order UBA8366. Next base: position 8,654 of record CAYLTU010000192.1, read on the forward strand.
GTCGTCGGCAGTGGTCGGCACCACCGTGCCGATCGCACTGGGCTACGCCTATGCGATAAAGCGGCGGCGCGAGGACAGGGTCGTCGCGGCCTTCTTCGGCGATGGCGCGACGGAAGAGGGCGTTTTCCACGAGAGCCTCAATTTCGCGGCGCTGAAGCAGCTGCCCGTTCTGTTCGTGTGCGAGAACAACCAGTTCGCGATCCATCAACCGCTGGAGAAACGCTGGGCGACGGACCGTCTTTGCGAGCGCGTGAAAACCTACGGGATCCCGGCGGCACGGTTTGCCGATTCCAATGTCGAGGCAATCCGCGGCCATGCGCGGGATGCGGTCGAGAACATCCGCGCCGGCGGCGGACCGGCCTTCGTGGAATGCGTGACCTATCGCTGGCGCGAACATGTCGGACCGGGCGAGGATTACGATGCCGGCTTTCGCTCTCGGTCGGAATTAGATAGGTGGCGCGATAAGGACGAAGTCGCACGTCTCGGTTCAGCACTCGACAGTGGGCTGCGCGCGCAAATCGACGCCGCGATCGAACAGGAGATCGCCGCGGCGGTCGATTTCGCGGAACAGAGCCCGTTTCCGCCGTTAGAGGAATTGCATAGCCATGTCGTCGCCGACTGAAAACGGCCGGGTCGTCACCTATGTCGACGCTCTGCTGGAAGGGATGGCGCAGGAAATGCGCCGCGACGAGGAGGTGTTCGTTTTCGGCCTCGATGTCGACGATCATAAGGGTATCCAAGGCTCGACCATGGGACTGGTCGACGAGTTCGGCACGGAGCGGGTCTTTACGACGCCATTGTCGGAAGACGCGATGACGGGCGTGGCCATCGGCGCCGCGATGGCCGGCATGCGGCCGGTCCACGTCCATATCCGCATGGATTTCCTGATGCTGTGCATGAACCAGCTCATCAACATGGCGGCGAAAAGCCACTACATGTATGACGGTCAGGTCTCGGTCCCGATGGTCGTGCGCGCGATGATCGGCAAATCCTGGGGGCAGGGCGCGCAACACAGCCAGGGGCTTCACTCGCTGCTCATGCACATTCCGGGGCTCAAGGTCGTCGCGCCCTCCAACGCCTATGACGCCAAGGGCTGCCTGACGGCGGCGATCCGCGACAACAACCCGGTCATCTTCGTCGAGCACCGGCTGCTCTATTACACCGACGCCTATGTGCCGGAGGAGAGCTACATCGTGCCCTTCGGCCAGGCGCGCACCGTCCGGCAAGGCGGTGACATCACCATCGTCGGTGTCTCGAACATGCTGGTCGAATGCCTTCGCGCGCAGGAACTGCTGGCGGAAGAGGGCATTTCGGCGGAAGTCATCGACCCGGTGTCGCTGGTCCCGCTCGATATCGAAACGATCACGGCCTCGGCGGCCCGCACCGGCCGGCTCCTCGTCGTCGACAATGCCTGGACCAATTGCGGCGCCAGCGCGGAGATCGTCGCCGGGGTCGTCGAACGGACGGAAGCGCCGGTGATGGCGCGCCGTATGGGCTATGCCGCAACGACCTGTCCCACCTCGCCGGTGCTGGAGGACGGCTTCTACCCCAATCCCGTGACGATCGCGGAGAAGGCGCACGAGATGGTGCGGCCGCGGGCCGACGCCTGGCATCCCGATCCGGCGCGCGCGAAGCTTGCCTATCAGGCGCAATTCCGCGGGCCGTTCTGACCATGTTCTACGAGCTTGCCGTCTCCAACTGGGGCGAGGAGGAACGCGCCGCTATTGCGGCTACCGTCGAATCCGACCGATACACCATGGGTCCGAAAGTGGCGGAGTTCGAGCAGGCGTTCGCAACCTACCTCGGAAGCCGCTACGGGGTGATGGTCAATTCCGGTTCATCCGCCAATCTGGTCGCCACCGCGAGCCTCTTCTTCAAGCGAGACAACCCCTTGCAAGCCGGCGACGAGGCGATCGTCCCCGCGCTGTCCTGGAGCACGACCTACCACCCGTTGCAGCAATATGGGTTGAAGCTGAAATTCGTCGATATCGAACTCGATACGCTCAATATGGATGTTTCGAAGCTGGAGACGGCGCTCGGGCCGCGCACGCGTATGATCGTCGGCGTCAGCATTCTCGGCAATCCGGCAGCGCTCGACGCGATGCGGGATTTTGCCGATGTGCATGATCTGTATTTCTTCGAGGACAATTGCGAGTCGCTCGACGCGGCGCTGAACGGCCGCAAGACCGGAACCTTCGGCGATATGGGCTCGCACAGCTTCTTCTTTTCGCACCATATCGCGACCATGGAAGGCGGCATGGTCGTGACCGACGACGAGGAGTTGTTTCACCTTATGCGCAGCCTGCGGGCGCATGGCTGGACTCGCGACGTGCCCGACGGCAGCACGATCTACGAGCCGCGCGATGAGGATTTCTATGAAGCCTATCGCTTCATCCTGCCGGGCTACAACCTGCGCCCGGTGGAGATGTCGGGCGCGATCGGTCTTGAACAGCTCAAGAAACTGCCGGCGATGACCGAAATGCGGCGACGGAACCTTGCCCTGTTCCAGGAGCTGTTCGGCGGCGACGAACGGTTCATCATTCAGCGCGAGAACGGCCGCAGTTCGAGCTTCTGT
>CAYLTU010000193.1:0-11145 GCA_964386465.1 uncultured Rhodospirillaceae bacterium
TGGACGGATTTCGGATTGCGCGGTTTCTTGACCTCCACCAAATGCACCGCCGCCTTGCCGCCGCAATAGTGCCAAGCGCCGTCGAAACCACGAAACGGCGGTCGAGGGCCTTTCTCAAGGCCTAGTGCGTCTTCGTAGAAACGCGACATCTCTGCCAAATCAGCGGTTTGTAAGTTGACGTGGTCAAGGTAGGCGAGGGGCATTTCAATTCTCCTTTTGCCACAGTTTGCTCATGCGTCGAACGTGATGCAAGCGCTAACCGGCATCGGATACTTCGCAGTTGGTAGGGTCAATTTTTTGGCGTGTTTGGCCGACGGCGGGCTATTTTCGCAAGAGCCGCCACAGCGTGGTCTGGTCGGGAAAGCCGGTCATTTCGAATTCGAGATCGGACTGGAACGCGATAATCGCCGACTTCGTCCGCTCGGTAAACTTGCCGTCGATTTCGCCCTTATAAAGCCCGCGTCTCTTCAACGCTTGCTGTATGCGCCGTATCGTCTCTCGGTAAAGGGCCGTCTTGCGTTCGCCTTCGACTATTTTCACGCGCTGCGAACTGAATTTCAGTCGGGTCTCGGCGAGTTTGTTGACCATCGAACTGATCACGCTGTAGAGGCGATCCTCCGGGTTGGATTTGCAGTGGTTCTCCAATATCCGGAGCAGCAATTCCAGGGATTCGAACGACGCGACGTCGAACGTTTCTTTCGAGTACTTGTTGTGCGCTGAAAGGTATCCCTCCAGCCAGCCCCCTATCATGTAATAGATGTTCGAGCGCTTTTCGCGCTCCAGGACGAAAACCTTGCAGGGCAGGAATCCCGCGCCCTTCATTGCAAACTTCCCCGTATCGTCGGTCGCCCGAAGCTGTGCCGGATACAGGAGCAACCCGCTTAACAGCAGGCAAACGAAACGAAGGCGCATATTCGGTGTTCTCTGTGGTCAGAAAAAAGTAACGGTAGCGACAACGGCAATGCGCCGCGTCGCTACCGTACTTATACCACGATCACGCTGCGGGCGCTGCGAGTCCCCGCGTCGTGATCACCATCATCTGGCCAAACTCCCTACGCCGCCGAAGGACGATAAGGAGGCCCAGGCCGATGAGGAACAGGAACAGCGTTCCCGGCTCCGGCACGTTGGCGTTATTGACAATGGTTTTGGTGGTGTCAGTCTCGGGGCCCGAGGAGCCATCGATGAAATCGATCACGAAGCTCGGCGCCTGCAGCGCGTTGAAGCCGATCAGCGGGAATAGATTGTTGAAAATATCCGGCGTATCGAACAGGTCGACAGCCTCATCCAACACGTTGCCAATCCCGAAGCTGGTTTCGCCGAAACCGAGGAACGGCAAATCGAAATTGATCTGCAGCAGATCGATGATAAAGGCGAGGTCGAAGTCGAGCAGCGTGCTGTTCTCCAGTGCGGCATCGAGGAAGAAGGTCGGCGTCACGATCGTCTCGTCCGCGAGGAACGTGATGTCCGGCAGCAGATCCCATGCGCCTTCGAAGATTTCAACAAGTTCGCCGCCGATCATGACGGCTTGATCGAACACCAATCGTACGAACAGGGTCGGGGTCAGTTCGAAATCCTGCTGCAGGTCGACGGTCGGACCCATTTCCACATTGATGATATCGAAGCCAAGCTCGCCGTTTGGCGGGATCGGAATACTCGTTCCCAATAGGCCGGGTACGCCCGCCGCGGCCGTGACGATCTGGTCGATGTCCACCAACAGGTCGACGAGGTCGTCCTGCCCCGTAGCCTCGAGTTTGTCGCCTGTCGCATTAAGACCACCGGAAGCGTCGGGTTGTGGCAGGTGCAATGTAATCGTCGCGAAATCACCAGCCGGCAGGTCGACGGGAAAGCCATCGGCTTCGCTCGGCAGACCGAAGAAGGACGGATCTTGGCCGAGTAGCAGGATGCCGCCCTCGCCATCCTCGTTGAAGGAGAGGATCGGGGCGCGTTCGTCGATGTCGAACGTCTCGTTGAAGAATATGGTGCAACCAAGTGCTAACAAGCAGCCTTCGCCGGAGACCGACCCCGACAATTCCATGATGGCGTCAACCGACAGTTCGATGGTTGGGAAGGTCGTATCCAGTGAACTTGTGCCGCCCAGTGTGCTGTCCGGGTTGAAGTTCAACGTCGCGCCCGGCGCCAATCCCGTCGTGTCGGGAATATCGAAGTTCGCCTGGTAATCCACGGTGGCGTCGACGGACCCGCTATCTATTTCCAATCCGAGTTCAAGTCCCAGGCGGCCGTCCGTTGTTCCCTCGACGGCGACGCCGGTCCGGGTGTCGCCGATGTCTATCGTCGAAGGCGGCGCCGTACCGAGCGCGATAACAGGTAGCCTGGCGGATCGTCCGTCCCTGCAGGTCGTTGAGGAAAAACCGATCCTACAAGCCGCGTAAGCCACGTCGTATGCCGTGCGGCGTACGATATCCGCAGCTCTCGCGATATGGCAACCGACGTCGAACGTGCCGCAAGATCGAACGCTTGGTCTCGAGCCCAACCCTATGACAGGCAAGCGAGCAGATTGCCCGTTGATGCAAGTCGTTGAGGAAAAACCGAGACCTCTACAGGCGCCGAATGCAATGTCGTAGGCAAGCCGCAGCGGGTTCGGTATAGCCGTGTCTTCGTCGCCGACGATGAGATCAAGCTCGACACCGGCATCCTGCCATTGGACACCGATGAACTTCGTTTCGTCCAATTGGAACGAACTGCCTGTATCCCACATGCTTTGACCATTCGTTTGGAATGAAAGGTCGTATTGAGCTGGTACGGCGAATGCGGTTACGGCGAACAGCACTACTGCCGCTGCCGCGAAGAGCGACTGCAACGATTTCAATTTACTTCCCCCCTTTGCCGGAAGGTTCCCTTCCGTTTACGCAATGCAGCACGATAGCCGCACTCGAGGAAACTAAAGCAAATACCGGGCCATTAGAAAAAGATGCTTTAGAAACAGGAGGATATGGGAATTGCGCTAGTGTCTTCAGGTCTCCATTGTAAAGAATTCCGACACCTTTTCAGCAAGGTTTTGGGTGTTAAAATGCCTAAATCGTTGAGATCAAAGGGAAAATTTGTAATTTTCGCCAATGCCGAGAATGTAAAGAATTCCGACAGGTCGAAGGTTTTTAAAGCCGCGTACATCCAAGTCGTAAATGCTGTGCCGGAGAAAACAAAAGGCCGCCCATTGGCGGCCTTTCAGAGAACCGATGACGCTTCGATCAAGCGGCGCTTTGCATCTCGATACCGTTATTTTCCATCAATTCGCTGAGCTCTCCGGCCTCGTACATTTCGCGCACGATGTCGCAGCCGCCGACGAACTCGCCTTTGACGTAAAGCTGGGGGATGGTCGGCCAACTCGAGAATTCCTTGATACCTTGGCGGATGCTCGAATCCTGCAATACATCGACGCCTTTGAATTTCACGCCGAGCAAGGTCAAAGCCTGTACCAGTGCGGCCGAGAATCCGCATTGCGGAAATACCGGCGAGCCTTTCATGAAAAGGACGACATCGTTGTTGTCGATGTCTTCCTGGATACGTCCGAAGACCGGATTGTCACTCATTGAAATGTCCTTTCTTTTAGCTCTGTCTCGTAGCCCGTTACGCGGTGTCCGGCACCGACGTTTGCAGCGCGAGTGCGTGTAACTCGTTACCCATTCGACCTTGCAGCGCCTTATAGACCATCTGGTGCTGCTGTACGCGGGATTTTCCCTTGAATTCGGCCGAGCGGACATAGGCGGCATAGTGATCGCCGTCGCCGCGCAGATCCTCGATCTGGACTTCCGCGTCCGGGATCGCTTCTTTGATCATCTGCACGATATCCGATTGATTCATCGCCATTGCCGCTCTCCCTGCGAACCGCGGCCTCTAGGGCGCTGCCATATAATCCGGCAACCACTTTTCATGCGCGTTCCGTAACCCGTCAACCGATATGGTATGCATGCCGCCCACTGTCAATGAACCGCCCCCTGTGCGGCCGATTACCGCAGCCTCGACGCCTTTGGCCTTCGCTGCTGCAAGCATCGCCTCTGGGTCTGGCGTGGTCAATACGTAGCGGGCTTGATCCTCACCAAAGAGCCACGCGTGAAGCGGTATATCCCCGCCTGGAGTCTCGATTGCCGCGCCAATCCCACCGGCGAGCGCCATTTCCGCGATCGCGACGATCAGGCCTCCGTCCGAGACATCATGGCACGCGGTTGCGGCGCTCGTCACGATCTGCGCATGGACGAATTCGCCGTTCTTCCGCTCCAACGCGAGGTCGACGGGCGGCGGCGCGCCCTCTTGTCGCCCTTCGATCTCCTGTAAATAAGAGGACGATCCGAGCCAGCCGGTCGTTTCGCCGACCAGCACGATCGTTTCATCCGCATCGGCAAATGCGACTTGCACCGTCTGCGAAAGGTCATCGACCAGACCGAGCCCCCCAATGACGGGGGTCGGCAAGATCGCTTCTCCGCTCGTCTCGTTGTAGAACGAGACGTTGCCGGACACGACCGGAAAGTCGAGAGCCGCCGCCGCCGCGCCGATCCCTTTCACGCAACCGACGAACTGACCCATGATCGGGGCGCGTTCCGGGCTGCCGAAGTTGAGATTGTTGGTGAGCGCGAGAGGCTTTGCCCCGACGGCGATGAGGTTGCGCCACGCTTCCGCGACCGCCTGTTTGCCGCCGGTTTCCGGTTCGGCATGGCAATAGCGCGGTGTGCAGTCGGTCGAGATCGCGAGGCCTCTATCCGAACCGTGAATGCGCACGATGGCTGCGTCGCCGCCTGGCCGTTGCGCCGTATCCGCCATGACCATGTGGTCGTACTGCTCCCAGATCCAGCGGCGTGAACAGTGGTTCGGTGAGCCAAGCAGTTGTTTCAACGCTTCGAGCGGCCTATCCGGGACAGAAATTTCATCAATATCTACGGCCGTGCGTGCGGGCGTCGGTTCCCAGGGCCGATCATACACCGGCGCGGCGTCGACCAGGGGCGAGACGGGTATGTCGGCGACCGTTTCGTTGTGCATCTTCAGCATCACGCGGCCGGAGTCGGTGACCCGGCCGATAACCGCGAAATCCAGCTCCCATTTTTCGAAGATCGCGCGGGCTTCCGCTTCCCTGCCGGGCTTGAGGACCATGAGCATCCGCTCCTGGCTTTCCGAGAGCATGATCTCGTACGGCGTCATACCCTCTTCGCGTATCGGCGCGTTCTCGAGATTGAGTTCGATGCCGACGCCGCCCTTGTCGGCCATCTCGACGGTGGAGGAGGTCAGCCCGGCGGCGCCCATATCCTGGATCGCAACGATCGCATCGGTCGCCATCAATTCCAGGCACGCTTCGAGCAGAAGTTTTTCGGTAAACGGGTCGCCGACTTGTACGGTGGGCCGTTTCTCCTCGGAATCGTCATCGAATTCGGCCGAGGCCATGGTCGCGCCGTGAATGCCGTCGCGGCCGGTCTTCGAACCAACATAAACGACCGGATTGCCCGGGCCGGCCGCGGCTGAATAGAAAATCTTATCGGCCTTCGCGATCCCGACGGTCATCGCATTGACCAGGATATTGCCGTTATAAGCCGGGTCGAAGTTGGTCTCGCCGCCAACCGTGGGTACGCCAATGCAGTTGCCGTATCCGCCGATCCCCGCCACCACGCCGGAGACCAGATGACGGGTCTTGGGATGGTCGGGGCTGCCGAAACGCAGCGCGTTCATGTTCGCCACGGGACGCGCCCCCATCGTGAAGACATCGCGCAGAATGCCTCCGACGCCGGTCGCCGCCCCCTGATAGGGTTCGATAAAGCTCGGATGATTGTGGCTTTCGATTTTAAAGACCGCGGCCAATCCGTCGCCGATATCGACCACGCCGGCATTTTCGCCGGGACCGCAGATCACCTGCGGTCCTTCCGTCGGCAGGGTCTTGAGCCATTTGCGCGATGATTTGTACGAACAGTGTTCCGACCACATCACGGAGAAAATCCCGAGTTCCGTGATCGTCGGCGTCCGGCCCATGATGGAAAGCATGGTGTCGTATTCCGCCGCGCTCAACCCGTGCTCGGCGGCGACCGCCCGATTCACTTCGCTCATTGGGATAGTGCCCCGACCAATCCGGCAAACATGTTGTTGCCGTCGATACCACCATGCGCCGGGTCGACGACACGCTCAGGGTGGGGCATGAGGCCCATGACGGTTCGGCTCTCGTTGAATATTCCGGCAATATTGCGCGCCGAACCGTTCGGATTGCCAACAGTGCTTACCGATCCGTCCGGTGTCGTATAGCGAAAGGCGATCCGGCCGCTAGATTCAAGATCATCCAGAGTCGCCTCGTCGGCGAAATAATTTCCCTCATTGTGTGCGACCGGTATCCGCAGCACCTGATTCTTTTCGTAGCCGTTGGTGAAGACCGTGTCGTTGTCGGCGACCGAGACATGGACGTCACGGCAGATGAATTTGAGCCCGGCATTGCGCATCAGGATGCCCGGCAGCAACCCAATCTCGGTCAGCACCTGGAAACCGTTGCAGATGCCTAGAACCGGCACGCCAGCACGGGCGCGAGCTTCGACGTCGCGCATCACCGGCGACCGTGCCGCGATCGCGCCGCCGCGTAGGTAGTCGCCGTAGGAGAATCCGCCGGGCAGAACGATAAAATCGACGGGCGGCAACGACGTTTCGCGGTGCCAGACCATGGCCGGAGCGACGCCGCTGGCGCGTTCAAGGGCGACGGCAACATCGCGATCGCAGTTCGAACCGGGAAAAACGATGACGGCTGATTTCATTCTTCGATATCGATGGTGAAATTCTCGATTACGGTGTTGGCGAGCAGACGCTGGCACATCTGCTCGACTTGCGCTTCGGCCGTGCCGCTGTCGGATGTGTCTAACTCCAGCTCTATCACCTTGCCCTGGCGCACCTCGCCGACCCCGCCAAAGCCCAAAGCCTCCAGGGCATGTCCGATCGCTTTACCCTGCGGATCGAGGACCCCATTCTTCAGCATGACATGGACTGTTGCTTTCACCTGGCCTCGCTCGGTTCTACCGCATCACTGCATGGTTTTAGATTCGGCGACATCGCCCGGCCCGCTCGTCGGCAGGACGCCCAGCCGGCGCGCGACTTCTTGATACGCTTCGGCGACACCGTCGAGATCGCGGCGAAACCGGTCCTTGTCCAGCTTATCCTGTGTCTCCACGTCCCAAAGCCGGCAGGTGTCGGGGCTGATCTCGTCCGCGATGATGATTCGCATTTCCCCGTTCTCGTCGTAGCTGCGGCCGAACTCGACCTTGAAATCGACCAATTTCATTCTCGCGCCAAAGAATAGACCCGACAGATAGTCATTGATTCGCAGCGCCAGCGCCAGCATGTCGTCGATATCCTGCGGCGCCGCCCATCCGAATGCCGTGATGTGTTCCTCGGAAACCATCGGATCGCCGAATTCATCGCTCTTCCAGTAATACTCAACGATGGAACGGGGCAGGGGCGTTCCCTCCTCGATGCCAAATCGTTCGGCCATCGAACCGGCGACGACGTTTCTAACGGCGATTTTTACAGGGATTATTTCAACTTCCCGAACGAGTTGCTCGCGCATGTTAAGGCGCCGTATGAAGTGTGTCGGCACTCCGATATCATGCAGGCGCAACATCAGATACTCGGAAATCCGATTGTTGAGGACGCCTTTGCCGGTGATGACGCCATGTTTCTTGTTGCTGAAGGCGGTCGCGTCGTCGCGAAAATGCTGGACCAGTGTTCCGGGCTCGGGACCTTCGAATAGGTCCTTCGTCTTGCCTTCGTAAATGCGCCGTTGTTTCGCCATTTAAGTATCTTCCGGGCGGCAGGTCAGGATACCCGCGAAGCCGCCGCTCGCGGCGACCCGTATAGCAACTGTCTTGTTCGGATACAACGCGTGTTCGCGATCGAATCGATCCGTTCGACGGTACCCGACATCGTACGGTTGACGGTGGGGGCCAAGTAACGCTGAGCGGATTACGCTTGCGAAAGGTAAAGCCACCGCCTGAAAATTGCGGCGTGGCCGGACCTCGGCCACACCGCGCGGTGAGGGGGCACGCATGGTGATCAAACCTCAACCGGTACCTTCGTACCTTACAGATCACCGGAAACGGTGATGCGTCTCCGGCTGCTCGGCCCGTTCCACCAATGCCGCCTGTCGTTCATGCGTATCCTGTTGCGGCGGTTGCAGCGGGATCGTTGGACGTTTGATCGTCCCGTATTCGATATCGACGAGCGGGGCGTGGGAGTGGCCGTCTATGCGGCGTGCGGCCAAGAGCGGACCTACAGCCTGGTCTGTTTCGGCCATGACCTGCCGCCGGACGCGAGTCTGGTTGGGATCGCGCGCATTATCGTATACCAAGTAAGCTCTCGCTGTGGTTTGGATCTCGGCAACGCCGATGGCTTCTCTCTACGGCTGGTGCGTTGTTGAAGTTTCCTGGCCGGGGGCCTGCATGCCGATTCAAACCGTTCGTACCGACCATTACAGAATTCCCCTACCAGTGGTCCTTTCGGATTCCACGCATGGCGATATTTCGGCCTTCGAACTCGTCACCGTTCGGGTCGAAGACGAGGACGGTGCCGAGGGCGTCGGCTACACCTACACGGTCGGCCGGGGTGGCGCGGCGATCCGCGAGCTCATCGGCCGGGACATGGCGCCGGACCTCATCGGCGAAGATGCTGCACGGGTTGAAGCGCTTTGGAAGATGCTGTGGTGGCGGGTGCACTATGTCGGGCGAGGCGGACTGGCGGTACACGCTCTATCGGCGATCGATATCGCGCTTTGGGACCTGAAGGCGAAACAAGCCGGCGAGCCGCTTTGGCGCTTGCTTGGCGGCGCCGATCCGAAGGTCAAGGCCTATGCCGGCGGCATCGACCTGTATTTCACACTCGACGATCTGTTGCGCCAGACCGATGCGAATCTGGAAAAGGGCTTCCGGGCAATCAAGATGAAAGTGGGTCGCCAGAATACGCGCGAGGACATCGCGCGCGTTGCGGCCATGCGGAAACACCTTAGCGACGGCTTTCCGCTGATGGTCGATGCCAATATGGGATGGTCCGTCGACCAAGCGATCGGCGCCGCGCGCCGGCTACAGGAGTTCGATCTCGTCTGGCTCGAGGAGCCGACGATCCCGGACGATTTCGCGGGTCACACGCGTATCCTCGCCGAGGGCGGCGTACCCATCGCCGCTGGCGAAAACCTGCACTCGATCCATGAGTTCGAGCATCTTATGGCCGCGCAAGGGGTAAGTTATCCGGAACCCGATGTCTCCAACTGCGGCGGCATCACGGTATGGATGAAGGTCGCGGCTCTTGCCGAAGCCAGAAACCTGCCGGTGACTTCGCATGGCGTCCATGAATTGCACGTGCATCTGCTCGGCGCGGTGCCCAACGCTTCCTATTTGGAGGCGCATGGATTCGGGTTGGACAAATTTATTGCCGAACCGTTGAAGGTGGTCGACGGTTACGCGACCGCACCGGACCGTCCCGGCCACGGTGTCGAATTCGACTGGGAGGCATTGGAAGCGGTACGGAGCTGAGCGTTAAAGGCCGCGGCCACTTGCGCGGACGGGTACCGGCTTCATCATATCGACCGGTTCGAAATCCGTGATGTCCGGCCTTCCGGCGGCAAAGCGCCATTGCGGCATGGCGCCAGGCGCAGGTCGCGGCAGTGCGATCAGTGAACTCGACACTGTCCCGTAGCCGTAATCGCTGACGATGCACATCGGCTCGTCCCGGCTGGCCCCGGTGCGGTCGGCCATCAGGCGCGTCCATTCGCGCCAATCGCCGGCTTCCGGGTCGGGTGGGTCGGCGGCTTCGAACAGCGGCATGTAAGCGGCGACGCGAGGTTTGTCCGGGTCGTTTCGATCGCTTGACGTGAAGATCGAATAACCGGCCGGCAGCGCCTCGACGGCGATGCGCTTCGCATCGCTGCGTCCGGCCAGCCAATAGGCGTCGCGGTTGTCCGCAATGACCAGGTTGAAAGTCCGGTACGCGTCCGGATCTATGTCACCGAGCGCCGCCGCTGCCTCTCCCGCGTCGGCATGGTCCAGCGCTTCCAGTACGAGTTCGCCGCGGCTCCGCTTTTCGGCCAGGGGGCCGAGCGATCCGGTCCGGTTCAGGACTGCGACCGAAACACCATGGTCGTTGACGCCGAGCCAACTGCCGCCGGAGAGATTGTCGATGCCTGCGATCACTTCGGGGCGGTCCGGCCAGTGACGGGCTGGGGCCGACCAGGGCCGTTCGAGCATTTCGTCGCGATTTGCGGCGAGGATCAGAGGCCATTCGTGTTCGGGACGACGGAGGACGACAACGGTGCACATGGGCGCTGTCGTTATCACGTTTGCGAAGCTAGTGCCAATTTACCGTCTTGTGAAATTTGTAAATTGGTCGTTCAAGTCGATGGTTTGAAGGGCTATATATTCATTAGGAAGGCGCGCACTGGCGCGCGTAACGTGAAGGGACTCAACTTTATGGCGCAGTTTAAGGATCGCGAGAAAGCCTTTGAAAACAAGTTCAAGCGGGATCAGGAGTTTGATTTCAAGGTCAGCGCGCGGCGCAACAAGCTCCTCGGTATATGGGTCGCCGAACAGCTTTCGCTCGACAGCGACGCCGCGGAGGCCTACGCCAAGGAAGTTGTCGCTTCGGATTTCGATGAGCCGGGTGACGACGATGTCCTGCAGAAAGTCCTTGGCGACTTACAGGGAAAGGGCGTTGAAACGTCGGAGCATCTTGTGCGGAAGGAGATGGATCGCCTGATGTCGGTCGCCCGAGAGCAGGTTTCCTCCGAGACCTGAGCTCGGATTTTTGTGGTAAAAAAAGCCCAGCTCGGTAACGGCTAGTTTTCAGGATCTAGGGCCGGCGCCGGCTGGTCGGATATGAGCTATTACCGTTCAAGCGTGTCCGTTCCCCCGAGGAGAACAGGCCTGTCTGCTTGCCCGGGGCTGCATCCGTATACGCTTAATATTTGATAAAGCTGTTTGGGCTAGTATTTGTGCGCGTCGCGGTGAGATTCTAAGGTTCATTGCCCATTCGGTTTAGCGTCGGCAAAGTTCGCCTGTCCGAATTGCGCGGTGCGACGGTTTTCGCAAGAAAATCTTTGAGTTCCACGGCGTCATAAAGATTTTTGCTTACGGTAAATTGTCGATCGTGAAGTATTTCCAACCTCCTGTTTGGATTGGTATTTTACAG
>CAYLTU010000194.1:0-11083 GCA_964386465.1 uncultured Rhodospirillaceae bacterium
CTCTTGAAGAGACGGGCATACCACAGCCATTTGTCCAGTCGCAGCTTTTCGATGGACGTATCCGTCATTTCACGCTCGCCAGGTCGCGCAGTATGGCAAAGGGCGAGGCGGGATCGGACGGCTGCGGGCGTTTGCCGCCGCGCCGCGTTTTACCATTGCCCCCGTTACGCTTCTTCTGCCGAAACACGTAACCTTCATCCGTTTGTTCGGCCCGGCAGCCCAAATCACTCAAAACCGCCGCACATTCGGCGCCACCGCATCCCGCCATCGAAACCAATTGCGCATCTTCCGCGAAGGCGCCGCTTTTCAGGCGTTTCCGGACCGCGGCAGCGAGGCGTTCCGCGCTATCGACCCTGATCGCCCGATCGCCCAGGACCCGATAGCCGATCAGTTCCCAAAAATCTCCGGGAACCATACCGAGCGGCACCGAATGCGACTGCCCGACTCTCGGCGCCGGGTGCCCGATGTAAACCGCGGCCAGCACCGCGCGCAACCGTTGCACTGCGGGTCGAAGCAGCTGCGCGAAATAGAGCGCATGCACGCCGAACCGAAGCCCGAGCCGTGTCAATGTCTTCTTGTCCGCACCGTCGAGCGCCGTAATTTGGTCGCGTGCCGAGGCCCGTTTTATCGACCCCAAGCTCTCCGAAAGTTGAAAGACGATGCCGCGGGCGGCGGCGCCCATCGCCGCATCGCGCGCCCTGTAAAGCGGCGTCATTTTCTGCCGTAGATGATTGTCGAACCATTCGGTAAGCCGCGCATGAATGCGATCTCGCGTCCGCGCATCAAGCAACTCATTGCGCAACAGGTTGATATTCGGACGCAGCACGGTATCGCCGCGCTGTAGTGCGGCTATTTCGTCACCGCACCAGCGAATCCGTCCCGTCCGGGACAACGAAAACGCGTCGTCCGACGCGTTGCACAATGCGCCGACCCTTGTGTCGATTTCCAACGCGATCGTCCCGCGCGCCGCCGAGACCAGCGTCTGCGTCTCCTCACGGCTTTGCGCCGCATCGCGCACGAATTTTAGACCGGCCATTGATCCTGCGATCACGCCTTCGACAACGACTTCGCCGGCCTTCGAGACGTAGGAAAGCAGCGCCTCGTCACCCTGCCGCCGCTTGGCGAGAACCGGCGCCCGGCGATCGACGAAGCGTTGCAGAAGCCTCTCGTGAAGCGCGTCGGAAAGCCGATCTTCGATCTTCCGCGCCACCTCTTGCCAATGGGCGCAGTCGGCAAGCCAGTCCGGCCGGTGACTGACATAGGTCCATGTCCGAACATGAGCGATTCGTTGGGTCAGCGTGTCGATATCACCGCCCACATCATCGAGCCGGCTGATATGGTCGGCCACCCAATCTTCGGGTAGCCGCGCGTCGAGCGTGCTAAGATGCAGATAGACCTGTTTCAGCAACCGGACATGGATATCCGGCATCACCTTGCGGAAATCAGGAATTTGGCAAACATCCCACAACAAACGCACGGCGGCCGGGTTGACAGCGCGTTCGATGACTTCCGAATCAGCCGCCAGCTCCTTCAAGGTCCTGAAATCGTCGGCTTCCCGCGCCCGGAACAATAGGGGCGAGGCCGGGCGCCGCGACAGACTCTCCAACAGTTGGCGCGGCGTACGAAAATCGAAATCCCGATTGCGCCAATACAACCGGTCGACCGTATCGTACTTATGGGATTCGATCGCTTCGACGATCTCATCGTCGAGCGCTGCGACATTGTTTGTTACGCCAAAGGTACCATCATGCTGATAGCGGCCGGCGCGGCCGGCGATCTGACCGATTTCCGCCGGATTCAACCGGCGCGGCGTGCGGCCGTCGAACTTCCGCATTCCGGCGAAGGCGACATGCTCGATATCCATATTGAGGCCCATGCCGATCGCGTCGGTCGCGACCATGTAGTCGACCTCGCCGGCCTGGTACATCTCGACCTGCGCGTTGCGGGTCCGCGGCGATAGCGCGCCCAAGACTACGGCGGTTCCGCCGCGCTGGCGGCGGATCAGCTCGGCCAGCCCATAAACCTCGTTCAAGGAAAAGGCGACGATCGCGGTGCGCCGCGGCAGGCGGGTGAGTTTCTTGTTTCCCGCATAGGACAGTGTCGAAAAACGAGGCCGCGTTTCGATATTCGCTTCGGGCACGAGCTGTTTCAGGAGCGGCGCGATCGTGTCCGCGCCGAGCAGCATGGTCTCCTCCCGGCCGCGGGCGTGCAACAACCGGTCGGTGAAGATATGGCCTCGCTCGGCATCGGCGCAGAGCTGAACTTCATCGATCGCAAGGAAATCGACCTCGCGGTCGAGCGGCATGGATTCGACGGTGCAAATGAACCAGCGCGGCCGCGGCGGGATGATTTTCTCTTCGCCGGTGATCAAGGCGACGGCGCGTCTTCCCTTCAACGCGACGACCCGGTCGTAATTCTCGCGCGCCAATAAACGCAGAGGGAAACCGATCATGCCACTGTCATGGCCAAGCATTCGGTCGATCGCCAGGTACGTCTTGCCGGTATTCGTGGGACCCAACACGGCCCGGATCCGGCCTCGTTTCTCAAGCAGCGCCATATTGTCTCGAAGATCGCGGGATTCTGTCACAAGATCAAGGCTTAGTGGACACAATCCGGGCTAGTTCTGAATGTTCTCGATCAGAGGGACGAAGGCGACGGGCAGATGGCAGCCTTCGCTTACCACGCCTTCGGCGTTTTTTTCGAACAGAATAAGCGACTGTGTCCAGCCCCTGCGGCCGACCGGCACCACCAGGCGGCCGCCGGGCCGAAGTTGATCCAGCAGCGCTTCCGGCATTTTCTTCGCGGCGGCGGTCACGATAATCCCGTCATAGGGCGCCTCCGCCGGCCAGCCTTTGCTGCCGTCGGCATGCAGCACAGCGAGGTTTTCGTAGCCCAACCGTGCCAGGCGCGCCCGGGCGGTATCGGCCAGGGACCCAATCCGTTCGAGTGAGATAACGCGTTTTGCGACTTGCGCCAGCACCGCCGCCTGATAGCCGCAACCCGTCCCGATCTCCAACACGCGCGAATCGGGCGTGAGCCGCAGCAAGTCGGTCATGATGGCGACGATATAGGGTTGCGAAATGGTCTGCTCCCGGCCGATCGGCAACGGCCGGTTCTCGTAGGCGAGATCGCGCAATTCGGCAGGTACGAATTCGTGCCGCGGCACCGCCATCAATGCGGCGTGGGTCGCCGGGTCGAGATGGTCCCGGCCGACATAACGGCTCGTCCCGGCAACCTCGCGTCCGATCGTCGCCAGTAAATGCTTGCGTTCTTCGAGATAGACGTCTTCCATTCCGACCATTCAACAACAGGCTTCGGGTGCTGTATAGCAAAGCGGACCCTTGCAGCACCGGCACTGCCATCACATATAGCCCGCAGAGATATTCTTAGAGTGGAACCATAGAGCGATGACGACCAAAGAGACCAAGAAAACGAAGCCCAAGAAGCGCAAAAAGGCAACCGAAACCGGAGAGGAGACCCTTACCTTCCAGGCGGAGGTGAGCCGGCTGCTCGACATTGTCGCGAACGCGCTTTACAGCGAAAAAGAAATTTTCATTCGCGAGCTGATCTCGAACGCGGCCGATGCGTGCGACAGGCTGCGCTATGCGGCGATTACCGAACCCGATCTGGTCGAGGGCGACGCGGAATACGCCATTGCGCTCGGCACCGACAAGGAAGCGCGTACGCTGACCATCTCCGACAACGGGATCGGCATGAGCCGCGACGAGTTGATAGAGAACCTCGGAACGATCGCGCGCTCCGGTAGTTCGGCCTTCGTAGAGCAGCTGAGCGGCGACGCAAAAAGTGATCTCTCGCTGATCGGTCAGTTCGGCGTCGGCTTCTACTCCAGCTTCATGGTCGCGGATAAGGTCGAGGTCGTCAGCCGACGCGCCGGCGAAGACCAGGCTTGGCAATGGACATCGGACGGCAAGGGCGCTTTTACCGTCGCGGAGGCGAAAAGGGAGGACCGCGGTACGACGATCACGGTTCATCTCAAGGAAGAAGAAGCGGACTACGCCGAACCGCATCGGGTGCGGCATGTGGTCAAGACCTATTCCGACCATATCGCGTTTCCGATCACCGTCCGCGACAGCGGAGAGGAAGGCGACCCGGAAACCGTCAATACCGCGTCGGCGCTCTGGACACGGCCGCGCAACGACATCACCGAACAGCAAAACACCGAATTCTTCCACCACGTGTCGCACATGATGGGCGAACCCTGGTCGACACTGCATTTCCGCGCCGAGGGCATGATCGAATATACCGGGCTGCTCTACATTCCGGCGTCGCGGCCCTTCGACCTCTACAATCAGGACCGCACATCGAAGGTGCGGCTTTATGTGAAGCGCGTCTTCATTACGGAGGAATGCGAAGAGCTGCTTCCGCGCTGGCTGCGTTTCCTGCGTGGCGTCATCGATTCCGAGGACCTGCCGCTCAACATCAGCCGCGAGATGCTGCAGAACAACGCGGTGCTCGGCAGAATCCGCTCGGGTATCACGACACGGGTGATCCGCGAGCTGGAATCGAGAGCCGAAAAGGACGCGGATGCCTACGCAGAATTCTGGGAAAATTTCGGCGGCGTTCTGAAGGAAGGCCTCTACGAGCCTACCGGCGAAAAAGAAGCGCTGCTTGGCCTCTCCCGATTCCGTTCGACCCATGGCGACGGCCTTGTGTCGCTTGCCGACTATGTCGGCCGCATGAAGGAAGGGCAGAAGGCGATCTACTACATCACCGGTGGTGAAAACGACGCGCTGGCGCGCAGTCCGCAGCTCGAAGGGTTCCGCTCGCGTGGGATCGAGGTGCTGTTGCTGACCGATCCGGTAGACGAGTTCTGGGTACCCATGGTCGGCACGTACGAGGAGAAGCCGTTCAAGTCGGCCACGCAGGGCGGCGCCGACTTCGACGAAATAACATCGGACGACAGCGACGAGAAAGCGAAGGACGACAAGGCGGACCATACGCCCCAGGAGGATATAGACCGGTTGATCGCGGCAATGAAATTGGCACTGGGCGAGGACGTCAAGGATGTCCGCGTCTCGGACCGGTTGACCGAGAGCGCCGTCTGCCTGGTAGCCGACGAAGGCGACATCGATATGAACCTGGAGCGGATTTTGAAGGCGCACCAGCAGGTCGAGACCCGCGCGCCCCGAATCCTCGAGGTTAACCCGGGTCACGGACTGATCAAGGAACTGGCCGAGAAAGCCAAGAACGGCGACGGCGCGACCGACGACGCGGCGCGCCTACTGCTGGATCAGGCGCGGATACTGGAAGGCGAACCGTTGCCGGACCCCGCGGCGTTCGCGCAACGCATGTCCGCCATTATGACCAAGGGAATGCGCGCCTGAGCTGGTTTGATACCGCCCGGTCAGCTGCCTTCGTAAGCCAGCACCGCGGCCGCCGCGATCGGGCCCTGATCGGTTTCTTGCACGATGACGGCGCATCCGCCGTCGCCCTTCTTACCGGCCAGCGATACCATCAGTTCGACCGGTTTGCCCGACCATTGTCCAACGCGGTCGAAGCCGCGCACCACATTGGTGTTGACCAGCGTTTCACCGCGGTTTTCGCCGCGCAGGACTTTCGTTTCGTGCTTGGCGTCGAAGGTTACGAAGAAGATATCATAGGACCCTGACCCGTCACTACCGCTGACACTGACCCGAACGCTGTCATCGACCCGTTTCAACAAGACTTTCGGACGGGGCTCCGCCGAACCGCGCACTTCCGCAATTTTCTTCTCGACCAAATGGCGTTTCGAACCGACCTCATGGGTCTGTCCCTGGATCACCATCTGCGGGGTATAGACGTAACGCTCGCCCAAACTGGCGCTGTAGTTGCGCTGCCGTTCAACATAGGTCGGCGAGCCGAAAGGATCCTTCCAGCCGATATAGTCCCAATAATCGACGTGGAATTCGAGCGCGATCAGGCTGGAACGCGTCGAGAGTTCGGTCAGGAAAGCTTCAGCCGGCGGACAGGACGAGCAGCCTTGGCTGGTGTAGAGCTCGACGACGACGGGGAATTTCGTTTCCGCGGCGGCCGGCCCTCCGAATGTCACAAGACCAATCGCCGCCAGCCCGTAAAGAGCGGATTTCACATTTCGCATACTGCTAAAATAGGGGTTGGCGGCGCTCAATGCCGAATCACATGTCGGTGAGAACGCCGGACAGGCTCCTAAACAACCAGCGCCGCGCCGGCCGCCTCGATGCTGTAATAGTCGTAGGATTTGCCGCCCGCATTCAGGGTGCGGCGGGTCTTCAAGCTGTCCTGGCCAGTCATGATCGGAACCCCCGAATTTTTAAATGCCCGGTGCTTTCGCGGGTGAGATACATCCCTCGGCGCCAGCACTCCCGGGCGCTGAAATGTACTATGCGCGAATAGCGTAGTGATTACACCCAAACTACCGCCAAGAGATGGCGCTATCGGTGTTTCAAGGAGATCAAAAACCCAATTGGGCTTGGCTGATAAAAAAAGAGCCGCCAAGTTTAACCCGGCGGCCCCTCAATTGCTTTAAACTGCGTCTAATCCCGCTCGACGCACATGGCGATGCCCATGCCGCCGCCGATGCACAGCGTGGCGAGGCCCTTCTTGGCGTCGCGCCGCTGCATTTCGTAAAGCAGCGTGATAAGCACGCGAGCGCCGCTGGCGCCGATTGGATGACCGAGCGCGATGGCGCCGCCATTGACGTTGACCTTGTCCGTATCCCAGCCGAGCTCGCGGTTGACCGCGCAGGCTTGCGCGGCGAAGGCTTCGTTAGCCTCGATCAGGTCGAGGTCGTCGACGGTCCAGCCCGCCTTTTCCAGCGCCATGCGGCTGGCCGGGATCGGCCCGGTGCCCATGATCGCGGGGTCGACACCGGCGGTCGCCCAGGAAACGACGCGGCCCAAGGGTGTAACGCCGCGGCGCTCGGCTTCCTCGCCGCTCATCAGCACCGCGACGGCGGCGCCGTCGTTGATGCCCGATGCGTTGCCGGCCGTCACCGTGCCTTCCTTGTCGAAGGCCGGGCGCAGCTTGGCCAGGGTCTCGGCCGACGTGCCGTGCTTGGGATGCTCGTCCGTATCGACGACTGTTTCGCCCTTGCGGGTCTTGATCGTGACGGGCACGATTTCGTCCGCGAACCGGCCTTCCTTCTGCGCCGCCTCGGCCTTTTGCTGCGATGCAGCAGCGAAATTATCCTGCTCCTCTCGGGTCAGCTGCCATTTCTGGGCGACGTTTTCCGCCGTGTTGCCCATGTGATAACCGTTGAAAGCGTCCCACAGCCCGTCCTTGATCATCGTGTCGACGAAATTGAGATCGCCCAATTTCTGGCCGTCGCGCAGATGCGCGCAATGCGGCGCCTGGCTCATGCTCTCCTGCCCGCCCGCGACGACGATGTCGCAATCGCCGACCTTGATCGCCTGGAAGCCGAGCGCGACGGTCCGCAAGCCTGAACCGCAGAGTTGATTGACCTGATAGGCGGTCTTTTCGACCGGGATACCGGCCTCGACCGCCGCCTGTCGGGCCGGATTCTGGCCCGTGCCGGCGGTCAGGATCTGACCCATGATGACTTCGTCGACGTCATCCGGCTCGACCTGGGCGCGCTTCAGCGCCTCCTTGATCGCAACCGCGCCGAGATAGGACGCCGGCACCGAACTCAGGCCGCCGTTGAACGCACCCACCGGGGTCCGCACGGCCCCCGCAATGACAATTTCCGACATGCTGTACTACCCTCCTGCAGAAATCGGCCTATCCCGTTCAAGGCGGCCGGCGTTGATTTATGTTGCAATGCAACATATACGCTCCGTACGGCGAGGAATCAAGCGGAGTCCCGCGAATTTCGATTTCAGGGTTGGCTCGCGAGCCAGTTCGCCAACGGCGTCCAAATCGATCGCGTGACGCCGCGTCCCACCATCATGCCGATGTGGCCGGCACGCGGTCGCTTCACGGTGGCGTTCGGAAGCGCCCGGGCCAACCCTTCCGCGGAAGGCGGCGGCACGATGCGGTCGGCCGCGGGGATCACGACATAGGCCGGTCCATCCCACAATTCCGGCCGGACCGGCGCGCCGTCGATCCGCCATGCGCCTTTACCCGGTTTGTTATCCTCGTACCAATCGAACGCGCAAGCGCGCGCGACCGGCGCGGCCAGCGGAACGCCGTCGTTCAGCCAATCCTCCAGTGCAACGAATCTTCTGGCGGCCTCCGATCGTGGGTCGAGGCCGGCGAACGCCGTGAACTTCCGGATCCCGAGCAACGGATCCAGCGTGCAGAACAGATATTGCAAATTATCGGTCGGCAGTTCGCCAAGCAGCGCCAATTGCGGTTCGAACAAGCGCATCGCGGTGCCTACCATACGGGCCTGTTCGACATCGTCGGCATGAAAGTCCCACGGCGTCGCCAGCAGCACGAGGCTCGAGACATCGGGTCGGCGGCGCAACGCCAGCGCGAGGGCGAGCAGGCCACCCATGCAGTAACCCAGAACCGAGACCTTGCCGCCGGAATCGTCGATCGCCGCATCCAATGCGCCTTCCAAAGGACCGGCGATATAGTCGTCGATCGAGAAGGCGCGCTCGCGGTCGCCCGGCGCGCGCCAGTCAAGCAGGTAACACCGGAAACCGCGCGCGGCGAGCCAGCGGGCGAAGCTGCGCCGCGGCCCCAAATCGAGAATATAGGACCGGTTGATTAACGACGCGACGAGCAACACCGCCGGTCCCTCAGCGCCGAACCGCCGCAGGCAGGCGTTGCCGTCGCTCCAGATCGGTTCGGGTTCGTCCAGCGCTCGTCGGTAGGCGTGGCCCCGGTACCGCTCCACGCCTGTTAAAAAACGATCGAGCCGTTCCCTCGCTTCGAAA
The DNA here is from genome assembly GCA_964386465.1 of uncultured Rhodospirillaceae bacterium. Lineage (GTDB taxonomy): Bacteria > Pseudomonadota > Alphaproteobacteria > UBA8366. The sequence continues at coordinate 8,820 of CAYLTU010000194.1, forward strand.
TCGATGGCGCGGCCGAGGGCGTCAGGATCCGCCGTCGCCGCCGCTTCCTCGAGCGCGGCCACTGCCGGCCGCAGATCCGGATTCCAGTGCGGCGAGCCGCTTTTCAAGAGCGGCAAGGCGGTTCTCGAGGCGGCGCATCCCATCGTCGCGAGCGTCAGATGAAACGCGAGCGGCCGAGGTCCTAATCGCATCTTCCGTGGCTCCGGGCGGATCACCTGTTGCCCTTTCCGTTTGGCCGGACTTGAAAGCGTTCAAAACGCGTTCGGCCGAATTGGCAAACTCCGGATTGGCGGCCATCGCCGCCAACTGCTCCTGCCACAAATCCAGGAACCGGCGCGCTAGGCTTTCGATATCCGCTGGCTCGGCCATTGCCGGACTATACCGGCCCGATCGCAGATATTCTAGAAACACCACAGCGTTACGCCCTGATTTCGCGCCGCCCGGCGTCTCACATTGCAGTGCAGCGAATCTTTGATTCACCGACAAGGTAGTGCTATGCGTTCCTGCTCGTTACGTATCCTAAAACTGAATCTGCGGACCAATGGTAAAATCCAACGGCTCTGACGGCGGCCCGGTCATCATCAAGAAGTACGCCAATCGCCGCCTCTACAATACCGCGACAAGCAGCTACGCGACGCTGGACTACCTTTGTCAGATGGTCAAAGACGGCGTCGAATTCGTCGTAAATGACGCAAAGACGGGCGACGATATAACCCGGTCGGTCCTGACCCAGATAATCGTCGAGGAAGAAGCCAAGGGCCAGAACCTGCTGCCGATCGATTTCCTGCGGCAACTCATCGGATTTTACGGTGACAGCGTGCAGGAAATGCTGCTGCCGCGTTACCTCGATCATTCGATGAAAATGTTCACGCACAATCAAGAAAAAATACAGGAATATGCGCGCGACTCCGTGGGCGGGATGTTCCCGATGGGTCAGTTGGAGGAAATGGGCCGGCAGAACATGGCGATGTTCGAAAAGGCGATGCAGGTGTTTTCGCCCTTCGGCGGCCAAGAGTCGCAGGAAAATTCGACGCCGGAACCGGAGACGAAGGCCGACGATCACGATCAGATATCCGCGCTTGAAAAGAAGCTCGACGCCCTGCAGGCGCAGATCGAGGCCCTGAGCCGAAAGTAAAAACGGCGCTGGATCGGATCGTGGTTCGTTGCAATCGCTTACAGCGATCCAACAACTTCGCGAATCTGATCTTAAACTTGTGAAGTTGCTCTAGGTCGCGGACTCATGACCTAAGCGGCCGGCGTCGATCGGATAGGGTCCGCCGGAACGTTGAGTTCCGGCCGTCCATAGATCCATCCCTGAAAATAGGTCACGCCGCGAGTGAGAAGATAGTCGCGGTCGGCCGTTTTTTCGACGCATTCGGCGACGGTTTCGATTCCTGATGCCGTCGTGTAGGCGAGCAGGGTATCGAGAAATTCTTGGCTTTCTCCGTCCATCGCGATCCCGCGAATGAAGGAGCCGTCTATTTTGACGATATCCACGGGAAGATTCTTGAGCTGCCGGAATGATGCGTATCCGGTGCCGAAGTCGTCCAACGCGACCTTGCACCCCATTTTCCGGAAAGCCGAAACCATACGAAAGGCTTCCTCGAAATCATGGATCTCGGCGGTTTCGGTTATCTCGATCGTCAGGCGACTGGCGATCCGGTGTCGTCCTTCGATCAGGCTCGTCAGCAAGCGGAGCCACGACCGGTCCGTCGCGGTATGACCGGAAATGTTGATCGCCAATCGAATGTCGGGATCCCGGTTGAGATCGGCCACCGCGAGTTCGAGAACGCGGCGATCGATGCGCCGCGAATGACCCAATTGCTCCGCGACTGGGATGAGGACCGCCGCTTCGAAGGGACCGCCTTTATCGCCGACAACGCGAAGCAGCGTTTCATAATAGGCGACGGACCCGTCGCTACTGCGCACGACCGGCTGGTAGGCAAACGCGATTCGCTCGTCGCGCAAAGCATCAAGCAGCGTCGATAAATCAATATCTTGTATGTTTTGATCGCGGCTCATGGAATTATTTTTACCTAGATAGATAAAATTTTAATTAATTTAACAGAAAATTTTCCAGAAAGAAATGTCAAAATTTATTAACTATCCGCTAACCATATTTCTATAAGCCCGTTCAGACACGGGCTTACGGTGCCGGCGATGTCCGAGGGAGGGACACCGCATTGAAGAAAACGCCGGCGTTGCGGAGCATGGGATGTGGCGGAAGTAACGGTCATCGCACCCAATGTGGTGGAGTTTGTCGG
>CAYLTU010000195.1:0-11069 GCA_964386465.1 uncultured Rhodospirillaceae bacterium
ACTGGCTCGGCGTCGACATCTACACGTTCGGCGACGGCCGGATCGTCAAGAAAGACACCTATATCAAGGTCGTCGGTTAGCGCCGGCCGGATACAGGGTGTTTGCTGCCCGTAACCCGCCTTATCCATTCAGCGGCGCAATCACCTTATCGCCGAATTCGGCGAGCATGCCCTCCAGGTCGGCCTCGAATGCGGCGAGCGGCAGCACGACACGGGCGACACCGTCGGCGGCCCGCGCGGCCACGGCCGCGAGCGGGTCCTTGCCGGAAGCCGGCAAGGCGTCGGGGCAGCCGGCCATGACTTCGATATTCCCCGGGTCCCGGCCCGCGGCGCGCGCTTCCTGCTGCAAGGCCTCGATCGCATCCGCGACATCGAATGAGGCGTCCCCGGTCGCCGGGAAATAGCCGTCGCCGATTTTTCCGGCGCGACGGATCGCGGGCTTGGAGTTGCCGCCGACGATGATGGGGACACGCCCGTTCGCGGGCTTCGGATTGCAGCTCACGCCTTCGAAGGACACATAGTCGCCCTCGAAACTGGCATCGTCGCCATCCCACAGCGCCCGCATCGCTTGAATATACTCGTCCGTCCGGGCGCCGCGACGCGCCCACGGGATGCCGATCGCTTCGAATTCCTCCTTTAGCCAGCCGACGCCAATGCCGAGTTCGAGCCGGCCGCCGGTCAGATGATCGATCGTGGCGAGATGTTTCGCCAGCACCAGGGGATTGCGTTGCGGCACGACCAGGACGCCGGTGATGAGCTTCAGGCGCGAGGTCAAGGCGCCGACATAGGTCAGCCACGCCAGCGGGTCGGGTCTCGGCGCCTCGATCCCGCCGGCCATCCGCCCGGACTCCGAATAGGGATAGCGGGAGGTGTAGTGCGTCGGAATGACGACATGCTCGATCGCGATCACCGATTCGAACCCGGCCCCCTCGGCGGCGACGGCCAGGCGCTTGGCATCTTCCGGATCGGGGTAGGTCGTGTTGCCGAAATGAAGGCAGAATTTCATCATCGTTATCCCTCGAACCGCTGGTCCTCACTCGAAACAATGTAGCAGAAGTTAAGGCTGCGACTTCGCTATTTAGAGACAGGCCTTTCGGTGCCGCCACGGAGATCGCTATCGCGTTCGCTTACATGCGAGCATCGGCATGCCGCTTATCGAGAGCATCCCGGACGTACCCAGGCCACGGACTCGACGGCAATGTCTAGCCACAAGCTGCCATCTGCGGGCGTTTATGGCGTAAATGGAATTGCTGATCCTCCACCGCTCCGCCCTGTAATTCAGGAAACTCAACGTAGGCTGGCGGCAAGCCAGCATCGGCATCCGCAATTGTGCGCGGCGCCGCCATCGGTGCATTGTGCTACCTACTCAGCGGCAATGGTCAGCATGGGACAGGACGGCGTGAAGCTCGCGGACAGCGAAGCAACGGTACCGGGCGCGCCGACGCGGGGCGGTGGCGGCCTGCGAACGGGTATCCTCTTTGTCCTGGCCTCGGGTTTCACCTTCGCCATGCTCGACACCGCCGCTAAATATTTAAGCGGGGAATTGCACGTAATGCAGGTGGTGTGGGGCCGTTATGTCTTCTCACTGGCGCTGCTGCCATGGATTGTCGGTCGGCTCAATCCGATCCCGATCGCGCGTACGGGCAATCTGAAATTGCAGGTCGTGCGCTCGCTTCTGCTGCTGGCCGCGACCATATTCTTCTTCACAGCGATCCGTTTCATGCCGCTCGCCGACGCCACCGCAATAGCCTTCGTCTCGCCACTGCTGCTGACCGTGCTGTCGATCCCCCTGCTCGGGGAAAGAGTGGGTTTACGCCGCTGGGCCGCAGTGGCGGTGGGCCTGGCCGGCGCCCTCATCATCATCCGCCCGGGCCTGGGCGTGGCCAGCTGGGCAACCCTTTTGCCGCTCGCTACCGCATTTACCTATTCGCTCTACCAAATCGGCACCCGCAAGCTCACTCAGATCGACGCGACCGCGACGATCTTCCTTTATACCGGCGTCGTCGGCGCTTTGGTGATGAGCGCCCTGGTACCCTTCTTCTGGAGCACGCCGAGCCCAATTGCTTGGCTGCTGATGGCGACGACTGGCCTGCTCGGTGGCCTCGGGCATTATCTGATCATTCAGGCGTTCGTCCGAGCGCCGGCCTCAGCGCTGGCACCGTTCTCCTTCGTCACCATCATCTGGACCACCTGCAGTGGCTATCTGGTGTTCGGCGACCTTCCCGACGCCGCCACGATCAGCGGCGCCGCGATCATTATCGCTAGCGGCATTTTCGTATTCTACCGCGAGAGCGTCGCCAGCCGCGCAGTCAACGGCGGCTGAAGGGCGGCAGCGGTCGCCGCACCTAAGTACGTAGACAGGTGAATACATGTCCTGTTGTCAATCTTGCACGCGATCTCACGCTGAGCCTTCTGTCTCCATGCCCACGAAATGGCACCGAAATTTGTCCGCGCTGGCTCAGAACGCGACATGCTGGGATTTTTGCTCAGCAACCATTTCGTCGATATTTCCGTAGCAACTCGGTCGCCAAATTCTCGGCGCAGTTGAGCCCCACCGACAAGCCGCGTATATTGCAAAGAAAAGGTCAGTGGTATAGGGACGACTATCTCGGGGGCACACGATGACCGCTGACGAAGGACTGAGAAAACTCACTTCGATCCTGGCAGCCGATGTTGCTGGCTACATCCGCGCCACTTTAAAGCTCGTGGGCCGCAAGCTCCGCGCCTCCGCCTCGGCGCAAGTCAACAATAAGGAGCTGGGCAGGCGGTGGAATCCGCCAGGATTTGGTTTCCGCAAGCCAGTACGGCTACACAGATGATCGGAACCGGTGCTCGGTCGGGGAATATTGGCTGAGATACATGCAGGAGAAGCACCCCATGACCACGGCGATGGCGGCAGCGTGGCTTGACATAACGCCGGAGGTCGAAGCCGAGTTCGCCGACTGGTATTTCCGAGAGCACATTCCAGAGAGAGTGACGTTGCCGGGGTTTCTCTCGGGCCGGCGCTATACCGCGCCCGGCGGCGGACCGAACAAGTACTTGGCGCTCTACGAAGCCACCTCGAAAGACGTATTCGGCAGCGAGGCGTATCGCGAACGCCTCAACCAACCAACCGAATTGACCACCAAAATCATGCCGCATTTCCGCAACTTCGTGCGCTCGGTCTTCGACGTGCGTCTGGACCTGGGAAGCCAGTATGGCGGCACCATTGCCACCATCCGCTACTCCTCCGGGCGCGATGTCGTTGTCTGGCTTGAGAGTGAAGCCTTGCCGGCGTTAGCCAGGCGTTCCGGTATCTGCCGGGTTCGCCTGCTGGAAGCCGACGAAGAGCAGAGTGCGCCGAACACGAACGAGGCGAGGATGCGTGACGCCGAGGGTGGCAACTCTTGGGCGCCCTGGACGATCTGTGTCGAGAGCATCGGCATGGACTGGTTGCGTCCAGCGATCTCCGACACGCTACCGGACGGTGCGCTCGCCGAACGTGGGGCGACGAAAATCGCGACAGGCTATTACGACCTTGTCTTCGGCATGGAGAGCAGCGCGTGATCCCCTCCGACAGCCTGCCACCGCCGGGGCGGCATCCTCTTCACCGAGGGCTTCGATACCGCTGATCAGAAGGACGCCAAAGCGCTTTTGGAGGAGCTAAAATAGGCGGTCTCGGAGAATCGTGCGAGAGTCCGGGTCGGGTCATCTACAGACCCTATCATTCCCCCACAGGCACGTCTGAAGCCGTGAAAATGCGGGCGTAAATTCGCTGAAAGCGGACGCCGCCGGGCCGATGCGATATGCTGCCGCCCGAAGGGAGAACCTTATGCAATACAGACAACTGGGCGAGAGCGGCCTGAAGGTGTCGCCGATCTGCCTCGGCGCGCTGATGTTCGGCGCGGAGGCGAGCACGGCGACGGCGCGGCGCATCATGGGTATGGCGCGCGACCGGGGCGTCAACTTCATCGATACCGCCGACATGTACGTGCTGGGCGAGTCGGAGCGCGAGGTCGGCAGGCTGATCAAGCGCGACCGCGACGAATGGGTGCTGGCGTCCAAGGTCGGGCATCGCGGCGGGCCGCTGCCGCATCACGAGGGGTTGTCGCGGAAGTGGATGATGCAAGCGATCGACGCCAGCCTGGAGCGGCTGCAGACCGACTATCTCGACATCTGGTACCTGCACAAGGTCGATTACGGCACGCCGCTGGAGGAATCGATCGGCGCGGTCGGCGACGTGATCCGCGCCGGCAAGGCGCGCTACTGGGGCTTCTCCAACTTCCCGGGCTGGATGATCGGCGAGATCATGCGCGTCGCCGACGGTTTGGGCGTGCCGCGACCGGTGATCGACCAGCCCTACTACAACGCGCTCAACCGGATGATCGAGTACGACCATCTGCCGGCGGCCGAGTTCTACGGCTATGGCGTCGCGCCCTACGCGCCGCTGTCGCGCGGCATCCTGACCGGCAAGTACCTGCCGGGCGAGCCGCCGCCGAAAGGCTCGCGCGCGGCGCGCGGCAACAAGCGCATGCTCGACAACGACTATCGCGTGGAGTCGATGGAGATCGCGCAGGTGATCAAGGCGCATGCCGAGGCGCGCGGCATGACGACGGCAACATTCTCAATCCTCTGGCTGCTCAACAACCGGATGATCTCCAGCATCGTCGCCGGGCCGCGCACGGTGGCGCACTGGCGGGGCTATCTCGACGCGCTCAACCATGAGTTCACGGCCGAGGACGAAGCGTTACTCGACAGCCTGGTGCCGCCTGGCCACGCCTCGACGCACGGCCATATCCACCCGAGCTACCCGCCGCTCGGCCGCAAACCGCTCACAGGCTGACCTCGTGATCCCGGGCGCGGCTCCGATCCGGGGAAGCGCATGTCCGGTTCGCCGGGCCGGTCGGCGGAGCGGCGGTGATGGCCGCGATGCGTAAGTCTTTCCGAGGCCGGAAATGCCTCGCCGGTCAAACTAAGTTATGCATGCCGCCATCCGGGCGTTAAACTGCTTCCAAAGGGAGCAGATATGGAACGTCGCCTCGCCGCTGTTTTGGCCGCCGATATGGTGGGATATTCTCGCCTCATGGAGTCGGACGAATTGGGCGTTCTTTCTCGCCAGAAAAGCCACCGAAAGGAACTCGTCGACCCCGAAATAGATCGCTGCCGCGGCCGCATCGTGAAAACGACCGGCGACGGAATTCTAGCGGAGTTCGCTTCCGCCCAGGACGCCGTGCGGTGCGCGATCGACATTCAGAACGGCATGACCCAGCGCGAGGCCGACCAGGACGACGAACGCCGAATTCAATATCGCGTCGGCGTCAACCTCGGCGATGTGGTGTTCGACGATGACGACATTTTCGGCGATGGCGTAAACGTCGCGGCCAGGCTCGAAGGGTTGGCGCAGCCCGGCGGCGTCTGCATTTCGGATATCGTCCACCAAACGGTGCTCGACAGGCGCAATGAACCTTTCCGCGACATGGGGGGCCAGCGGGTCAAAAACATCTCGCGGCCGATACGGGTCTGGCAGTGGGCGCCGGATACCCCGCCCGAACGCGAAACGCCCGAAGTCGCCCAGCATCAACGCGTGCAGTTCACCAGTTCGGCCGACGGGACCCAGATCGCATGGGCCAGCGTGGGTGATGGGCCGCCTGTCTTTAAGGCGCCGAACTACCTCAACCATATCGAATACGAGTGGACCAGCCCGATTTGGGGCCCGTTCCTGGCCGAATTCGCGCGCAAGAACCGCCTTATACGCTTCGATCAGCGGGGCAACGGGCTCTCCGATTGGGAATTCGAGCGGCTGTCGCCCGAGACGATGATCGAAGACATGGAGGCGGTCGTGGCTGCTTCAGGTGTCGAGCGTTTTGCGCTCTTCGGCATCAGCCAAGGTACGGCCTTTGCGGTGCGTTATGCCCACAAACATCCCGACAAGGTATCCAGCCTGATCCTGTTTAACGGCTATACGCGCGGCCGAATGGCGCGCGGCAACCCCGACGAGGAATCCCTGCACAACGCGGCACGCACGATGATCAAGGAGGGGTGGGGTTCGACCAATCCGGTTTTCCGCAACTTCTTTACCTCGAGCTTCCTCACCGACGCGCCACAGAATTTTAAAGACAGCTTTGACTAACTTCAGCGAATCAGCGGTTCCGGCGAGAACGTCAGCCGAATTGCGGACGTGAACAGCCTTATCGATAACAGCGACTACGCCCGGCAGATCGATGTACCGACCCTGGTTCTCCACATTTCGGGCGACAGACAGGTTCCGGTAAGCGAAGGGCGCCTCACCGCCCGCCTGATCCCCGGTGCGCAGTTCGTCGAGTTGCCCGGAACCAACCATGTTGCGCTCGAAGGACAACCTTGCTTCGACATGTTTTTCGATGAAGTCCGCGCCTTTCTGGCCGAACATGGGTGACCACGAATAATCGATGGAGATCGCGCAGGCGATTGAGGCGCGCGGCATGACCGCCGCCGTCTTCGCGATACTCTGGCTGCTCAACAACGGGATGATCTCGAGCATCATCGCCGGGCCACGGTCTTGCGAAACTATTTCCAGACTCGCCTGAAGTATTCGAGAAGATTCTCGCCAAGGATGCCCCTGATTGTTTCCGCGTCGTGTCCGCGCGATAACAGCCCGCGCGTCAGGTTCGGCAACTGGCTTACGCCTTCCAGGCCGACCGGAAAATCGTAGGAGGTGCCGAAAGCCTGTGCGTGCCTGCGGAGATTGACCTTCTCCACATCGGTCCAACCTTCGATAAAATCCAGCCCGAGACTGACCGCCTTCACCCCGGCGAGGCCGACGAGGTAATCGGCTTGGTCGAGCAAATCCTGTATATGCGGCCGGCTACCGTCGCTGCGCAGGAAGGCGGGAAAGGCATTGAGGCCGATCACGCCGCCGCCGCGCGTCAGGGCCAGGATCTGATCGTCCGTCTTGTTCCTTGTATTGTCGCAAAGCTTGCGCGCGTTGCAATGCGTGAAGGCAAGCGGCCGCTGCGCGACGCGGATCGCGTGATCGACCGAATTGTCGCCCACATGCGAAAGGTCGACGGCGATTCCGGCATCCTGCAGGGCGTGCAGCAGTTCGACCCCGTAGAGACTGAGCCCGCCGCCTTCGGGTTCGAGGCAACCGTCCGCCGCAAGATTGCGTTGGTTGTATGTGATTTGAACGCAGCGGATCCCCAGCGCGCGAAACGAATCGACGAGGCCGAGATCGTCGCCGAACGGCGTCGCATTCTGGAACGCCATGACGACACCGAGCTTTCCGGCATCTCGCGCGCGATGGAAATCTTCGACTTCCAGCACCAGATGCATCCTGCTTTCGTCCTGACGGACCAGCCGGAGCGTGCGATCGATCGCGCGCTGCCCCGCTTCCGTATGACTGCCGATTCCGGTTTCGACGCCGATGAATACAGTCACGACGACGGCCGACATGCCGGTTTCAATAAGCCTGTCGGTAAAGGGCGGCTCCAGCGTGTAGGCAAGTGCCGTGCCGTCTATGACCATCGCCTCGCGATGGATTTTCGCCGCCAGCGTTTCCTGCTCTTCCGTCAGATCGATGCGTGTGTCGGTATCGATTTCGCCCATACCTGCCCTTCCCATGAGAACGAGCCCTTCGCCCGGTTCGGAAATCAGCACCCTGATTTTCGCTCCAGCATAGCGGGAATAACGCCATGGTGTGCGGCCCTTGCACCGCAATGGTAAAGTGCCGGCGAACGAAACAGGCAGGAACTCCCCATGGAATACCGGACTCTCGGCCGCAGCGGCCTGCGCGTCTCGCGCGTCTGTCTGGGCACGATGATGTTCGGCGGCGCGACCGACCCGAAGACGGGTGCCGCGATGGTCAACGCGGCGCGCGATGCCGGCGTCAACTTCATCGATACCGCGAACGGCTACAACAAGGGCGCGTCTGAACGCATGGTCGGCAAGCTGATTGCCAAGGACCGGGACGAGTGGGTCCTGGCGACCAAGGGCGCGGCGAAAATCGGGCCCGGCCTGTACGACCGCGGCATCAGCCGCAAGGCGCTGATGAAGTTCCTCGACGACAGCCTCGCGCGGCTCAAGACCGACTATATCGATCTCTACTATCTGCATAAGGACGAAGAGGAGAAGGATTTGGAGGAGACCGTCGGCGCGATGGGCGACATGATTCGCGCCGGCAAGATCCGCTATTGGGGCCTGTCGAACTATCGCGGCTGGCGGCACGTGGAGGCGGTGCGCGTCGCCGACCGGCTGGGCGTGCCGCGGCCCGCAGCGAGCCAGCCCTACTACAACGCCATGAACCGCCAGCCGGAGACCGAGATATTGCCGGCCTGCGCCCATCACGGCATCGGCGTCGTGCCCTACTCGCCCCTGGCGCGCGGCGTGCTGACCGGCAAGTACGATCCCAAGGCGAAACCGGCCAAGGGCACGCGCGCGGGCCGCAACGACCGACGCATCATGGAGACGGAATTCCGGCCCGAGTCGCTGCGCATGGCGCAGCGCATCCGCAAACATGCCGAGAAGCGCGGCATGACGGCGGCGGCCTTCGCCTTCCTGTGGGTGCTGAACAACCGGCTGGTGACCAGCGCGCTCGCCGGGCCGCGCACGCTGGCGCAGTGGAAATCCTACATCGCCGCGACGAAGCACCGTTTCACCGCCGAGGACGAGGCGCTGATCGACAGCATGGTCGTCCCCGGCCACCCCTCCACGCCCGGCTACAACGATCCGCAATACGCCATCCTCGGCCGCCCGACGGAGAACGGCTAACAACTTGTCGAACCTGTCCGCCACCAATGGAATCTCTAGCGAAGCCGTACGATATCGGTCGTTTCTCCCCTCACCCTGCCCTCTCCCCAAGGAGAGGGTTCAGTGTCGCGCGCCAATCAAGCTCCCTCTCCTTGGGGAGAGGGTTGGGGTGAGGGGGCTGACTGACCCACTCCCACCATATCGTACAGAACTATAAAAGCGTAAGGAGACCGTCATGGGAAACCGCTTGCAGGACAAGGTCGCGATCGTCGTCGGCGCCGGACAGAGCCCCGGCCCGACCCCCGCTATCGGCAACGGCCGCGCGACGGCGATGCTGTTCGCGCGCGAAGGCGCCAAGGTGCTTGCGGTCGACCGCAGTCTCGAAGCGGCCGAAGCGACCGTCGCGCTGATCGAGGACGAGGGCGGCACGGCGGCGGCGCACGCGGCGGACGTCACCGTCGAGGCGGACATGGAAGCGATGGTGGCGGCCTGCGTCGACCGCTGGGGCCGGATCGACGTGCTGCACAACAATGTCGGGATCAGCGTCGAGGGCGGCGACGCGCCGATGACCGAGATCACCACAGAGGCCTTCGACAGGATCGTCGCCGTGAATTTGCGCAGCATGGTCTACGCCTGCAAGTACGCCCTGCCGATCATGCGCGAACAGCAGAGCGGCGCCATCGTCAACATCTCCTCGATGGCAGCGATCTCGAGCTATCCGTGGGTGACCTACAAGGCGACCAAGTCGGCCATGGTCGAGCTGACCCGGCAGGTCGCCTTCCAGAACGCGCAGTACGGCATCCGCGCCAACGTCATCCTGCCGGGCAAGATGGACACGCCGATGGCGGTCGACCGCCGCGCCGACGCCTTCGACCGCCCGCGCGAGGAGATCGCCGCCGAACGCGACGCCACGGTGCCGCTTAAAGGCAAGATGGGCACCGGCTGGGACGTGGCGCACGCCGCGCTGTTCCTGGCCTCCGACGAGGCGGGTTTCATCACCGGCGTGACCCTGCCGGTCGACGGCGGGGCGAGCACGCGGGTCGGGTAGAGATGCTCCAGAACGACAACTGGGGCACGCGCGCCCGGATCGGGATGTTCATCGTCGGCAGCGAAGCGGTGCCGGAAGCCGAGTGGTGGGCCATGTTGCCGCCGGACGTATCGGTGCACGCCGCCCGCATTACCGCCTCCGCGCCTTGGGCTGCCTGGCGGGAGAACCGGGCGGGCGTCGATCTTGCGGAGGACCTGGCGCGGGGGTGCCGGCAGTTCGCTTCCATGCGCCTGTCCGCCGTGGTCATCGGCCACAGTTCGAGCAGCTTCGTCGGCGGCAAGGGGTGGGACGAGGCGGTAGTGGAAAACCTGTCCGGCACGCTGGACCCGGACATGGCCGTCACGACGAACCGCCTGGATACGATGGCCGCGCTGCGGGCCTCGGGCGTGCGGCGGCCGTATCTGGTCGTGCCGCCCTGGTTCAACGACAAAACGGCCGCGGCCGGCCTCCGCTACTACGAGGATCAGGGATTCGAACCGGCGGGCCATTTGCGTTACGTCCCGGGCCCGGAATGGCGCGATCTGCCGCCGGGCGACCTTTACGGGCACGGCATGGGTTTCGCGCAGGAGGTCGAGCCTCTCCACGAACAGATCAAAGCGGGCTGCCCAACGGACGCGGACGGTGTCCTCATCGCCGGTACGGGTTTTCGTTGCGTGGCGATCTTGGACGCGCTGGAACGGGACTTGAATCGACCGGTCCTATCGGCGAACCAGGCCAGCCTGTGGCACTGCCTGCGATTGGCAGGCGTTCGGGCCGGCGTCCCGGGCTACGGAAATCTCCTAAGACTATGACCCGCGATTGCGTTGCGCCGGGCATGCCGCCAACGCGTTGGCCTGATTCAAACTTCAACCCGACCCCTGACCGGCACAGCTCAACCGTATAGGAGACGACGCCATGGGCGCCCTCGACGGCATTAGAGTACTCGACCTAAGCCGCGTTCTGGCCGGGCCGTTTTGCGGGCAGATGCTCGCCGACAACGGCGCGGACGTCATCAAGGTCGAAGCGCCGGGCGGCGACCTGAACCGAACCTTCCCCTATGCCATCGGCGGCGGTCAGACCTCCAACTGGTTAAGCGTCAACCGGGGCAAAAGGGACGTCACGCTTAATTTGAAATCGCCCAAGGCGCGGGAGTTGCTGGATGCGCTGGTCGGCAAGGTGGACGTGGTCATCCAAAGCTTTCTGCCCGACACCGCCGAGAAACTCGGCGTCGGCTACGACCGTCTTCACGGGCTCAACCCCGACCTCGTTTACTGTTCGATATCCGGCTATGGCGCGAAAGGGCTGCTGCGCAATAAACCGGGATACGACACCATGGTCGC
>CAYLTU010000196.1:0-11013 GCA_964386465.1 uncultured Rhodospirillaceae bacterium
CTGGTCAAATCCCGCCGCTTCCGTGGACTAGTTTGTCACCGCCCGATACAACCGCTGTTGCTTTGGGGTCAATTTAGCGTTCATGGAAACTTCCTCCACTAAAACCATCCCCGGCTCCTCGAATATAACATCAAATAGCAAATGGGTCAAAAAAATATAACATCAGCAGGTTGTGCGCGCCCGCGGCGGCGACTTCGAGCGCCCGCTTGGCCGTTTCCTGACCCTTGATATCAGCGAGATCGAGCGCCGTAACCGTGTCGTCGGCAAGGCTTGGCTCCGGTGCGGTCAGTACCTGCACGCCCTTGAAGTGGTTGATCAGGGCCAGCAGTGTCGGCGGTGCCAGAACCTCGACTTCGCCCGCCCAAGCCGCTTCGCCGCCGCACGCAGCGGGACAAATCACACCGCGCCCGGCGGCGTTGGCGCCGATCGCCGCCGGCAATACGCCCGCGACCGGCGATATCGCGCCGTCGAGCGCCAATTCGCCCAGCGCGGTGTATCCCGCCAGCTCGTCGGCCGGCAGAACGTTCATGGCGACCAGCAGACCGAGCGCGATCGGCAGGTCGAAATGGCTGCCCTCTTTCAAGACGTCGGCGGGCGATAAATTGACGGTGATGCGCTGCGGCGGCAGGGCGAGACCGAGCGCGCCCAGCGCGGCGCGCACCCGTTCGCGGCTCTCCGCCACCGCCTTGTCCGGCAATCCGACCACGGTAAAGGTCGGCAGGCCGTTCGCTATATGGACCTGGACGTCGATGTCGAGGGTCTCGACGCCCTGGAACGCGACCGTATTTATTCGAGCAACCATGAGTCCTTTTCCGGTTATGAGATGTAACCGGGAATTGGCCGCCGCGCCAGCATCTTGCTCGCCGGACCGGCAATATTTGCCGGGCACATACGACCCGTCAGCAGAATCTGCCTAGTTTTTTTTACGAAGTTCGCGTGGCGGAAGGCCGCAAGTCACGGGCTCACCTTGACCGCAACCAACATCAGAACCAGGCATGATTTTTGCTGGTACCGGTGTGATTCCCGCCGGAGGTCTTTAGGCATTTGGTAAGATAGGGCGGCGATAGTCGAGAAAACGATATAGGCGCGCATGGTCCTCGCAATCAACGCATCGTTCTTCGAGCTTAATCAGTCGCTGCTCTTCTCATTGGGCAACGCGGCCGCGGCCCGTAATGTACAGCTTGCCGCGCGCGCGCGGACCAGCGGCCCCAGCCGCGCGGAAATCAATCCCGACCAGGCGCGGCTCGACGCGCGGGCGCGCGAGGCGGTGCGTCAGGTCCAAGGCTTCACCAAACTAAAAATTAAGCAGGATCGCGCCGTCAGGACATTGGAGAAAGCGGTCGAGCGATTGACCGAAATGAAGGACATTCTGCTCGAAGCGCGCGAGCTGATTGTCAACGCGCAGGATGTGGGCGCGACGGCGGAGGCGCAGCGGGATCTCGCCAATAGTTTCGATCAAAAACTCGGCAAGCTGAACCTTCGCGCGAAGGGCGCCGGAAATTTCGGCGTCAACATGATCGGCGCCAGTATCCGGGATATCTTCGACGCGAACGACCTGGAGGTGCAGATCCGGCCTGGATCGTTGGTGACTACCACCTATACCGGAAAATTCCTCGGCTCCGACTATGTCGTGACCGATGGCAGCTCGAACACCTTCCTGCCGAACATTTTCGGCTCGACGCTGGTGCAGTTTCCGAACGCAGATCCGAACGACACGGGCACGTTGTTGCAGGACGACGACACCGTCGTCATCGACTACGATACCGGGGCGTTGTCGATTACGCGCAACGGCGCCGGCTCACCCGTGCTGAGCGGAACGCTGGAGCGCAAGGGGATCGGCGTCCTGCATTCCTATTTCTACGAAAACTTCCAAACCACCGCGGGGCGCGACCAGGCGCTGCAGGAAACCGACGCGGGCCTGGCGACATTGCGGGTGCAGATTTCGCTGTTCGAAAGCAAGCTGACACGGTCGGAAGTCGCGGCCAATTTCAGCAAGGGACAGATCACCGAGAACACGCGCGTCGCGGCGTCGATCGAGGCCGAGAAAGAAGGCGATCAGCGCCGCTTCCTCCTGGAGGAACAGAAACGCCAGTTCCTGTTCGAAAGCGCGCTGCAGTCCGCCCTGTCGTACAACAGCAGCGGGCTCAATGTCCTCTTGCAGAATGCGGCATCGTTCGGATTCGAGGTATAAGGCCTAATTCAACCCTTTGGACGGGCCCTTTTAACCCGGCTTGCGCGCTTCGATCGCGTCCCAGATCTTCGCTTCGAGACAGACGTCGTCGAAACGGTTGACCTCCTGCAGGCCGGTCGGCGAGGTCACGTTGATCTCCGTCAGGTAATCCCCGATCACATCGATCCCGACGAAGATCTGACCGCGCGCCTTGAGCTCTGGTCCGATCGCTTCGCAGATCTCTTCCTCGCGCCGGGTCAGCTTGGTCGGCAACGGCGTCCCGCCGACATGCATGTTGGACCGCGCCTCGCCTTCCGGCGGAACCCGGTTCGTGGCGCCAACGGCCACGCCGTCGACCAGGATGATGCGCTTGTCGCCGGCCCGCACCTCCGGCAGGTAGCGCTGAACGATAATCGGCTCCCGGTAAAGTTCGGTGAACAATTCAAGCAGTGCGCTTAAATTTTCATCCCCCAGTGTGATGTGAAAGACCCCGGCGCCGCCATTGCCGTAAAGCGGCTTGACGATGATGTCTTCATGCTCGGCGCGGAATTCGAGAATTTCCTCGCGGCTCGACGTGATCAAGGTCGGCGGCATCAGCTCGGGAAACCGGGTCACGAAAATTTTCTCGGGCGCGTTGCGGACCTCCGCCGGGTCGTTGACCACCAGCGTCTCGGGGTGGATTTGTTCCAGGACGTGCGTCGCGGTGATATAGGCCATATCGAAAGGCGGATCCTGGCGCATCAGGACCACGTCCATCTTTGCGAGTTCGAGCGATTCCATCGGTCCGACATCGAAATGATTGCCCTCTTCGCGCCTGACAGTCAGCGGTTGCGCGCGCGCCGATACGATGCCGTCGCGATAGGTGAGGGCGCTTGGCAAATAATAATACAGGCTGTGCCCGCGCCGCTGCGCTTCGAGCGCGAGCACGAAGGTGCTGTCGCCCGAAATATCGATACCGTGGATCGGATCCATCTGTATGGCGACGTCCAGACTCATGGCGACGGTTCCATTTCTGTCAATTTGCGCGATTATACAATCCGGATCCGATCCGGCACAGCCTGACTTGATTTAAACAACCGAAGAGAGATTGCCGTCTACGTTTATCGCCGTGCCGGTGATATAGGACCCGGCGTCGGAGGCGAGGAAGGTCGCGATATTGGCGAACTCCTGGGCCGTGCCCATGCGGCCCATGGGAATCGCCTCTCCAGCCTCGGCGATGTATTCCTCAAGGCTCTGGTTGGTGTCCGCGGCGGCGTGCCGGCGCGCGATCTGGTCGCTGACGATCCGGCCGACCATCAACGCGTTGACCAGCACGTTGTGCGGCGCGCCCTCGCCGGCGAGCACTTTGGTCAGCGCCATGCCGGCGGCGCGTGAGACGGCGGTCGGCGCGCCGGTCGCGGGCGGCGCTTTCGCACCGATATTCAGGACATTGATGATCCGTCCCCAGCGGCGCTCGATCATCCCCGGGAAGGCCAGCCGGGTGAGGCGGATCGCGCCGAACAGTTTCAGTTCGAGATCGGCCTGCCACATCGCGTCGGTGATTTCGAGGAACGGGCCGCGCTGCGACGAACCGGCATTGTTGACGATGACATCGACGGGCCCAAGGGCCTTGCCGACCAATTCGAACATCGGTCCGATGGCTGCCGCATCGCTCATATCGCAAACGAAACCGTCTATCGTTCCCGGCCCATCGGACGCCAGCGCGGCCTTGGCCTCCTCCAGCACCTCGGGCCGTCGGGCGATCATCGCGACATTGGCGCCGGAGCGCGCGAATTCCTGCGCGATCGCCCGCCCAAGCCCCATGCTGCCCCCGGTGACGATGGCCGTGCGGCCGTCCATTCTGCAATCCATTTCTATGCCTTTCCAAAAAAGATGACCCCGCCGAAGCGGGGCCAATTGTTCGTATTTATACAGCGCTCAGCAGCCGTTGACGCATTTCCCGTTACCGTCGAACTCCATCGTTTTGCCGCTCAGCGGAATGTGTACCGGCACTTTGGTCGCCTTGATGAACTTGTCCGCCTTGGTGCCGGCGATGAGCTTGCCACCCTTGGTCGAAGTTTGATTGGCGTGCGAGACGATCACCGATGTCGGCTTGACCATCTCGTTGATCACAAACGCCGCCTCGGTCGGTCCCGTGGTGAATACGTCGCCGACGTTCATGACCGCGAGCTTGGCCTTGTAATGCCCGCGCACCACGCTGTCCTGCTCGGCGGTGATTCCGGTGTCGCCCGAAAGATAGGCGACAAGGCCATTGGTGAAGGTCAGCACGTAGCCGGTCGGCGGGCCGGCATAGCCCGCGAGGCCGGCGGCCTTGAGCAGCTTGCCGAGTTCGCCGCCGATCATGGCCGGATTGACGCCGTTTGAATGGGCTGCGGGAACGGTGGTGATCTTGACGCCGCCGAACGCGCGCGAAGAACCGAAGCGCGCCAGTTGAGATTTTTTGAAATCGCCGCCCAGCGCCTTCAGTTTGGTTCCGAAAAACCGCCTCATTTCGCTGCCGGTAACGATGGTCGCGTTCTTGGCGAGGGCGATGTTGACGGTGTTGGTATTCGGCAGCGCGCTGGCCGAAAGGTCCGGCTTGGCACAGGTCCCCGCATTGGGTTTCGGCTGATGCTTATCACCGGCATGGTCGCCATGCATATGGCTCACCAGAAGCACGTCGATCTTGCCGAGGCGCGGATCGTCCGGCCCCGCCACCGTACGGCCGGCGTCGTAGAGGATGCGGGTGCCGTTCGGGTCCTCGAACACCATCGCGCGGTCGAACTTGCAGAACTCGCCGTCCATCAGCCCTATAGGCGTGATCTTCACGTTTGCCGCAAGCGCCGACGCCGCGGCGGTTGCGGCGACGCCGGCCGCCAGTGTCGCGAGCGTCATAAGAGACTTTCTCATTTTATTCTCCCTGCTTCGGTAGAGTGGGTTATCCCAATTTTCACGCTTAGTTTGTGCGAAATCGGGGCCGACCGCCAAACCAAATATTCGTGAACTGCCGCGCGCCGCGCGATTCCCTTGCCGAAAACGCCTAATTCAGTTGGTCGCGCAGCTTCTGCAGAAACACGGCCGCTTCCTGCCGCTGCTGCTGCCGGGCTTCCAGTTCTATGAAGCGTTCGACGGCGTCGATCGCGGCCTGCAACCGGCCGGCCTGCGCGTTCAACATACCGGTTTCCCACCATAAGGCGGTTTGTTCGGGCGCGAGTATCAGCATTCGCGAAACGGCGGCTTCGGCGCCGGCAGGGTCGTTCTGCTGGATCAGGCGGAGCTTGATGTTGTTCTGCAGCCGCAGCAGAATCTCTCGATCCGAGACTTCGGAATAATGCTCCGGTCTCAATTCGGCGTCGCTACCTGACAACGCCTTGAGGAGGTCCCGCAATTCGTGTGTCGCCCTCGCCGCGCCTTCGTGGAACGGGTCCAGGACCAGGCGCTCGCCGTCGCCACCGAGCCGCAGCAGAAAATGGCCTGGAAAGGCGAGACCTGTAATCGTCCAGCCCTGCGCGCGGGCGGTGTGAATGTACAGAATCCCGAGAGCGACCGGCAGGCCTTTCTTGCGGTCGATGACGCTGATCAAGTTTGCGTTTTGCAGATCGTCGTAGTTCAACTGGTCCCCGGCGTAGCCGTGCTTGTCGATGAGAATGTTGTTCAGCGCCGCAAGCCTGTCTCGCAGGTCGGTGCAGCCACCTGCGATTCGGTCGATATCACCGCCCAGTTCTTCGAGGTGTTGGCGGTATCGGGCGAGCGGCACGCGGGGCCGGTCCAAGGCGGCGAGCGCGAGCGCGGCTTCGCCGATTTCGAAAGGTGCTTCCGGCGCCGCACCGATCTGGCGCAGGGTAACTTTCGCCTCTTCCGTCGTCGACATGGCGGATAGGTTCCTAGGTCGCGTTGCCGCTCTTGATGCGAACATGGCTGACGACGCGCCGCACGTATTCGATGCTCCGCGCGTGATTGCGGACGAGGGTAAGTTCCTGTTCGTTTTGTGCAATCCCCATCAGAAAAACCGTGCCGTTGACGACATCGATCGCGTAGTTGATCGCTTTGATCTTGCCGTCGAAGGTGATCTTCAGGCGCAGTTGCGTCGACACCCATTTGTCGCGGGCGAGGTCCAAAACACCGCTGTCGTCCTGTACCGCAACCTCGTTGATGACGGATTTTACGCCTTTTACCTTCCAGGCGTGCCGCACGGCCTCGACTCTGTCTTCGGGCTTCGGGACGGTTCCGGTCAGCAGGACGCGGCCCTCATGGACTTTCACGGCGATCAGTTTGAATTTCACGTCGTTGGCGAAATAGGCGCTGGTGATCTTGCTGTGGATCACCGTGTCGTCGATCGCCCCGCCAAGGCCTCGTTCCTGCATTGCCGCGGTACCCGCGGTGGCGCCGGCGCCGATCGCCAATCCGACGCAGCCGGACAGACTCGCGGACAGCAGCAACACGGAAGCGGCGGCGATTAGACGATTGGAAAAAAGTTTTCGGATAGGTCTGAGAATTTGCATGCTCACTATCTAACTAGTCATGCTCCGGCCGCCAAGCGTCAATTATCCTGACAGGCATCCGCCAAGGCGCGATTGCGATCACATCGAATCTGATTTTCAGTTCAGCCAAGTCCGGTCTGCCGGCGATGAGCCACTGAGCGGCTCGTTGCAGCCGTCCGCGTTGCCGCGGCGTCAGCGACTCGAGGGCGGCGCGGCGCGTCTGTCTCGCCTTGACCTCGACGACCGCCAGCACGTCCCGCCGGCGTGCGAGAATGTCGATCTCGCCAACCGGCGTTCGCAGGCGTCGTGCGATGACGCGGTAGCCCAGGAGTCGCAGCCAAACGACGCTGAACGCCTCCGCCAAGAGGCCGCGCCGCCAGGCGCCACGCCGCTTGGCGCGGGACGTCATTCCTCGCGATCCAGTTCGAGGGCGCGGCTGTAGACCTCTCGTCGCGGCCGGCCGGTTGCCGCGCTCACCGTCGCGGCGGCGTCGCGCACCGTCATGGTGCCGAGTGCCTGTAGCAACAACGCGTCGAGATTATCCGCGACGACCAGCGTGTCGCCGGCCGGTCCGACCAGAACGACGACCTCCCCTTTGGGCGCACCGGCGGCGGCATAATGGTCGGCCAGCGATTCCAGCGTGCCGCGACGGAACTCCTCGAAGCGTTTTGTCAATTCGCGGGCGACTACGGCTTCGCGGAGGCCTAGAACATCGCGCATGTCCTTTAAGCTGCCGGCCAGTCGGCGTGGCGATTCGAAAAACACGAGTGTTGCGGCAACGCTTTCGAAAGTCGCCAGAGCCGTGCGGCGTGACGCGCTTCGCGACGGCAGGAATCCTGCGAAAAGGAAGCGGTCCGTTGGCAGTCCCGCGGCGGCGAGCGCGGCCAGGGGCGCGCTTGCGCCGGGGAGGGGGATGACCGAAATCTCAGCTTCGATCGCTTCGCGCACCAATTTGTAACCGGGGTCGGAGATCAGCGGAGTCCCCGCGTCGCTCACCAGGGCGACGATTTGGCCCCGCCCCAACCGGTCGAGAAGAACCGGTCGCATTTTTGCCGCATTATGCTCGTGATATGGGACCGTTGCCGATTGAATTTCATAGGTCGAAAGGAGTTTTGCCGTCACTCTGGTATCTTCGCAGGCGATTACGTCCGCCGCCGCCAGTGTATCGACCGCGCGAAACGTCATATCGCGAAGGTTGCCGACCGGTGTCGCGACGATATAAAGGCCCGGTGCGGGTTTACTTGTTTTCAATGGCTCATTCTATCCACTAATGTCGAAAGTCATGCAATCACGACAATCAGCGCGACCGTTTGAGAATGCACGCCGCTTGGCCGTGGCCATAGCCCTTTTCGGTATCGCAGGTTGCGTCGAAACCACGGTAAAAGAACAGCCTGTGTTCCGCAATTTGGAACCGGACCCGCAACAAACCGAGGCGGCGCCGGAAAATCCGGACAAGCAAGAGGCGAAGGCAACGCCGGCCGCCAGCAAAAAGAAGCCGCCCGACAGTGCCGGGTCTAAGCCCGCTGCTGTTCCGCAGAAGCCAAAAAAGGTACGGGTCGGACCGAAAGAGGCGCGGGTCGCGCTGCTGCTGCCCTTGAGCGGCCCGAGCGCCCCTTTGGGCAAGTCCATGCTGGATGCGGCGCAGCTGTCGTTGTTCGAGCTTGCGGACAAATCGTTCACTCTGATGCCGTTCGATACCAAAGGCACGCTGGGCGGGGCGCATACGGCGGCGGCGGCCGCGGTGAAGGCGCGGGCGCAACTGATCTTGGGCCCGTTGCACGCTGTGGCGGTTCGGGGTGCCGCGCCGCTTGCCCGAAAAGCCGGAATTTCCATTGTCGCCTTCTCGAACTCGCGAGAGGTTGCGGGCGATGGCGTGTTCATTCTCGGCTTCGTGCCGCGCCAGCAGGTCTTGGCGGTCTTCGGCTATGCGCTGTCCGAAGGCCTGTCCCGGTTCGCGGTTCTGGCGCCGCAAGACGATTATGGTACGGCCGTCGTCGATGCGGCGCGGACGGCGGCGGATGCGGCCGGCGGATCGGTTGTCCGCACGATGTATTACGCGCCGGATGCGGCGGACCTTTCCGGCGAATTGAAGGCGTTCTCCAACTATACGGCGCGTCATTCGGCATTGCTCGCGCAGCGCAAGGCGCTGGAGGAAAAGGGTGACGAGGTAGCGCTGCAGGCGCTGCGCAGACTCGAAAGGGTCGACACGATTGGGCCGTTGCCATACGACGCCGTACTGCTGCCGGAAGGCGGCGAGCGGCTGCGGACCTTGTCTTCGCTGCTGTCCTATTACGATGTCGATCAGCCGGCCGTCCGGTTGTTGGGCCTGCGGTCTTGGGATTTGATCCCTAATCTCGGCTCGGAGCCGGCCCTGATCGGCGCCTGGTTCGCCGGCCCGCCGGAAGAAGAGCGCGACCGCTTCGGAGTGCGGTTCAAGAATGCGTTCGGCCGGGCACCGCCTCGACTGGCGACACTGGCCTACGATGCAACGGCATTGGCCGTCGTTTTGGCGCAAGGCGCCAACGGACCGGACTATTCGATCCCGGCCCTGACCGACCGAAACGGCTTCCTTGGCGTCGATGGCATTTTCCGGTTGCTGCCGGAGGGTATCGCGGAGCGCGCCTTTACGATCCACGAAGTGGCGCGTAACGGCTTGAATACGCGGCGTTCGGCGCCGCAGAGCTTCACGGCGGTCACCAACTAACACCAAAGGTCACTATCCATGACTTTTGGTATAAGCCAACAGATGCGCGATCACCGCGTCGAGGCGCAGGCGGCCCGACGCCGTTGCGCTGATCCGGTCGCGGGTCCGCACGACTAGGTTGTTCCGGATCAAGGCGTCCAGCCGATCGCCGTCGAAGGCCGTATCGATATTTTGGCCGCAGGCGGCACGAATGCGCGATTCCGGAACGCCTTCGGTCAGTCTTAGTCCCATCAGCATGGTTTCGGCCAGCTGCGTGTCCACGCCCAGCGCTTCCGGGTCCTCGCCGCCGTCGCCCCGCGCCTCGACCCGCGTCAGCCACTTCTCCGGATTGCGGATCCGCTGTGTGGCGAATTTCGCACCGCCGATCGTCATGCGTCCATGCGCGCCGGGACCGATCCCGGCATAGTCGCCGTAACGCCAATAGACCAGATTGTGCCGGCTCTCGGCGCCCGGCGCGGCGTGGTTGGAAATTTCGTAGGCCGGCAATCCCGCCGATTCGAAAATGTCCTGCGTCACATCGAAAAGCGTGGCGGCCGCCTCTTCGTCCAGGGGATCGAGCTTGCCGCGCCGCCACAGCGCATGAAACGGCGTCCCCGGCTCCAAGGTCAATTGGTAGACGGACAGATGGTCGCGGGTGTGGTTCAAAGCCTGCCGCAATTCCCTCGACCATTCGGCGGGCGTCTGTGCGGGGCGTCCGTAAATCAGATCGAACGAATAGCGGTCGAACAGGCGCGCCGCCGCTTGCACCGCCTTCAGCGCTTCGTCGGCATTGTGGCCGCGTCCGAGGAACCGCAGGGCCGTATCGTTCAGCGCCTGGACGCCAAGCGAGACCCGGTTGACGCCGGCGGCCTTGATTTCCGCCAATCGCGCCGTTTCGACGGAAGTCGGATTGGCCTCGAGCGTGATTTCGACGTCGCGGGCAAGCGTCCAATGCCGGGCGATCCGGTCGAGCAGGGCTGCGGCGGTGGCGGGCGCCATCAGCGAGGGCGTACCGCCGCCGAAAAAAACGCTGGCGACATTTCGTCCCGGCGTCAGGGTCGCGACGCTATCCAGTTCACGAAGAAGGGCGCGCCGCCAGCGATCCTCGTCGATTGTATCGCGAACATGACTGTTGAAGTCGCAATAGGGGCATTTCGACAGACAGAAGGGCCAGTGAACGTAAAGCGCGAAGGCCTCTGTCGCGTCCGGCTCCATGGCGTCATCCGGAGGCGAAGCAGGCGGCGACAAGCTGCCGGAAGGCGTCGGCGCGGTGGCTGATCTCGTGCTTTCGCGTCTGGTCCATCTCGCCGAACGTTTCGCCGTGGCCCGTCGGCACGAACATCGGATCATAGCCGAAACCGCGGTCGCCACGCGGCGGCCAGACCAGCGCTCCCGCGACGGCGCCTTCGAAGATTTCGATATGCCCGTCCGGCCAGGCCAACGCCAACGCGCAGACGAATTTGGCGCGGCGGTCGGGATTAGGGCCAAGTTCGTCCTGCACGCGCTTCATGGCGTGCCGGAAATCATTGGCCGGCCCGGCCCAGCGCGCGGAATAGATGCCCGGCGCACCGTCCAGGGCGGCGACGGCGAGGCCGGAATCGTCGGAAAGCGCCGGCAGGCCCGATCGGATCGCCGCGGCTTCCGCTTTCAGGATGGCGTTGGCTTCGAAGGTCAGACCGTCTTCGACCGGTTCCGGCAGA
>CAYLTU010000197.1:0-9457 GCA_964386465.1 uncultured Rhodospirillaceae bacterium
CCTGTTACCCATGTCTCCGGTCTACTCTGTTACCTATGTCGCCGGTTCGGACCCAGCTCGGAGGCCGGGGCGAAGGGGTGAGTGGTCTTGACAATCTCTAACCCGTCGCCCGCCCGCGCGGGTGGCCGAACCGTTCAGAGAGAACTTCTTCCAACTCCTTGTCGCTCTTGGCGACCCAGGCGCCGGGTCTCGTGCAATAGGCCTCGTGGTCGCCAGGTGCGGACGGTTCCTTGCCGTCTTCCGCCAGCGCCCTGGCCTGCTCGATCAGAAGGCGGCGGAAATGCACGACCGCGGCGTCGGTCGCCGTCAAATTGTCGCGTGTCCGGTCGGCGATCCAGCCCTGGCTCTGCTGGATCATGATGTCCTGCTCCGCGGTACCTTTGACGCCGGTATAGGTCCGGTGCTTCTGGTCCTCGCGGTCGATTTGATAGTCGTTTGACCGGTTGCGGACCGGCATGTAGTCGGGGCCGAGCTCGGCGAAGATGCCGTGGCCTTGCTTTATCTTCGCCAATTCCGCGTCGTGCAGGTCGCGTTCCGGGTTCCAGGCGTAGCAGTACATCCAGCAGCCGGTGTCGGTGGTCGGCACCAGCGTGAAACCGTAATAGGTCTCGCCCGGCACCGTCGCGGGACCGGTCCCGTGCGAGGGCAGCATGAACTGGGTCAAGCGCCAGTAAAGCTCTCCATCGTCGTCCGTCGCGCGCGCGCCGCCGGCGACGAAGCCGACATCGTGGTCGAGCAGGTCGAATTTCGGCCTGCCGTCCCGGCGCATCCATTCGAGGTGCCGGTTCGGCGAGTTGGCGTCCTTGTTCTCGGTGGCTGCCAAGCTCGGCGCCGGCATGTGCAGGAAGGAGAAGTGCGAGGTGTCGAGGTCGCCTTCCATGATCTGCACCCAATTGCACTCGATCCGCTGCTTCGAGACGTAGCGTTTTCTATCTTCGACTTTCCCGAATTCGAGTTGCGGCACTTCCGGCAATTTGTCGGACTCAGGGCCGAGATAGGCCCAGACGAAGCCGCCGTATTCGCGCGTCGGGTAGGCCTTGATGCGCATCGTGTCGTGCATGCGCACGCCGGGCGGGACGTTGGGCAGGTCCATCGCCTTGCCGTCGACTCCGAACTTCCAGCCGTGATAGACGCATCGCAGCCCGCATTCCTCGTTGCGGCCATAGAACATGTTCGCGCCGCGATGCGGGCAGTAGGAGTCGATCAGGCCGATCCGCCCTTCCGTGTCGCGGAACCCAACCAGATCCTCGCCCAGGAGGGTCACGCGAACCGGGTCGCCGTCCGGTTCCGCCAGCTCCTCGCTTAGCGCGATCGGTTGCCAGAAACGGCGGAAATACTGGCCCATCGGAGTATCGGGACCGGATCGGGTCAGCAGTTCGTTTTCCTCAACCGTCAACATGGGCGGTGCTCCGCGGTCGAATCCATCTCGTTTAACGGCGAAAGGGCGCGACGAATGCCGCGCCCTTTCGACCGTCAGCTACGACGATGGCGTTATTTGCACTTGAACGTCATCTTCTTCTTGCCATTCAGATACGCCGTGTAGGTCTTTTTTTCGACCTTGGCCAGTTTGTACATCTGGGGTTTACCGACGACGCCGAACTTCAGCGACAGGGTATCGCCGGAGATGCTCCATTTGCCCTGTAGCGTCGATTTGCCGAGCACGCGGTCCGCGTTGCCGGACGTCGCGGAAATGTCCTTGTAGTAATAATCGGTGCCCTTGTCCTTGCCCTTCTTGCCGGCCTTCCAGGAGCAGATCATGCTGCCTTTCTTGAACGCCTTGGCCACTTCGTCCGCGGACATGGTTTTGATATCGGCCGCCTGTGCGGAGAAGCTACCAGCCACGAGCGCAACGGCTGCCGCAGCGATAATTGTCGGAATAATTCTCATTGGATGCCCCCTATCGAATTGCGTTATTGGCGCCTGATTTTTCGCTTGAACCGCATTCTGGCAAAAATTAGCGCCTGCCGTCCATAGAGTGTGCCACATGTATCGTTCGATTAGCTATTTTCGGGGCGCGCGTCGCCCAGTGCGGCGCACAATTCGTCCATGCGCAACTCGCCGTCGCGGGTCTGGCCGCCGATTTCCAGGAAGTGCTGCATGTTGCGGCGCGCGCCGTCGGTGCGCAGCAGTTGTTCGAACAGAAAGGCTTCCTCGAACAGGCCCTCGAGCCACGGCCGTTCCGACTGGTTGACTGCCGTTTTCGCCTGGCGCACCGCGGTCGGCGGGAAGGACGCGATGCGCCTGGCCAGCCTGTCAACGAACGGTCCGATCTCGTTCGGCTCGAAGATGCGGTTGAGATAGCCCCAGCGTTCCGCCGTCTCCGCATCCAAATCGTCGCCGCCCAGGATCAACTCCAGCGCGCGACCGCGGCCCATCAGGCGCGGCAGGCGCTGCGTGCCGGTGCCGCCGGGAATGATGCCGAGCGGCACCTCCATCTGGTTGATTTTGGTCTTGCCGCGCACGCCGAACCGCATGTCCATGGACGCCGACAGTTCGCTGCCGCCGCCGCCGACCCGGCCCTCGATCTGTGCGATCACGATTTTGTTCATGGTGCGGAAGCGTTCGCACAGCGCGTGAAACGGCTTCAGCTGCGAGTCGCGCTGCGGCTCGAATCCGGTCGGCCGCTCCAGGATCGCGGCGACGTCGAAATGGGCGAGGAAGAATTCCGGATCCGCGCTGCGCATCACCACGACGGTGAGATCGGTGTCGGCCTTGAGCTGCGACGACAGCCGGTCGAGCTCCGCCAGCAGCGCCATGGTGATGACGTTCGCCGGTGGATTGTCGATGGTCACGGTCGCAACCCGCCCGGCGGTCTCGACGGTGAGCAGTTCGAAGTCGTAGGGCATGAGGTTTTTTCCCTCGTCTGTTCAGATAAGCTCGGTCGTCGCCTTAATCGCGACCCCCTCGGCGTGCAGCGCTTCGACGACGGCCCGGCCCATATCGGCCGCGCCGGGCGTGTCGCTGTGCAGGCAGAAAGTGTCGGCGGCCATCGGGACCATCGTGCCGTCTTCCGCTTCGACGGTGCCGTTTCGCACCACGTTGACGATCTGCGCCGCCGCATCCTCGGCGCTTTCCAGCAGCGCTTGCGGGTGGGTGCGGTCGACGATGCGGCCGTTCGGACCGTAGCGGCGGTCGGCGTAGCATTCCGCCGCGACCCTCAGACCGGACGCCTTCAGCTGGTCCAGGGTCCCTGACACGGCGGGCGCGACGACGATGAGTTCCGGGTCGAAGGCGCGGACTGCCTCGATCAGCGCTTCGCAGGCCCAGGCCTCTTCGGAGACGTCGTAATACAGCGCGCCGTGGCATTTAGCCGTGCGGATGCGCCGGCCGAATTCGCGCAGCACGCCGTCGAGCGCACCGAATTGATAGAGGAAGACGCTGACCAGTTCGTCCTGTGTCATGCCGATGTGATCCTGGCCGAAATTGAAGATGCCGGGATAGGAGGGATGCACGCCGATCCGGATATCGTTCTCCAGCAGCGTCGGGATCAGCCGGCGCAGCACCAGCGGGTCGCCGGAATGCAGGCCGCAGGCGAGATAGGCCGAGGTGATGATCGGCAGCAGCGCGTCGTCGGCCCTTTCCATGGTCTGGCGCGGATGAAAGCTAAGACCGGTTTCCGGAATGACCGTGCGCTTCAAAACCTCCGCCGGGATGCCGGCGGGCGGCAGGACGAAGCCTTCCGCAAGCTCCGTGGATAGGTCGACGGCGCGCTCTTCGCTCATGGCTTCATCCCGTACCGTCCATGACCGCGCCTTCTGCAAGAAGCCGTTCGATCGTATCGGCATCGTAACCATGCTCGTCCAGGATGGCGCGCGTGTGTTCGCCGAAGCGGGGCGGGTCGCGGCGGATCGTGGCGGGCGACTTACTCAACGTGTAGGGCGGTTTCATCAGCCGGACCTTTCCTTCGACCGGGAGTTCGGTTTCATGCCAGAAACCGACATCGCCGAGGTGACCGTCGGCAACGACATCCCCTAGCGTCGAGATCGGCATGCAGGGAACGCCGGCCTCGGCCAGCAATGGTACCCATTCCGCCGTGGTCCGCTCGGCCATCAACTCGCCGACCAGCGCGTTGACCGCCTCGATATTCTCCCGCCGCGCGTTGCGGTCCTTGACGATCGGGTTTTCCCACAGATCCTCGCGATCGATCGCCTTCAGCATGCCGCGCCAATGCTTGTCGCTGCCGGGCATGGCGCAGATATGGCCGTCCTTCGTCTTGTGGGGCCAGCGCATCGGCGTGGCGTGGCGCACCGATCCCGGCGGGCCCTGCGTGGGTACGAAACTTTCGCCGGCGAGATGCTCCAGGAATGTGAAGCTCACCATGCTTTCGAACATCGGCACTTCAATCTCCTGACCCTCACCGGTAGCCAGCTTGTGGTACAGCGCCGCCGCCATGGCGTAGGCGGCGAACAGGCCGGTCGTCTTGTCGGCGATCAGGGAAGGGACGTAGCGCGCTTCCTTGCCGCCGAAGCCTTCCAGCGCCACCAGGCCGGCCGCGCCCTGGATGACATCGTCATAGGCCGCCTGGCCCGCATAGCGCCCTTCGCGGCCGAAGCCCCAAATATTGCAATAGATCAAGCCGGGATTGAGCGCGCGGACGCTGTCATAGTCGAAGCCCAGCCGTGCAAGAGGCTCGGGCCGCATGTTGTGCACGAACAGGTCGGTTTCGCGCATCAGCGCGCGCAACGCCTCGGCCCCGCCTTCGGTCTTCAGGTTCAAGGTGATGGCGCGCTTGTTGCGGTTGAGCTGCAGGAAGCTCGCCGCCATGCCCGGATTGACGAACGGGCCGCTGTTGCGCGTCAAATCGCCGTCCGGCGCTTCGACCTTGATCACTTCCGCGCCCATATCGCCCAGAAGCTGGCTCGAATAGGGGCCGACGAACACCGTCGTCATGTCCAATACCCGAATGCCGTCGAATGGTCCTGTCATGTGTACGCTAGCCTTGTGTTGAGGTGATCAGATCGTATGCGAGTTTCGCCGCGGCGACATCCATGATGGCGATGCCGATGGAATCGTAGACGGTGGTGGCGCCCTTTGGAACGGATTTGGTCCCGGCGAAAATCTCGCCGATCTCGGCGAAGATATCGCAACCGGAGCCCCGGACGTCGCCGGCCTGGTCCATGGCCGCGTCGCATATCTCGAAGGTGAAGTGTTCGGAACCATCAGACCGCTCGGGTGATGCCGCCATCCACGCGGATGTTCTGCCCGGTGATATAGCCGGCCCCCTCCGAGGCAAGGAACGCGATGGTCGCGGCGACTTCGTCGGTCTTGCCATAGCGGTCCATGGGAATACGTTCCTTGAATTCGGGTTTCTCCGGCAGGCTGTCGATGAAGCCGGGAAGCACGTTGTTCATTCGGATATTCTCTGGAGCGTAGCGATCGGCGAACAGCTTCGTATAGGCCGCGAGTCCGGCGCGGAATACGCCCGAGGTTGGAAATATCGGATCGGGCTCGAACGCCGCGAAGGTGGAAATGTTGATGATCGAACCCGATTTCTGATCCTGCATGACCGGCGTAACCAAACGCGTCGGCCGCACGGCGCTCAGGAAATAGACCTCCATGCCCTGGTGCCAGTCCTCGTCGCTGAGTTCGAGGATCGGTGCGCGGGGTCCGTGCCCGGCGCTGTTCACCAGGGCGTCGACCCGTCCCCAGCGGTCCATTACCGCGTCGACCAATCGTTTCAGATCGTCGTTCGACTGGTTCGATCCCGTGACGCCGACCCCGCCGAGTTCCTGCGCCAGCGCTTCGCCCTTACCCGACGAGGAGAGGATCGCCACGTTGAACCCGTCCTGCGCCAGCCGGCGCGCCGCGCCGGCCCCCATACCGCTGCCGCCCGCGGTGATGATCGCGACTTTCCCCGATACCATATTTCCACTCCTCAGTAACCGATATAATTGCCGGGACGCTTCTCCTTGAAGGCGGCGATCGCCTCCGGATGGTCCGCGCCGGCGCGGGCGACGGCGATGTGGGAGCTGATCAGGTCGAGGGCGGTCTCCATATCGGTGCCGGCGCTCTGATAGGCCGCCCGCTTGATCAACCGGATGGACAGCGGCGGCATCGAGGCGATGCGCTGGGCGATCTTGCGGGTCTCCTCCATCATCGTCTCGTTGGGAAAGACATGGTTCACCAGCCCGATCTCCTTTGCGGTATCGGCATCGATGAACTCGGCGGTCCAGAGCAGCTCCAGCGCCCGTCCCATGCCGACGAGCCGCGGCAGGAAATAGGCGCCGCCACCGCCCGGCGCGAGGCCGATCTTGGCGTAGGTTTCGGCGAAGCGCGCGGATTGCGCGGCGACGCGGAAATCGCAGGCGAGCGCCAGATCCATCCCGCCGCCGACGGCGAGCCCGTTCACCGCGGCGATGATCGGCTTGTCGAACCGCGCCAGCCGCTTCGGGAAGCCCTGGACGCCGCCGTAGATGCTGTCCTTGGTGATGTGCGGCCGGTTGTCGATTTCCTCCCCCATGCCGCCGATGTCGCCGCCGGTGGAAAAGCCGCGTCCGGTGCCGGTCAGGATGACGACGCGAACGTCGTCGCGTTCCTCGCATTCGTCGATCGACGCGACGAGCGCCTTCAGCATGTCGCGGGTAAAGGCGTTCAGCTTCGCCGGGCGGTTCAGGGTCAGGGTGGCGATCTCGTCGCTCACCTCGAAGATAAAGTTCTCGGACATGGAGTGCTCCTTGTGCTTGATATCTTTCAGTCGGTGTCCTTGTTCATCGGTTCGTCGATCGCCTGCGGCAGGCCGCGGCGGTCGAGCTCCTCGATATAGTCGCGCAGGTCCCGCTACGGCATGGCGGCTTCCTTTTTCGAACGGCGATTCGATACTGTCCCAACACCAAAGCGGTTTTGGCAAGGGCGAAACAAGCGGTCGCTTGTACTAGTGTGAGGGTATCGCTCTTCAGAATTGGACATCGCTTATGGAAACATATCGCGTCATCGGCGGAAACGGTTCGCCCTATTCGATGAAGATGCGGGCGATTTTCCGGTACCGGCGGATTCCGCATATCTGGGTGATGCGGACGCCCGACGTGCGGGAGTCGCTGCGCGACGTCAAGCCGATGCTGATCCCGGTGGTGGAGTACCCGGACGGCTCGCACCGCACCGATTCCACGCCGATCGCGCTCGACCTGGAGGCGCGAATCCGCAACGGCCGCTCGATCCAGCCGGACCATCCAGGTCTCGCCTTCCTCTCCCACCTGATCGAGGACATGGCGGACGAGTGGCTGACCAAATGCATGTTCCATTACCGGTTTGCTTACGAGGAGAGCCGCCGGTACGGCCCCCATTGGGCGATCGACGATTCGCGGC
Source organism: uncultured Rhodospirillaceae bacterium (assembly GCA_964386465.1). Taxonomy (GTDB): domain Bacteria; phylum Pseudomonadota; class Alphaproteobacteria; order UBA8366. The sequence goes on from CAYLTU010000197.1 coordinate 7,303, forward strand.
CCGACCTCACCGAGGAGGCGGATTTTCAGGCGGCCCGCGCCGCGTTCCTGCAGCGGCAAAGCGGCCGGATGGCGATGGTCGGCTGCACGCCGGAAAACGCGCCGCTCATCGAGGCGACCTACCACCGTGTCCTCGCCATCCTGGAAGCCAATGTCCGGCGGGACGGCTTCCTGTTCGGTTCGCGGCCGTCGCTCGCGGATTTCGGCCTGTTCGGCCAATTGAAGACGCTCGCGACCGACCCTGCGCCGCTGGCGGTCATGCGCGCCGAAGCGCCCCATACGGAACACTGGGTGCGCCGGCTCGACGACGCCTCCGGCGTCGAGGGCGAATGGCGCGATCTTGCGGATCTTTCGCCGGCGGTCGTCGAACTTCTGAAAATGGCGGGCGAAATCTACCTGCCGTTTCTCGCCGCGAATATGGCGGCCGCCAAGGCGGGCGCGGACAAGGTTTCATTGGAAATCGACAGCAAGCCTTATTCGCAGAACGTCTTCCGCTATCAGGCGAAGTGTCTCTTCTGGCTCCGCGAGCACTATCAGGGTTTGGATGCGGCGAGCCGGGACGCAATCGAGCCGATCCTCGGCGAGGCCGGTTGCCTCCCTGTTCTGGAAACGGACGACTAGTCCCGGCGCGAACGGTTTGTCGTATCGGCCGCTTTGGGTACCATGGGGGTCACGGGAACAGTGATCTGAGAGGACGTGCCATGACCGGCCCTGTTTTTCGCACCCCGCTGTGCGAAATGCTCGATATCGAATACCCGATCCTGCTCGCGGGCATGGGGTCGCGGGGTCTGGCGACGCCGCCGGCGCTGGTCGCGGCCGTATCGGAAGCGGGCGGCATGGGGGTCGTCGGCGGGTCGGGCCTGACCCCGGACGAGCTGCGCAACCAGATCCGCGAGACCCGGAAGCTGACGGACAAGCCGATCGGCGTCGATTTGATCCTCCCGGCCAAGGTGGCGGGTGGTGCGGGAAACACGCGTTCGGAAGTGCGGGCGCAATTGAAGGCCGATTTCCCGCAACACGTGGCCTTCGTCGAAGATCTCCTGGCGCAGCACGGGCTCGAAGCGGCTGAACTCGATAACGAGTTCGTGGTGGCGAACACTTCGGGCGCGGGCGGCGAGACGCCGGGCTCGAACCGGAAGAACATGATCCAGCAGCAGGTCGATGTGATCATGGAGGAGGACGTGCAGATGTTCGCCGCCGGGCTGGGCGATCCGTCCTGGGTCGTGCCGATGGCGCGTGAACGCAGCATGGTGGTCATGGGGCTCGTCGGCTCGCCGCGCCATGCCACGCGGCAGGTCGAAGCCGGTGTCGATATCGTCGTGGCGCAGGGCTACGAGGCCGGCGGCCATACCGGCAAGATCGCTAATTTTCCGCTGATCCCGCAGGTCGTCGACGCCGTCGCGCCGCGCCCGGTCGTGGCGGCGGGCGGTATCGCCGACGGGCGCGGGGTTGCGGCCGCCCTGTCGCTCGGCGCGGTCGGCGCTTGGGTCGGGACCGCCTTCCTGGTGTCGACGGAATGCGCCATCCACGACACCCACAAGCGCCAGATCGTCGACGGCGAGTCGCGCGATTTCGAGATCAGCCGGACCTATACCGGCAAGACGGCGCGCATGTTCCGCAACGAAGTCGTCGAGGCCTGGATGGATGCCGATCTCGATCCGCTGCCGATGCCGTTCCAGAAGATCCTGATGGACGATTTCAACGCCGCGGCGCGCGCCGCCGGCCGTCTGGAAGTGCACAGCAATCCCGCCGGACAGGCGGCAGGCCTGTTGAACGAGGTTCGGCCCGCCGCCGACATCATGCAGGATCTGGTGACCGGCGCGGTCGAAGCGCTGGCGGATGTGCGCGGCCGGGTCACCATTTCGTAGGAGAGTTACCGTGTGAGGATGCCACTGACGCCGGTTCCACCCCCTGAACGGTCATCAAAGCCGTTCAGCCTAGCCCTAAAATGCCTGTGATGGACATTTCAGCCCGCAAGGGGGGAAGGGACACTCTCGTTTTGACAAAAAATTGTCCCCTCCCCCTTCGACGGGGGAGGGTTAGGGTGGGGGTGGACGACGAGCCCGTAAAAAACTTAGCAACGGTCTCGTAGCGAGGGATGCCATGGACGATCTGTTTCCGGAAGAAATTCAGCTCATCAGGGATAGCGTCAACCG
>CAYLTU010000197.1:9557-11010 GCA_964386465.1 uncultured Rhodospirillaceae bacterium
CCATGGACGATCTGTTTCCGGAAGAAATTCAGCTCATCAGGGATAGCGTCAACCGGTTCATGGAAACCGAGGTCGCGCCGAAGATGGACGCGATCGAGGCCGCCGGTGATTTTCCGCGCGATCTGGTGCTGCAGGCCGGCGCCGCGGGATTCTACGGCAACCTGTTTCCCGAATCCGTCGGCGGCAGCGGCATGGGCTATCTGGCGACGGCGGTCGTCGTCGAGGAGTTCGCGCGCAACGATGTCCGCTTCGCGTCCTGCTTCAACCAGCAGGCGGCAACCTGTCCCTACTGCATCTACACCGGCGGCACGACCGAGCAGGTGCTGGAATACGTGCCGCCTCTGCTGGCCGGCGAGACGATCGGCATGATGTCGCTGACCGAGCCGGGCGGCGGCTCCGATGCGCTGGGCAACATGAACACGCGCGCGGTGCGCGACGGCGACTTTTACATCCTGAACGGCTCCAAGATGTTCGCGTCGATGGCGAACGAGACCGATGTCGGCGTGCTGCTGGCCAAGACCGACCCGGACGCCGGACACCGTGGCGTCACCGCCTTCATCGTCGAACCGAAGAAATATCCCGGCTTCGAGGCGCGTCCGATCGAGATGCACGGGTTGTCGAAGGCGCTGCGCACCAACGCGGTATTCCTCGACGATTTCAAGGTCCCGGTCGAGAACCGGCTGGGCGAGGAAGGCGAAGGGTTCCAGATCGTCATGCAGGCGTTGCAGGCGGGCAGGGTCACCGTCGCGGCCAAGGCGCTGGGCGTGGCGCGCGCCTGTTTCGAGGACGCGGTGCGCTACGCCAACGAGCGCATGGTGAAGGGCTCGCCGATCGGAAAATTTCAGATGATCCAGTCCGACATCGCCGATATGGCGGCCAGCATCGAGGCGAGCCGGCTGCTGGTCTACGACGCGGCGCGGCGCATGGATGCCGGCCTGCCCTGCAACCGCATAGCCGCGATCGCCAAGTACCACGCCTCGCAGACCGCGAAGATGGCCGCCGACAAGGCGCAACAGGTGTTCGGCGGTTACGGGCTGTCGACGGAGTACCGGGTGTCGTGGCTGAAATCCTATGCCGATCTGTTCTTCACCGGCGAGGGCACGGCGAACGTTCAGAAGATCCTGATCGCCGAGGACGCGCTCGGCTACAAGGTCGCCGACCGGCACCACGGGCGGACCAAGTTCCGCGATCCGCGCCGTGACGATATCGTCGGCACCGAAGCGGCCGAATGACGAAGAGCGAGAGACGCGCGATGGACTGATAGGGCATGCGTGTTGTTTGTTCCTGGTATTCCGATCGCGTGCATTCCGTCATCGAAGCGGCAAAACTCGCAAGCCTTTAGGGCGCGCCGTTGATATCGGATCGCGCGATCCCCCCCCTTCCTGACCTTCCCCCGCGAGGGTCCGAACCGGCGACATAGGTAACAGAGTAGACCGGAGACATGGGTAACAGG
>CAYLTU010000198.1:0-10976 GCA_964386465.1 uncultured Rhodospirillaceae bacterium
GAGTATGGCGGCATCGATCGTCCGATGCAGGCCGAAGCGTTTACGGACTTGCGGTTCCAGCCGGCATTATCGGATATCTGAGGCCAACTCTCTCCTCAAGACGGCCAAGTCCTTCGAATGGGGTCGGCACCGTCCCAGTCCACGGCCGCGTCGCGGATCGCATCGAAGATGCCTTTCCGGGTCGGGGTCATGTGCGCCATCTCGATAACCGTTCCGGGGTGGCCTTCGTTCCAAAGATAGACGAAACGGCCACGGGGGCTGTCACCCTGCTGCCCGACCGAATAGCCGGTGGACAGGGCGCGGTCCAGGCGCTCGTCGTAATCTTCGGGCCAGCTCGACCAGTGCTGCATGCCCTCGTGTCCGGCCCCCAGGAAATCTCGGTACATGCTCGGCGTGTCGCAGCGCTGCTGGATCAGTTCGAGCTGGACGTCGCCGGAATTGGCCAACGCGACGGAAATGTGAATGTCGTCGAAGGTCTCCTCGCGATAGGTGAAGGCGGTGACGGGAAGCTTGTCCGCATAGAACCAGGGCCCGACGCCACAAACCTCGACCCAGTGCCGCATCGCGGCTTCGATATCGCGGACGACGATCCCGATCTGACGCATTTCGCCGAAGAGACGGCTCATCTTGATCTCCTTTACGGTCGGGATACCAATTTTCAACCACTCGGAACATAATAACCAATTCGCCAATGAATCCATGGATCGCGTTTAATGGGGCTCAATCCCGAATTTGTTTGGAGAATCGATGATCGACCGTGATTCCGCATCTCTCCGGCCGCTCGCCACAATGGGGGTCGGCAGCTATGCCACCCCGGGCTGGATGTTCCCGTTCCGCACGGCTATCCGTGACGGGCGCGCCGGCGAGGACGATATCGACGAAGCGTTCGACGACGCAACGCGTGTCGTCGTCGCCGATCAGATCGAGGCTGGCGTCGATGTCCTGTCGGACGGCGAGTTGCGGCGGCAACGCTTCGTCTACGAGATGTACGACCGGTTGCGCGGCATCGAGCGGGTCCCGCCCGGTAGGCGGCTCGGCGTGCCGGGATACGACATGGCGCCGTCGTTCGTCGCCGCCGAGACGGTCTCGGCGCCGGACGGGCTCGGCCTTGTTTCGGAATATCAAGCACTACAGCGCATCGCGCCCGGCCACCGGCTGAAAATCGCGCTGCCGGGACCGTTGACCTTCGCCAACAATATACAGCCGGGTTCGGCCTATAGCGCTGGTGGAATTGAGGCCTTGCTCGGCGACCTTGCGGCGATTATCGGCGCCGAACTGACCGCGCTCAGCCGGGCCGGCGCCGATTTCGTGCAACTGGATGAGCCTGGATTCGCCAATCCGCCCGATGGGCTGTCGATGGCCGCGGGCGCGGCGGCGGTCAACCGGACCCTCGAAAAGGCGGAAGGCACAACCGCCGTGCACGTCTGTTTCGGCAACAACGCCAGCCGGCCCTTCGTGCGGCGCGATTTCGGCCGCCTGATGCCGGCTATGGGCGAGTTGGACTGCGATATGCTGCTGCTCGAGTTCGCCAATCGCGAGATGGGGGATCTCGCATTCCTGCCGGATCTGGCCGCACGGCACGCCATCGTCGCGGGCGTCATCGACGTCAAATCCTTTCATGTGGAAACAGCCGAAGAGGTCGCCGACCGTATACGGCGCGTGCTTGAATTTGTGCCGCTCGAGAAACTGTTCGTCACCGCGGATTGCGGTTTCTCCGCGATTCCGCGCTGGCTCGCCCGCTCGAAGATGATCGCAATGGTCGGCGGTGCCGAAATCGTTCGGAACGAGTTGCCGCTCTAAACTGTCTCCGCCACGAACAGGGCGGCAAGATCGGCCAGCGGGTGGCCTGGACGCGTGCCGTAGCGAGACAGGCAGTCGTCCCAGGACCCGAACACGTCGATGAACTCGCTCGGGTGCGCCAGCGGCAGGTCGTGCAGCGATCGCAGGCGGTCGACAGCCTCGCCGGCTTCCGCCGACGTCGTGTCCTCCAGCACCTGGTCGAGGAAACGCAACCGGGCACGGTGGAAGGCAAAGGCGGCCAGCATGACACCGGCAACCTCGGCGACCCGCGCACCACCGCCAAGATTGAAGTCGACCCTGTCGAACAGCACGGCGCGGACCTGACCTTCGACCAGCAGACAGACGCGGGGCCGGTCCTCCTCCTGCCCCCTATTCCAGCGGGCGAACAACAACACGTTCCGCGGCTTGAGAAGCGATTCCGGCCCGATCGCCTCAAGGACCCTTTGGCTCGCGAGGAAGGTGTCGAAGGCCTGCGGCCGCTCTATCCGCTGCAACCTCACCGTCTCCGTGGTCGCGTCGCCGGCAATTTCGACACCGGCGCGGTGCAGGGCGCGCTCGATCGCGTCGAGCGTGCTCGTGCGCGGATCGCCGACCCCGCGTTCGATATTGTTCAATGTCGCCAGAGAAATCCCGGCGGCCTTGGCCAACTCGCTTTGCTTGGCGCTGATGATCGCCCGGGCAGCCCGAATTTGCGACGACGTGATCAATACGGCGGTCCCACCCGGCAGCGCCTGAATGGCGCCCGCATTTCGACAAACTAGTGTTGATGCCTAATTTAATAGGCCTGAATATGTTTGTCACGATGATGCTGCCCACATCTTGTGGAGACCGTTTCGCTACCGACTAGAAATAGATATTCGGAAGCGTAACGAAACGGTTTGGCCCGGGCGTGGACTGCAAATGTAGTTCAACGCGTCAGAGCAGCGCCGTTTCACCGTACAATTTGGCCGCGCGTTGTTCGAATGCCCGCACCATCCGGCGCACGGCTTCGCCGAAAAGCGCCCCTATGAGGCGCTGCAGGATGCGGGACTTGAACTCGAAATCGACATAGAAATCGAGCGTGCACTGACCGGACTCCGTTTTGTCGAATTTCCATTTATTATTCAAATATTTAAAAGGGCCATCCTGATATCTGACATCAATTGTCATGGCCTCGCGATCGAGTGCAACACGACTCGTAAAACTCTCCCGCACCCCTTTGAATCCGATTATTAAATCGGCGACCATCAGGGTGTCCGTCCGGCTCCGGACGCGCGCGCCGACGCACCAGGGCAGAAACTCCGGATAGCGACCGACGTCGGCGACCAGATCGAACATCTGTTCCGGCCGGTGCGGCAGTATTTTCGTCTCGGCGTGGGTCGGCACGTGGTCCCTCGGCTAGGCGCCGTTCGAGCGCGCCTGCTGCGCGGCCCGGGCGTCGCGCAGGCGGGCATAATCGGCATCCGCGTGATAGGATGATCGGGTCAGCGGCGTCGCCGCCACCATCAGGAACCCCTTGCCTCGCGCCGCCGCGGCGTAGGCGTCAAACTCGTCCGGGGTGACGAATCGGTCGATCGCCGCATGTTTCGGTGTCGGCTGCAAATACTGGCCAATCGTCAGGAAATCCACGTCGGCGGCGCGCAGATCGTCCATCACCTGGTGCACCTCCTCCCGGCTTTCGCCGAGACCGACCATCAGACCCGACTTGGTGAACAGGTTCGGGTCTATCCGCTTGGCCCGGTGCAGCAGTTCGAGGCTGGTGAAATACCGCGCCCCGGGCCGGATCGCCGGATACAGGCGCGGTACGGTTTCCAGATTGTGGTTGAAGACATCCGGCCGCGCATCGGCGACGGTTTCGATCGCCCCCGCCTTGTCCTTGAAATCCGGTGTCAATACTTCGACCGTCGTGCCCGGCGCGTATTCGCGGATGCGGCCGATCACCTCGGCAAAATGCGCTGCTCCACCATCCGCCAGATCGTCACGGTCGACCGACGTGACGACGATGTGTTCCAGCCCCAGCTTGGCCGCGGCGGCGGCGATATTGACCGGCTCCATCGGATCGAGCGGCCGCGGCGTGCCCGTCGCGACATTGCAGAAGGCGCAGGCGCGCGTGCAGGTGTCGCCCATGATCATGAACGTGGCGTGCTTCCGGGCCCAGCATTCGCTGATATTGGGGCACCCCGCCTCCTCGCAGACCGTGTGCAGGCCGTTCTCGCTCACGATGTCGCGGGTTTCCCGATAGACCGGCGAGGTCGGCGCCTTGACCCGGATCCAGGACGGCTTGCGCTGGATCGGGTTGTCCGGGCGGTTGCGCTTCTCCGGATGGCGCAGCGAGGCGGCTTTCGCGGTCGAATTCATACCCTAGAAATGGATAACCTTGCCGTAGGCGTCAAGGACCGACTCGTGCATCATCTCCGACAGGGTCGGGTGCGGGAAGATGGTGTGCATGAGCTCCTTCTCGGTCGTCTCCAAGGTACGGGCGACGACGTAGCCCTGAATCAGCTCGGTTACCTCCGCGCCGACCATGTGCGCGCCCAGCAATTCGCCGGTTTTCTCGTCGAATACCGTCTTGACCAAGCCTTCGGGTTCGCCCAATGCGATCGCCTTGCCGTTGCCCATGAAGGGGAAGCGCCCGACTCGGACCTTGTGTCCCTGTTCCTTCGCTGCGTCCTCGGTCAGTCCGACGCTGGCGATCTGCGGCCGGCAATAGGTGCAACCGGGAATATTTCCGGTTTCGAACGGATGCACGCCCGGCTCGCCGGCGATCTTCTCGACGCAGACGACGCCTTCGTGGCTCGCCTTGTGCGCCAGCCAGGGCGGTCCGGCCACATCGCCGATGGCGTAGATGCCGGGCTCCGCAGTCCGCGCCCAGCCATCGACCTCGATATGCGTCCGATCGACCTTCACCTTGGTGCCCTCGAGGCCGAGATCCTCGACATTGCCGACGATACCGACGGCGAGGATCACCCGGTCGACGGTGATCTGGCTCGACTTGCCGCCGGCTTCGATGGTGGCCGTAACGCTATCTTTGGCTCGGTCGAGTTTGGTGACCTGCGCGGCGGCATGAATCGTCATGCCCTGCTTTACGAACTGTTTGTGCGCGAAGGCGGCGATTTCCGCGTCCTCGACCGGCAGAATACGGTCCATGACCTCGACGACCGTTACGTCGGCGCCGAGATCGTTGTAGAAGCTCGCGAATTCCATGCCGATCGCGCCCGAACCGACGACGAGCATCGATTTCGGCAGGGTTTCCGGCACCATCGCCTCCTTGTAGGTCCAGACCAGCTTGCCGTCCGGCTCCAGGCCCGGCAGACTCCGCGCCCGCGCGCCGGTGGCCAGCACGATATGCTTGCCGACGAGGTCGGCTACGGCCTTACCGTCCTTTTCGACCTTGAGCTTGCGCGCGCCCGCCCCGCCGCCGTCCAGCTTCCCGGCGCCGTCGATTACGGTGACCTTGTTTTTCTTCAGAAGATGCCCGACACCGCCATTGAGCTGGGCCGCGATCCGACGCGAGCGCTTAACGACCGCCGCCAGATCGACCGATGCGCCCTCGACCTTCAGGCCGAACTGCTCCGCATGGGTCGCGTAGTGATAGATTTCCGACGTACGCAGCAGCGCTTTCGTCGGAATGCATCCCCAGTTGAGGCAGATTCCGCCGAGATGCTCGCGTTCGACCAGTGCTGTTTTCATGCCAAGTTGCGCGGAACGAATGGCGGCGACATAGCCGCCCGGCCCGCCGCCTACGACGACGACGTCGAAGTTCGTATCGGCCATGGATACCCCCTATTTTTCCAGCGGCGCGCTGCTAAAGCAGCATCGTCATCGGATCTTCGATCATCTTCTTGAAAGCGGCGAGAAATTCGGCGCCGATCGCCCCGTCGACGACCCGGTGGTCCACCGACAGGGTCACCGACATCACCGTGGCAACCGCCAGCGCGCCGTTGCGTACGACCGGGCGCTGCTCGCCCGCGCCGACCGCCATGATCGCGCCCTGCGGCGGGTTGATGACGGCGTCGAACTGCTTGATCCCGAACATGCCAAGATTGGATATGCTGAAGGTGCCGCCCTGATATTCCTCCGGCATCAATTTGCCGTCCCGGGCGCGCACGGCCAGATCGCGCATTTCGCTCGAAATCGTCTCCAGCCCCTTGCCGCCGGCATCGCGCACGACCGGTGTGATCAGCCCGCCTTCGATGGCCACCGCGACCGAGATGTCGGCCGTGTGGTAGCGCTTGATCCCGTCGCCGGTCCACGACGCGTTGGCCGCCGGCACGCGCCGCAGCGCCACGCCGCTGGCCTTGATGATCAAATCATTGACCGAGATTTTATAATCGTCGGACCGGGAGTTCAGTTCCTTGCGAAGCGCCAGCAACGTGTCGATCTCGCAATCGACCGTTAGATAGAAATGCGGCACTGTCTGCTTCGACTCGGTCAGCCTCTGGGCAATAATCTTGCGCATCCCGTTGGCCGGTTCGAAATCGAAGGCCGGCTCGACACCCTCCGGCGCCGGTGCAGCGGCTGCAGGCGCCGCTGGGGCTGGAGCAGCCGCAGGTGCCGGGGCGCCGGACGCGAGCGCCGCCTCGATATCGCGTTTGACGATACGGCCGTTTGGCCCTGACCCCGATACCGTCGCAATGTCGAGCCCCGCCTGCTGTGCCATGCGACGCGCCAGGGGACTCGAAAAAATTCGATCGCCGGATGCCGCGGCAGGTGCTGCGGGCGCCGGTGCCGGAGCAGCAGCCGGGGCTGCTGCTTCGGGCACGGCTGGCGCTTCGGGTGCGGCGGCCGGTGACGCAGGCGCCGGTGCCGCGTCCGTAGCGCCTTCAAGCGCGCTGGCATCCTCACCGTCTTCGAGCAACAAGGCGATGAGTGCGTTCACCTGTACGCCCTCGGTTCCTTCGCCGACCAGGATCTTGCCGACCTTGCCTTCCTCGACGGCTTCGACCTCCATGGTGGCCTTGTCGGTCTCGATTTCCGCGATGACATCGCCCGAATTCACGTCGTCGCCCTCGCTGACGAGCCACTTCGCCAGGGTCCCCTCGGTCATCGTCGGCGACAGGGCAGGCATGAGTATCTTTATCGGCATGGTTCTTCCCCTCCGTGACGCAAAAACCGCGTCTCAGGTCCGGTAACAGGCCGCTTTGGCCGCGTCCACGATGTGTTCGGCCTGCGGCAGCGCAAGTTTTTCGAGATTCGCCGCGTAGGGCATCGGCACGTCCAGCCCGGCGACACGGGCCACCGGCGCGTCGAGCCAGTCGAAGGCGTTCTCCATCACCACCATGGCGATCTCGGAGCCGATCCCGGCAAACGGCCAGCCTTCCTCGCAAGAGACCACGCGGTTGGTCTTTTTCACCGACTCGATGATCGTCTCGATATCGAGCGGCCGGATCGTCCGCAGATCGATCACTTCCGCATTGATCCCGTCCGCCGCCAACGCCTCGGCGGCCTGAAGGGCGCGGCCCACCATGATTGAATGGGCGATCAGGGTGACGTCGTCGCCTTCGCGCAGCACCTTCGCCTTGCCGATCGGCACCGTATAGTCGCCGTCGTCGGGCAGATCGAAGCTATCGCCGTAGATCAGCTCGTTCTCCAGAAAAATCACCGGATTCGGGTCGCGGATGGCGGATTTCAGCAGCCCCTTCGCGTCCGAAGCCGAGAACGGCGAGATGACTTTCAGCCCGGGGCAATGCGCATACCAACTGGCATAGCATTGCGAATGTTGTGCGCCGACGCGGGACGCCGCCCCGTTCGGCCCCCGGAAGACGATGGGACATCCCAACTGCCCGCCGGACATGTACAGGGTCTTCGCCGCCGAGTTTATGATGTGGTCGATTGCCTGCATGGCGAAATTGAAGGTCATGAATTCGACAACCGGCCGCAGGCCCATGAACCCCGCGCCCACCGCGAGCCCCGTAAAACCATGCTCGGTGATCGGCGTATCGATGACCCGCTCGGCCCCGAACTCTTCGAGCAGCCCCTGACTGACCTTGTAGGCGCCTTCATACTGCGCGACTTCCTCGCCGATCAGAAAGACGCTGTCGTCGCGCCGCATCTCCTCGGCCATACCGTCGCGCAGCGCTTCGCGCAAGGTCATGGTCACGGTCGGTCCGGTCCAATCCGGTTCCGCGGCGACGCTTTGCATCGGTGGCGCCGCGGCTACAGTGGATTCAGCCGGCGCCTCGGCGGGTGCGGGAGCCTCTGCCGGCGCTGCCGTCGCCGCTGCCGCATCGACCGCCGACGCATCCTCGCCATCGGCCAGCAACACGGCGATCGGTGAATTGACGGCAACGCCCTCGGTGCCTTCGGCGACCAGAAGTTTGCCGACAACGCCGTCATCGACCGCCTCGACCTCCATGGTCGCCTTGTCGGTCTCGATCTCGGCAATGACGTCGCCCGAGCTGACCGCGTCGCCTTCCGCCTTGAGCCACTTTGCCAGAGTGCCCTCGGTCATGGTCGGCGACAGGGCCGGCATCAATACCTGGATGGGCATGCAGTCTCCCCTTCTTTACGCGTCGCTTCGGCGAACGGCTTCTTAGGCGTCTACCAGAATGTCCGTCCACAATTCGGACGGATCGGGCTCCGGACTGTTCTGCGCGAACTCCGCGGCGTCGGAAACGACATCCTTCACCTCTCGGTCCATCTGTTTCAGCGCCGCCTCGTCCGTGTGTTCGCCCTCAAGCAGCAGATTGCGCACGAAATCGATCGGATCGCGCTCGCTGCGCACCTTCTGGACCTCTTCGCGGGCGCGGTATTTCGCCGGGTCCGACATCGAATGGCCACGGTAGCGGTAGGTCATCATCTCCAACACGAAGGGTCCTTTGCCATCGCGGCAATGGGCGACCGCCATCTCGCCGGCGGCGCGAACGGCAACAACATCCATGCCGTCGACCTGTTCGCCGGGCACGCCATAGGCGGTGCCGCGCATGTAAAGCTCGGTGCCGGCGGAGGCCCGCTCCAGGCTTGTACCCATTGCATATTTATTGTTTTCAACGACATAAATGATCGGCAGCGACCAGAGTGCGGCCATGTTCATGGATTCATAAACCTGGCCCTGGTTGATGGCGCCGTCGCCGAAATAGGCCAGGCAGACATTCTTCGTCTTGTTGTACTTGTGAGCGAAGGCGATCCCGGTTCCGAGCGGCACCTGCGCCGCCACTATGCCGTGGCCGCCGTAGAAGTTCTTTTCCTTGGAGAACATGTGCATCGAACCGCCCTTGCCGTTCGAATAGCCGCCGGCGCGTCCGGTCAATTCCGCCATCACGCCGCGCGGATCCATGCCGCAGACCAGCATGTGGCCGTGATCGCGGTAGCTGGTGATGATCGCGTCATCCGGCGTAATCGCGGCCTGCATGCCGACGACGACCGCTTCCTGACCGATATAAAGATGGCAGAACCCGCCGATCAGACCCATGCCGTAAAGCTGGCCGGCCTTCTCTTCGAACCGCCGGATCATCAGCATTTCGCGGTAGTATTGAAGGAGTTCCTCGCCCGAGGCCCGGAGATTGGACTTCGCCGCTTTCGGCGCGCGTTTCGATTTCGATTTCGTCGCTTTAGCCGCCATCCCTGCGCCTTCCCTCGAAATGTGTCGCGGACAAAACAGGTAGCCCGCCTGGAAGGGTTTGGCAAGGGTGCGTTAAGTTATTGTTAAAAAATAATAAAACTTAAATTAACTTGTTATTGGTTAAGTGAGTTGTTTTTAGGATTTTTCCGGCAAGAATCCAGCGCCGCAAGCGCCCGATATTTAGTTCGCATCCGGCGGCAAAAAGACGATGAATTCGTCTTCCCGCACCAGATCAAGCGTGATCCTGGCCCGTTCTTCCAAAAGGTCGGGATCGAGGCTCTCCGGACGCAGGAGCGCGACCCGATGGGACAGGCTTTCGCGGGTCTGCCGCACCTCCCGCAATGTCGCGGTCGCGCGGGTCACTTCCTGGCTATAGGTGAAATAGGCCAACAGCCCCCGATCGCCCTGCACCGCATGATAGGCGATATAGGCAACGACCAGCGTACCGAGAACCGGGCGCACCACTTGGCCAGCGTACCGCTTGAGGGTGTCTGCAACCTCCATCCGCGCATCGAATCACAGATCCGATTCGAGCGTCAATAGGCAATATTTTCCGCATATATTGCGTTCGCGAATAACAGGCGTACCAGATATGGATCACGGTCGCTTGCGGGTTGCGCTAAAATAACGTCGCTTCAGTTCATCTGTAATCGGCCGCCCTTGTTCAACCACCGCGCGCGCAGATAAGCTTGGGCTCCGCAAGACGCCAGTCAGGTTCTCACGATCCTTACGAAATCCGAATCAATCGACGACCTGTTCGCGCGGTATGGCCAGCCCTACAGGATCCTGGTCATGACCGCGGGAATGAGCGCGTCTTTCACGATGGTGGTCTCCGGAACCATCGTAAACGTCGCGGTGCCGGACGTCATGGGATCGTTCGGGGTCGGACTCGATCAGGCGCAGTTGATGACGTCGGCTTTCAACATCGCGATGGTGACGAGTCAGCTTCTCTGCGCCTGGTTGACCGCAGCGTTCGGGCAACGCGGTGTGTTTATGCTCGCATCGCTGATCTTCATCGTCGGCAGCTTTATCGGCGCGCTGAGTCAGGATTTCAACCTGATCGTCCTAGGCCGCGTCCTGCAGGGCGTATCGGCCGGCGTTATCCAGCCGCTGGTCATGGTGGTGGCTTTCCAGGTGTTCCCGACGGAACGGCGCGGCTATGCGATGGCGATCTATTCCATGGGCGTTTTCATGGCGGTCGCCATCGGCCCAATCGTCGGCGGCGTCGCCATCGACCTGTTCCACTGGCGCTATATATTCTGGGCGCCGCTGCCCGTGATCGCGGTTGCGGCCATAATGGGTTGGATCTTCATGCCGTCGATTCCGAACAAGGACCGGGGATCGTTCGACTGGATCGGCTATATCCTGTTGGTCGTCATGGTGTATTGCATGATCACCGGGTTGACCGAAGGTAACGCCGAGGGTTGGACATCCACCTATATCCTCGGATTGTTCACGATCGGAATCCTATCGGGCATTGTCCTGATCTATTCGCAATTGCAGGACCGGCCGACCCTGATCGATCTTTCCCTGTTCAACCACAGGGACTTCGCGATGACGGCGTTGATCGCGTTCGTCTTCGGGATCGGAAATTTCGGCACCGGCTACGGCGTTCCCGTGTTCGGGCAGTTGGTGC
>CAYLTU010000199.1:0-4637 GCA_964386465.1 uncultured Rhodospirillaceae bacterium
GGCGAAGGCGGCTTCATCCAGGCGGCGAGCTGGGCCCTGCACGAACGGGTCACCTACGACAGCGACGGCGTCACCAGCCGCGACTGGGAGAGCTACCCGATATTGCGCTTCGACAACGTGCCGACGATCGAGACGATCCTGATAGACCGCCCGGGCGATCCGTTCCTCGGCGCCGGCGAAGCGGTCAGCGGCCCCGCCGGTGCCGCCATCGCCAATGCGCTGTACGACGCCAGCGGCCTGAGGCTACGCCGCATGCCCTTCACCCCGGACGCGATCCGCGCGGCGGCGATGGATTAGTGTGCCGGATCGCACCAAGTCTCCTCGCGGCGGTCCTCTTGGGATCTGGCGCGGCGCAGGCTTGCACCGGCGTTGCTAGCGCCGATGGCATGGTCTGCGCGGTTGTGCGCGGCGCAGGTGTCGCGCCTGGCGACATTCAAAGACTGGCCGACCAGGCGGCACGGGAACGGGAGGCGCTGATCGTTTATCTCGGCAACGATGTCGGGCCGATCACCCTTGTCGTGCGCGGCAAGGGCATTGCCCGGCACAAGCCGCCCGCGACGATCTTCATTCCCGTCCGATTAATCGCCAAGTCGACTGCGATCACCGCGCACGAGACAACCCATCTGCTGACCCAGGGTTGGGCGTCGCGGGTGCTGAAGGAAGGCTTGGCGGTCTACACGCAATACCGCCTCGGCGAGCAGCAAGGATGGCCGAACTACCGCCGCTCGGTCCATGCCGCCGCCCGCCGCTGGATCGGCGATGACAGCGTAACGGTCCGGACTCCGGACGAAGCCGCCGCCGCCTTCCGGAGAGCGGGCAAGGGCGACACGAAACTCAAACTGGCGGCCTACAGCGTCTCCGGTTCCTGGGTAATGTGGATCGTCGAGCGGAAACTCGGCGGCGGTATCCGCCGCTTTCTCGATACGCTCTACCGGAAGGGCGATTACGAAGCGGCGTTAGGGCAGCACTATCCGGCGCTGGTCGCCGAGTGGCGCGCCTACCTGCAGGCGCATTAGCCCGCCGACGCAAACTCGCTCCTGTTACTGGTCGATCTGGCGGTGCTCGAAGAGTTGATCGCCCGCTCGGTAGCCGATATGTGCGAACGGTACCCGGGCTAACCCTAGACGATTTCCTCGAAATGGCGGTCGAAGCGGTCGTAACATGTCCGCATATGCTTGCGGACGGCTTCGAATTCCGCGCTGTCGGCGCGCGCAGCCAAGTCCCTGTCCCGATCCTCCTTCGTCGCGAATTCGCACTGCCAGGTAACGTCCGGCCCGTCTTCGTTCGAGTCCACCTTGTGCAACACCGTGCCGCGCTTGAGGCCGATCGCTTCCCTCACGTCGCAGGCGCGGGCGCGCGTCCTGCGCACCTCGTCCGCCAAGCCCGACTTCGCGAAGTAATGCGTGCGTTCGATGTACATCGCCCGACTACCCCTTCGCATATTTCCCGGCCAGTTGCGGCGTCGCGGGGCCTTCGAGCCCCTTCTCGGCATGTTCCAGCCTCGTATCGCGCGACCAGGTGCGTTTCAGGTCGTCGCGGATATCGAAGGTCAGGCGGCCGAGCCCCTCTGTCTCCAGTTCGACCGTGTCGCCGTCTTGAAACGAGCTGAGACCGCGATGGTTGGTGCCGGTGGCGAGGATGTCGCCGGGCAGCAACGTATGGATCGAAGTCGCCCATTCGATGCAGCGCCGGATATTGTGCGCCATGTCGTCGGTGTTGAAGTCCTGCTTGATCTCGCCATTGACCCAGAGTTTCACGTCGAGTTTCTGCGGGTCTTCGATCTCGTCGGCCGTGACGAGGTAGGGACCGATCGGCGCGAACGTGTCGCGCGACTTCATCTGGAAAAACACATTGCCGGGCGGCGGCAGGCCGCGCGCCGAACCGTCGATGAAGTTCGTATAGCCGAAGACGTAGTCCATCGCGTCGGCGGCGCTGACGTTCGAGGCCGGCTTGCCGATGACAATGGCCAGTTCAGCCTCGCCTTCGAAGATCGTGGCCGGCACGTCGGGCAGTACCATCGTATCGCCCGGGCCGATGATGGCGCTGGGCGATTTGTGGAAGGCGTTGATCGGCGCCGGCTCGTCGCGGGTGCCGTCCTCCATGTAGTTGACCGCCATGCAGTCGATGGTCGCCGGGCGCAGCAGGGGCGGCCGGACGCGGACCTGTGACAGCGGTATCCCTTGCATCGCGGTCGCCGCACTTTCCAGCGCCGCGCGATATTCCTCGAACTGCTCGATCAACCCGTTTATCAGGTCGTGCGGCCCTATGTGAGGGATGTCCTGCACGATGTCGGTGACGTCGTAGATCAAGTCACCCTGCAACACGCCCAATCGAAAATCGTCGAAATGCAACAGCTTCATAATGGGGCCTCTTATTCGTACTCGGGATAGGGGATGCTGTCCGGGTCCATGGTCCGCCGGACATAGTCATTCACTTGCGGACGGTAAATTTCCCACAGATAACGCAGTTCGGTCAAAGGCGCGCGGTCGAACTCGACGCGGAGGTCAACCAGTGGAAAGGAATGTTCGTGAGCGACCAGCACCGCCGCCGACTTCAACAGCCGGAACTCGCCGCCGGCCTCTTCGCCCGCCTCCAACGCCAGGATCAGCCGCTCCGCCAGCGGATCGGCGGCGCTCGCTTCGAATGCGGCTACCATCGCGGCCGGAATCTCTTCGTTGCGGATGATGTTGCCGATGGCGCAGCAGCCGTCGCCCTCGGCCGCGGCGTGGATCGACTTGATCCGGTCGCCATGGAACCAGGCCGTGCCGCCGTTCCTGTCGATCACCGCGAGCTGCCGCCAGCCGATGGTCGTGTCGTCCGCCGTGAGTTCCGCCATCACCTCGGCCGCCGACTTTCCCGCTTCCAGCAGGTCGAGACCGCGCGGACCGAGACGCGGATCGGTCCGGTGCTGCGTGCAGATCGCACCGACGCCTTCCCGCGCCCAGGGAACACGGCATCCGACGCCGATGCTGGACGTGGTCACGGCGGCGCCGAACATGCCGGTCCGGTTACATTTTCCAACCAACGAGAATGTCATTGCGGGTTTCCTCTCTCAACTGCCCGGCTATGGGGTTATCACGATCTTGCCATACGCCTTGCGGTCCGTCAGGAGTTTGATGGCATGGACGGTCTTTTCCAACGGCAATATGTGCGTGACCAGCGGCTTGAGCTGCCCCGCCTTGTACCAGTCGATCAGGGCGTTTGCTGAGGCTTCCAGTTTCTCCGGCGCGTACCAGCGGAAATAACGCAGCGAGGAGCCCAGCACGGCACGGTGCTTCACCAGGATGCGGTTGGCCGGGATCTTCTGCAAACCGCCAGCGAAGCCGATGACGAGATAACGGCCGCCCCATCCGGTCGAGGAGAAGGCCGGGTCGAACAGGTCACCGCCGACCGGGTCATAAACCACGTCGACGCCTTTGCCATCGGTCATGGCCATGACGCGGTCTTTCAGATCTTCGGTCGCGTAATTGATCCCCTCGTCGGCGCCACGGCTGGCCGCCGCTGTGAGTTTTTCCGCGGTACTGGCGCCAGCGATGACGCGCGCGCCCATGGCCTTGCCGATTTCCACCGCGGTCAGCCCAACGCCGCCGGCGGCGCCCAGCACCAGCATCGTCTCGCCCGCCGTGAGCCGCGCCTGCCAGCGGATCGCGACATCGCTCGACCGGTAGGAGACCGGAAACGCGCCGGCATCCTCGAAACTCATGCCATCGGGCATCGCGAAGGCGTCGGCCTCCGGCGTCACTGCCTGCTCCGCGTAGCCGCCATAGGCCAGCAACGCCATTACCCGATCGCCGGGCTTGAAGCGAGTCACGCCTTCACCACAGGCGGAGACGACGCCGGCGCCCTCGAGTCCGGGACTGAACGGCAGGTCGGGTTTGGTCTGGTAGTTGCCGGCGACCATGATCGAGTCGGCGAAATTCACACCCGTCGCCTTCATATCGAAAAGGATCTCACCGGGTCCCGGCGTCGGTGCAGGCCTGTCTTCCAGAACCAGATTTTCAACCGGGCCCCAGGCTTTGCAGACAATCGCGCGCACTCGAACGCCTCCCTCGCCACACGTCTCTCGTCCGAAGCCTAGGCGCTCGCACCAATCGACTGTAGGGAAATTTGCACTGTCGGTTCGGACAAGGTTACCCTTTCGGCTACAGGGTGGCAGCCTAAACCAAATAACCGGAGGAGCAGACCATGAAAGACGGATTACGCTTCGTAGATTGCGACATGCACATTATGGAACCGGTGGATTTGTTCGACCGGTATCTCGACAAGAAATTTCGCGACCGGGTGACACTCCCGGTGGATGCGAAAGGGCAGTACAAGCGCGGTATGATCATCATCGACGGTCAGCCGACGTCCTACGACGCCTTGATGCAGGAACATCGAAAACCCAAGAAAGGCCGCGAAAAAGCCGAGCTCTCATCGCAACCGCTCTCCGGCTCACGGATGGCGGAAAGCGGCCGCCTCGATTTCGCGACGGAACGCAATTACGATGCGGTCGCCCAGGTCATGGGCATGGAGTTGGAAGGCATCGACATCGCCGTCCTGTTCCCGACCATGGGTCTCAGCCTGTTGTCTCGCGACAATATGGATCCGCAGCTCTCCCTGGCGCTGGCGCAGGCCTACAACAACTGGATTTACGA
>CAYLTU010000199.1:4737-10933 GCA_964386465.1 uncultured Rhodospirillaceae bacterium
TATCGCCATGTGGCGAGCCACTGGATCGAGATGCAGCAATGCATGATCGCCATGATGATCGCCGGTGTTTTCGAGTTCTATCCGAAGCTTCGGGTCGGCTATCTCGAAGCGCAGAATTCCTGGGTGCCGGGACTTCTTACCCGGATGGAGTGGGACTATCCGCAATACCGAGACAGCCACGCGCCGTACCTGTCGCTGACGCCGAAGGAATATTTCCAGCGAAACTGCTGGGGCGCGGTAGAAGGCAGCGAGCCGGAAATCGAGTCAACCGCGAGCCTGATCGGCGCCGACCGGATGTGCATCTCGACCGACTACCCGCACTTCGACTCGAACTTCCCGAACGTCGCGAACAATCTGATGAACAACGTCAAGCGGGAAACGGCCGAGGCGATCTTCATGGGCGGCGCGTACCTGCACGACTTCACGGACGAAGATTTCGCGAAGGCCGACAAGGCGATGGCCGAAAAACTGAAGGCTATCGCCGCCGAATAAAGACTATTTCAAATTCTGGTCGAGGAACGCGAGGAGTTTTTCCCACGCATCCTCGGCCGCTTCCTTGCGGTAGCGGTCCTCGTTGCAGAAGTCCTGAAAGCCATGACCCGCGCCGTCATAGCTGTGGAACTCGTGCGCCACCTCGGCTTTCTTCAAGGCGGCGCCGAGATCATCGACATCCTCCGGTGAGGGGTTCGCGTCCTCTTTGCCGAAGATGCCGAGCACCGGGCAGGGAATGCGGTTGCACAGTTCGATCGGCGCGATGGCGCCGTCACCCATCCCGAGTTTGATACGGCCGCCATAGAGCGTCGCAAGCGCCTTATAGCCGGTGTTGTGGCAGGCGTGCAGCCAAGATATCCGGCCGCCCCAACAATGCCCGATGACAGCGATACGGTCCGCATCGACGCGTTCCGACCGGGCCAGCATGTCGTAGGCGGCATTCATGTCGGCGACGGCGCGGTCGTCGCGAAACTCCTCCCGCTTGACGGCGACATCCGCGTCCGCATCCCACCAGTGGAAAACGTGCGGCGTGACCGATGCATAGCCAGCCTTTGCCAGACGCTCGCCGACGTCGATGGTAAACGGGTCCTTCTCCAGACCGGCATGCGCGATCGGCAGATGCTGGGCGACGACGACGCCGGGGAACGGGCCTGGACCTTCGGGTGCGAAGGAGAGCACTTCCATCTGGCTGCCCTGGATATCGACCGTGCGTTTTTCGTACATACTGGACCCTCCCCGGAGCCTATTGGAAATGTGGCATGATCTCGTCGGCGAACACACGCAAATAATGGTTTTGCCGGTCCGGATCGCCGCGCACCGTCATGCAGCCTGCTTTCCTGCAAGATTGCCTGTGTCTGCAGCAATCGAGCCCTTACAATATCTACGGTGAAACATAGTACAGGCGACGGGAGCGGCAAAATGTCAGGCACATTCATCGAAAACGGCAAAGAACTCGATCCGGACATGAAGCCGATGTTGGAAGCACGTGCCGGTGCCGGACCTGTCTCGACCATCGCCGAACAGCGGGCCGCCTGGACCAAATACAGCTGCGCCCTGTCGAAACCGCATCCCGCCGACATGGAAGTCGACGACCGAAGCCTTGCCTGCATCCATGGCGGTGTCTTGGTCCGAGTCTACCGGCCGGCCGGTGCGGCGGCTTCCGCGCCGTGCATCATCTATTCTCATGGCGGCGGTTTCATGAAGGGTGACTTGGAGAGCTCGGACAATTTCGCCTGGGGCTTGTCGCAGGAAGCCAACGCCGTCGTCGTCAGCGTCGATTACCGCTTGGCGCCGGAGCACCCCTTCCCCGCCGCCTTCGACGATGTCTATGGCGTGCTGTGCCATGTCGCCAAAAACCCTGGAGAATTCGGGGCCGATCCCGCACGGATCGCCGTCTGCGGCGACAGCGCCGGCGGCAACCTGTCGGCCGCGGTCTGCCTGGCGGCGCGCGACCGCGACGGACCGAAGATCGTCGCGCAATCCTTGATCTATCCCGGCACCGGCCTGGATCAGGTCGGCGGATCCTACGAAGAGAACGCCAACGCCCCGGGCCTGACCAGGGCGGCGACGGAGAAGTACCGCGAGCTTTACCTGACACGGCCGGAAGACCATCGGAACCCCTACGCCCGGCCGGTTATCGCCGAAAACCATGCCGGTCTGCCGCCCGCCTTTATCCACACGGCGCAGCACGACCCGATCCGCGACGATGGCGAAGTCTATGCCCAGAAACTTCGCGAGGCGGGTGTCACAGTGACCTATCGCTGCGCCCGGCTCATGATCCACGGTTTCCTGCGCGCCCGGGCATTGGGTCCCGGCGGCCGCGCCGAATTTCAAGCCATTGTGGACTGGCTAAAGGCAAAACTGTCTTAATCGGTTAGCGCGCGTTGAGTTCCAACTTGGAGCCGTCGGTGAAGCGGGACAGGCTGAACGGTTCCAGATCGAACCGCGACCGGCCGTCCATGACAAGTTCGGACATGATCAGGCCGGTCGCCGCACCCATGCCGAAACCATGGCCGGAGAAGCCGCTCGCGATGTAAAAGCCTTCGAGGTCGTCGACACCACTCCAGACCGGAATCGCATCCGGCGTCGCCTCGATCATTCCGGCCCAGCTCTCCGCTATTTCCAGCGGGCCGAGCTGCGGGAAGTTCGTCCGAGCGGCGGCCAGCACCTCGCGCAAGGTGCCCGGATCGGGATCGGGGTCGAGCACGCGCGATTTTTCGAACACCGTCACGTCATCGCCGGACCATTTGCGCGGGCGGACCAGCTCCTTGAAAAAATCGCCGCCGATCCGCAATCGGGGCTTCATAGAGGTGTTGAGAGCGGGTAGGAATTTCCAGAAATATCTGAAGGAGTCCGGCACGATCTGGAAATAGCTGCTGCCGGGCCGCGCCATGGTATAGCCGCCATCTTGCCGCCGCGCGATCGATACACCCGGCGAGCCGACGCTGGTTTGCGTGATGAGCGGCGCCGGCTTGGTGCGCAGCACGGACCCGCACACCTTGAGCTGCGGAAAAGCGTGGCCCAGATTGCCGGAAAACAGGCTCGACCACACCCCCGCCGCGACAACGACGGCCTGGCAGGCGATCGTCCCCTTCTCCGTCACCACGCCCGACACCCTGCCGGCGGCACTTTCCACCGTACGCACCGCGCATTCGGTCAGCACGGTGCCGCCGAGCCGCTCGAATGCCTTGGCCACCGCCGGCGCGGCCTTGTCCGGTTCGGCGCGGCCATCGGAAGGCGTGTAGAGGCCACCCTTCCACTCGCGGCCTTCGCTGCCGGTCAGCTCATCGACCTCGTCCGGCGAGAGCATCCGACTGTCGAGCTGGTGGTCGCGCGCATGACCGAGCCAGCTCTCGAAATAGGCGAGATCGTCATCGTTCTCGGCGATGTAGAGGGTACCGCCTTTCTGCCACCCTATATCGGTTTCTATTTCCTTTTCGAGGCCTTCCCATATCCGTAAAGACTCAATGATTGCAGGAAGTTCACGATGATCCCGGCCCTGTTTGCGGATCCAGCCCCAGTTGCGGGAGGATTGTTCGCCGGCCACCCGGCCCTTTTCGCACAGCACGGTCGGCACGCCGCGCTTGGCGAGATGATAGGCGGTCATGGTGCCGGCGATACCGGCGCCGATGACGACGACTTCGGTCTTTTTCGGGAAGGTACTCAAGGTTCGTCTCCGTACTCGGGCCAGCCCCTATTTTGGGCAATGGCCGCCGGCGAGCATATGCGTCAGCATGACGCGCAACAACCGCCGCTAACTGGCTTCGGGAATTCCCGCACCGGTTTGTCTCCCTAACAGCGAGATTGTAAGGTTTTGAATGCCAGTCTACGGGACAGGGGCGCAGCGGGAACACAGTCGATGAACTATTTCGAAACCTATACGGCATGCATATTCCAGCCTGTCCTCAAATTTGCCTATAGGCGCGCCGACATAGCCGACAACCTCGAAAAATATTTGGCGATGATGGACGGCTGCATGCGCCGCTTCGGCGAGAAGGCCGCGCCGCTCAAACTCTTCGCATTTCCGGAATTCTTCCTGCAAGGCTTCACCACCCGGCCCGACGTCGACATGGACTATTACCGGCGCGAAATCCTGATCACCCTGCCTGGAAAGGAAAGCGACGCGCTGGCGGAAAAGGCGCGCGAGCATCAGGTCTTTATCGCCGGCTGCGCCCTGGAACACGACCCCGAACTGCCGGAATACTACTTCAACTGCGCCTTCGTCATCAGCCCGGAGGGCGAGATCATCCACAAATACCGCAAGGCCATTCCGGCAATACATGCGGAGATGGCGATGAGCCCGCATGACCTGATGGACCGCTATCTCGAACTGTACGGGAAGGGCAAGGACAAACTGGCGACGTTCTTTCCGGTCACCGAAACCGCGATCGGACGGCTTGGCACCTTCATTTGCATGGACGGCCATTTTCCGGAAGTCACCCGCGCGCTGACCTTCCAGGGCGCGGAAATCCTGCTAAGGCCGACGGCGTATCCCGAGCCGCTCGTCTCGCCGCCGATGAATACCTGGGAACTTCAGAACCGGGTTCGCGCACACGAAAATATCG
Organism: uncultured Rhodospirillaceae bacterium; assembly: GCA_964386465.1. Classification (GTDB taxonomy): domain Bacteria; phylum Pseudomonadota; class Alphaproteobacteria; order UBA8366. Next base: position 9,294 of record CAYLTU010000199.1, read on the forward strand.
CCTACGTCATCGCGCCAAATACGGGCGGGTTGATCACCGACGAATTGCCCAAGGACTTCACGCCGGGCGACAGCATGATCGTCGACTACAAGGGCGTCGTTATCGGGCGCGCGCCCTATCCCGGCGAGACGGTCGTCGCATCGGAGATCAATTTGAAGGCGCTGCGGGCGCGCCGCCAGGAACCGCGGCGAAATTTCCTGGCGCAGGTCCGCTCGGAGATGTTCGATGGGCTCTACGACGGGGAAATCTATCCCGCCAACATGTTCCTGCAATCGCCGATAACCGACCGCGGCGAAATGGTCCGCCGCAACCCGCAGCCCGTCATAGACAATTTCTTTGCCAGCGGCCGCTTTCTGCCGCCCGAATAGACCAAAGATCGTTGATAGTGCGAGAACCAGTCGGCCGCGCTGGACCGCGCCGCACAATTTATTGGTTTACAGTGCCGGCCGCCTGGCGGAAAACACCGGTCTTATTCACGGGAGAGAACGAATGGCCTACACAACCGGATTGCTGCTGTTCGAAAATCTCGAGGAACTCGACGCGATCGGGCCCTGGGAAGTCTTCACCATGGCGGCCGGCGAACGCGGCAGCGGCAAGGTCGTCACGATTTCCGAGAAGGGCGGCATGGTACGCTGCGCGAAGGGTCTGCGCATCGACTCCGACTACAGCTTCGCCGACGCGCCCAAGCTCGACATTATCGTCGTTCCCGGCGGCATGGGCACGCGCACCGAAGTCGACAACAAGGTGCTGATCGACTGGATCGCCAAGGTCGCGCCGGACTGCACTTGGGTGACCAGCGTCTGCACCGGCTCCATGCTGCTGATCGAAGCGGGGCCGGCGCGGGACAAGCGGGTGACGACGCACTGGGGCTTCGTCGAGGCCTTGCGCAAACGCGGCGGTGCGGCGGAAGTGATCGACGACATGCGCTTCGTCCGAGACGGCAACGTGGTCACCTCGGCTGGTGTTTCCGCCGGGATCGACATGGCGCTCTGGGTGGTCGGTCAGATGGACGACATCGCCTTCGCCCGTCACGTCCAACGCCGCATGGAATACGACCCGGCACCGCCCTACACCGCGGCGGCGTAGCGCGGGCTATCCGATTTGCATTTTGCTATCGCCAGATTCTAGCATTGTGCTATAGATATCTCGATATTCGTGAAATCGAGATGTGCCGTCGTGACGAACCAAGACGATGACCCGACCGGGCAGGATGCCGAAAGCTGGGTGATTCCGATCCCCAACTCGGACGCACCCGCCTACGCCGTGATGCCGTGGCCGCTCTTTCAGCGGCTGCGGGCGCTGGCAAAGGGCCGCCAGCCCGTCGCCGAGCTTCCCCGCGGCGATGGCGCGCCCGAACCGGACGGCAACGGCATCCGGTTGGAGGAAACGCCGTCCTTCGAAGCCGATCTGGACCGGGTCGTGCCGCTGCCGATGCGGGCGACGGACGATCTCTGGTCGAAATCGATGGAGGACATCCCGTCCTTCGACGAGGTCGAGGAAGAAAGTTCGCTGCCGCTGGACGTGCTCGAACGCCTGCTCGACGGCGAACATCCGCTGAAGGTGTTCCGCCGTTACCGCGCGCTCACGCAGAAACAGCTGGCCGACCTCACCGGGCTGAACGCGACCTATCTGTCGCAGAT
>CAYLTU010000200.1:0-10926 GCA_964386465.1 uncultured Rhodospirillaceae bacterium
CCTCGGTTACCGCCAGCAGCTTGTGCCGCACCACGGCGAGGGTCAGGGGATCGATCATTCGCCGCCTCCCGGATTGTTGATGACAAGACTCCCGTAGGAGTCCACTTCGGCCGAGATGCCCGGCGGCAGGGCGACAGTCGTCGACTCGGAGTCGATCAAGGCAGGTCCGGAAATGCGCATAACCGGCGTCAGATCGTCGAACCAGTATGCCGGTGTTTCCATCCAGCCGCCGAAGTAAACTTCGCGCGAGCCTCGCTTTGCCGCCGCCGGATCGGTTCCTCCAGCCGCGCCGCGCGGCAGCGCGAGATCCGGCAGCGCACCATAGGCGACCAGCCGGCAGGTATCGACGACGATGGCGTCGCGTTCGTGCACATGCTGGTAGAGCGCCGAATAGGCGGCCTCGAAATCCTCGGCGAGCCAGGCGATATCATCGTCCCGGTCGAGGCCGGACAGGCCGACCGGCACATTGTAGACCTGCCGCATATAGCGGCAGTCCGCGAACAGCTCGAAGTGCATCTGTTCCGCCGCGAATCCTTCATCGGCCAGGATCGTCTGCGCTTCCGCTTCCAAATTCGCGAAGACATCGCGCAGGTCGCCCGTCTTCAGATCCATCATCCGACGGCCATAGGCGCGCTGCAGATCGTGCCGCACATCGGCGGCCAGGAACCCGAGGGCGGACAGCACCGACGCCTCGCGCGGCACGATGGCGCGGGGAAACTCCAGTTCCAACGCGACCGCCGCCGCATGCAGCCCCCCGGCCCCGCCGAAGGAGAAGATCGTGAATTCGCGCGGGTCGAGCCCCCGGCGTACCGTGTTGGCGCGAATTCCCTCGGCGATGTTGGCGCTCGCCAGGGCGTTGACCGCTTGCGCCGCCGCTTCGACGGAGAGGCCCAGCGGATCGGCGACATGGCGTTGCACCGCCTGGGCCGCCAACTCCCGATCCAGCGCCAGGCGCCCACCGAGAAACGTTTCGGGCGCAATGAGGCCGAGTACGAGGTTGGCGTCGGTCAGGGTTGGTTGCTCGCCGCCGCGCCCATAGCAGGCCGGTCCCGGCACCGCGCCCGCGCTGTGCGGGCCAAGCGCGAGGATGCCGCCGGGATCGATCCAGGCGACACTGCCGCCGCCCGCACCCAGCGTCGAGATATCGAGGGCGGAAACGGCGATTTTCACTTCGTCGAGCTGCGTCGCCTGCCGTTCCAGCGGTACGCCGCCTTCGATCAGGCAGATGTCCGTGCTGGTCCCGCCCATGTCGTAGGTCACCAGATGGTTCTCTTCGCCCAGCCGCGCGAACAATGCGCCGGCCATCGCCCCGCCGGCGGGGCCGCTGGTTACCGAACCGACCGCGTGATTGACCGCATGGTCGAGCGGCAACACGCCGCCGGTCGACTGCATCACCAGGACCGGCGCGGTCAGTCCTGCTTCACTAAGTTTGTCGGCAAGACGCCGCAGATAGCCGCCAAGCCCCGGCCCGACATAGGCGTTGACCGCCGACGTGCTGATCCGATCGTACTCCCCTTCCCGGCTCAACACCTCGTGCGACAGCGAAACGAAGGGTGCCCAACCGCTCTCCGCGACCAGTTCGCGCACGCGCCGCTCATGCGTTCCGTCACGATGCGCGTTGACGAAAAACACGACCAGGCCTTCCACGCCCGCCTCCCTCAACGAGGCGATAGCGCCCTTCACCGCACCCTCGTCCAGCGCCGTTTCCACCTCGCCCCGGGCGTTTACCCGCTCCGGCACTTCCAACCGCTCCGGCCTCCTTATCAGCGGCTGCGGGAATGGCGAGCGGATGTCGTAGCGGTTCTGTTTGCTGCCGTCGCGCAGTTCGATCACATCCCGGAAACCCTTGGTGGTGATCAGCCCCAGCGCCGCGCCCTTGCGTTCGACGACCAAGTTGGTCGCAACGGTCGAGCCGTGCAGGAACAGGGTCGTGGCACCTAGTAAATCGACGAACCCTTTTCCCATGCCGTCCGCCAAAAGCGACAGACCGTCCATCACGCCGCGCGACGGATCGTCCGGCGTCGACGGCGTCTTGGACGTGTGCAGCGCGCCGGCATCGTCGATGCAGGCCAAGTCGGTGAACGTGCCGCCGATATCCACGCCTATTCGCATTACGTAATGCTCCCGTACGATGGAAGGACTGCGGTATCAGCACCTCCGCCGTCCACCCCCACCCTCCCCCATCCAGGGGGAGGGGAACATAAATTAGAGTTGCCACATTTTCCCCTTCCCCCCTGGAGGGGGAAGGTTGGGATGGGGGGGAATGCGCCAGCATGTCTTACACCGATCCGCATGCGCGCCTGTCTCCTCGGTCAGGGGTTCACCCGGCGCGGCAACGCCGGTTTGGCAGTCCCGCTGGACTAAGCTAGCCTGTCAAACGAGAGAGGCGATGACAACCAGGGGCGGATCCATGTCTGAAATGCCGGTTTCGCAGGCGTTGTACGACCGCGCGCTAAAGGTCATGCCCGGCGGCAACACCCGCACCACGGTCTATATGAAGCCGCATCCGTTCTACGCGGCGCACGGCAAAGGCTGCCGCCTGACGGATGCGGAAGGGGTCGAGCGGATCGACTTCACCAACAACTACAACTCACTGATTCACGGCCACGCCCACCCGGCGATCAATGCGGCGGTGCGAGACCAGATCGAGCGCGGCTCCGCTTTCCCCATGGCGACCGAGCTGGAAATCCGCTTCGCGGAGTTGCTGTGCGAGCGGATCGGGTCGTTCGAGCAAATACGGTTCTGCAATTCCGGCTCCGAGGCGGTGATGATGGCCCTGAAAGCCGCGCGCGCCTTTACGGAAAAGCCGAAAATCGCCAAATGCGAAGGCGCCTATCACGGCAGTTACGATTTCGCCGAGGTCAGCCTCGATTCGACCCCGGAGAGCTGGGGCAACGCCGACCCGAAATCCGTCGCCTACGCCAAGGGGACGCCGCAGAGCGTGCTCGACGAAGTCATCGTCATCCCCTTCAACAAACCGGACGAGGCGGAACGCATCCTGCGCGCCAACGCGAACACGCTGGCCTGCGTCGTCATCGACCTGATGCCGAACCGCGCCGGGCTGATCCCCGCGACGCCGGACTTCATCGAAATGCTGCAGCGTGTCCGCGAAGACACCGGCGTCCTGATCGTACTGGACGAAGTCATCACCTTGCGCCTGGGCTATGGCGGCGGACAGCAGGTCTTCGGTATCACGCCGGACCTGTCGGCGATCGGCAAGATCATCGGCGGCGGCTACCCGGTCGGCGCCGTAGGCGGTTCGGCGGAGGTGATGTCAGTCTTCGATCCGCGGCAAACAAAAACCCCACTACCTCATGGCGGCACCTTCAACGCCAACCCCATCACCATGGTCGCCGGCGAGGCGGCGATGCGGCACTATGGGCAAGACGAGATCGACCGGCTCGGCGCGCTGGGCGACCGCGTGCGGGAAGGCATCGCGGCGGCCTTCACCGAAGCGGGACTGCCGGGGCAGGTGACCGGACTCGGCTCATTACTGCGCATCCATGTGCACAACCGGGCGCTCAGCGACTACCGCTCCTCGCTGATGAGCCCGCAGGAGAAGGCCCAGTTGACCGCGATCCTGCGGCACATGCGCGACGACGGCATTTTCGTCAACGAACGCGGCGTCTGCTCGCTCTCGACCCCGATGGGCGAGACCGAGATCGACGCCTTCCTCGACTGTTTCCGTGGCGCCTTGCACGCCGTCGGCGACGCGACACGGGCAGCGGAATAAAGGGAGAAAAAAATGTCCAACGATTGGGTGGTTTGGCTGAACGGGCGCATCGTGCCGGAAACCGAGGCGCTGGTGCCGATCCGCGACCGGGGCTTCAAATATGGGGACGGGGCGTTCGACACGACGCGCACCTTCGGCCATCGCATCTTCAAGCTCGACGAGCATCTAGACCGGTTCTATCGCTCGCTCAACTACCTGCAGATCGATCCCGGGGTCTCGCGCGAGACGATCATGAATGCGACCGAGGAAGTCGCCGCGCATAATCTCAAAAATGTCGGCGCGGACGAGGATATCTGGCTGACGCAGCGCGTGACCCGCGGCATGGACCCGGCGGACAAACAGCGCTGGCCGGATTATCCGGAGCGTACGGTGATCGTCGAGTCGCGTCCCCTGCCCTTGCGCGAACGCGGTCGTCTGTACCGCGAAGGGATCAAGGTCATGACCGCGTCGGTACGCCGCCCGCCGCCGGACACGATGAGCCCGCGCGCCAAGACGCACAACTATCTGAACCTGATCCTCGCCGAACTGGAGGTGAAGGCGCGCGACCCGGAGGCGTGGCCCTGCCTGCTCGACACCAACGGCAATCTGGCCGAAGGCAAGGGTAGCAACCTGTTTGTCGTGAAAGACGGTGCACTGCTGACGCCGAAGGAACGCTACGTCCTTCCCGGCGTCAGCCGCCAGACGACGATGGATCTGGCGCGGGAGGCCGGGATGAGCGTCGAGGAAGCGGATCTCGACGTCTTCGAGGCGGTCAACGCCGACGAGGTCTTCATCACCTCTACCAGCTTCTGCATCTGCCCGGTCAGCAGCGTAAATGGGTCGACCATCGGCGACGGGGCTGTTCCCGGCCCTGTCACGAAGCAACTCATCGACGCCTACGTCGACTATGTCGACTGCGACTGGTACGGCCAGTATCTGAAACACTCGAATTAGGGGACGAGGCGATGACCGAACTGACCGTGCTGCTCGACGGCATCTATTTCGGCGAGGGCCCGCGCTGGCGGGACGGGTATCTGTACCTGTCCGATTTCTACGCGCACGAGGTGCTGCGGGTCGATCCGGACGGCAACCGCGAACGGGTCGCGCACGTTCCGAACCAGCCATCGGGCCTCGGCTGGCTTCCCGATGGAACGATGCTGATCGTGTCCATGAAGGATCGGAAGCTGCTGAAACTGACCGGCGACGGCCTCGCCGAGCATGCCGACCTGTCTTCCGTCGCGGGTTATCATTGCAACGACATGGTGGTGAGCGCCGAGGGCCGCGCCTATGTCGGCAATTTCGGATACGACCATTACAACGAGCCGGAGGAAAAGACGGCGGATCTGGCCCGGGTCGACCCCGACGGGTCGGTGCACCGCGCGGCGACCGGCCTGAAATTCCCCAACGGCAGCATCATCACACCGGACGGCAAGACCCTGGTCGTCGGCGAGACGCGCGGCAACCGGCTGACCGCCTGGGACATCGGAGCGGACGGCGCCCTGTCGAACCGGCGGATCTGGGCGGATCTCGGCGAAAACTTCCCCGACGGTATCTGCCTGGACGAAGAAGGCGCCATCTGGGTCGCCGATCCGCGCCTCAAGGAAACGATCCGCGTGCGCGAGGGCGGCGAGGTCACGCACCGGATCCCGACCGGCGACCTCGGCTCCTACGCCTGCATGCTGGGGGGTGACGACCGGAAGACGCTGTTCATCTGCACCGCCGCCGGTTCCGGCCCCGGCGCGGCGGAGGCGCGCAAGGGCCGGATCGAGTATTGCCGAGTCGCGGTGCCGGGGACGGGATTGCCCTAGTTTTTAGCGTCCCGGCCGTCGCGACCGCCACCCTATCTCAATCCGCATCTTCCTTGCGATGCGTCAGCTGCGGCACCGGTTCGAAGGATTCGTAGACCGGGCGGTAGCTCTTCTCGTCGAGGAACTGCTTGAGGCCTTCGTGGTAGGAGCTCTGCATGTTGAAGCGCGCGTCGTGGAAGCGAATCGCCATGTTCTTCTCCATCAGATAGTCGAAGGCCTGGCCGTGATCCATGGTGCGTACCTGCCGGACCGCCTGTTTGGTCGCGCGCAGCACAGCCGGACTTTTCTTCATCAGCACGTCCGCCAGTTTCTCGACTTCCGCTTCCAGATCCTCGTGCGGCACGACTTTGTCCACAAGACCGATGCGCTCCGCCTCGTGCCCGTCAAACGCCTCGCCGGTGCAGGAATAGTACAGCGCACGGCGCGGCAGGCAGGCGTCGGCGACCAGCTTGGAGACCAAGGCGCCCGGCAGAATTCCCCAATTGACCTCGCTCAGCGAGAAGGTCGCGTTGTCAGCGGTGATCGCGAAATCCGTGGAGAGCAGCTGCATGAAGGCGCCGCCGACGCAGAAGCCTTCGATCATCGCTATGGTCGGCTTGTCGTAATTCCATAACCGTTCGAACCGCCAACGGTTCGCCGCCGCCTGTGCCTTCTTGCTTTCCGCCGGCTTGTCTTCCAGCTCGCGGAAGAACTTCTTCAAGTCCTGCCCGGCGCTGAAATTCCCACCCATGCCACCGATCACGACAAGTTTGGTTTCCGAATCGGACTCGAGCATCTCCAGCGCCTCGTCCATGTCGTAGTGGAGCTGCGGGCTCATGGCGTTCTTCTTCTCGGGCCGGTTCAGATAGAGCCAGGAAATGCCGTCACGCTGCTTGACGACCACATTTTCGAATTTGCTGAAATCCATCGCGCGTTCCTTTCCGGTTGCGGCGTTTCGTCATTCTGGCGCGTCGCGCCCGCCGTCACAACTTCGCCTACGCCGCCGCGCAAGGTTATGATGGCAATTCCACTGAACGGACGACAGACGAATGGATTTCACCCTCCCCGAAGAACTGCGAATGCTGCGCGAAACGCTGCGGCGTTTTATCGACGACGAAATCATCCCCCACGAACGCGACTCCTATGACGGCCCGGAGCTGAAACCGGAATACCGGGAAAAGTGGGAGGCCCGCGCACGTGAGCTGGGCATCTGGCAGATCGACGTGCCGGAGGAATATGGCGGCATGGGCATGGGACTGCTGGCCAGGGTCGTGGTTTGGGAGGAAACCGGCCGCACCATCGCTTTCCCGCGCCGCAAGGCCTGGATCTTCGGCCACGACGTTAGCCCGATCCTGCTGCAGTTCCTGCGCGATGATCAGAAAGACAAATATCTCTGGCCGATTATCCGAGGCGAGAAGCAGACGTCGATCGCGCAGACCGAGCCGGATGCCGGCGGCGACGCCGCGGGGATCCGTACTTCGGCCGTTCGCGACGGCGACCATTATGTCATCAACGGTATGAAGCGCTTCATCACCAACGGCGACAAGGCGGATTTCTTCAAGGTCACCTGCGTGACCGACAAAGAGAAAGGCGCGCGCGGCGGCATTTCCTGCATCCTGGTGGACGCGGACACGCCGGGCGTCGAGGTCCTGCGCCGGCAGGAAACCGTGATGGACGACCGGCCCTGCGAAATCGGTTTCACCGACGTCCGGGTGCCGGCCGAGAACATCATCGGCGCGGAAGGTGACGGCTTCAAAATCGCGCAGACCTGGATCACCTTCGGCCGCATCCGGCACGGCGCGCTCGGAATCGGCGTCATGGAGCGCTGCCTCGAACTCGCCGCCGGCTACGCGAAGCAGCGGGTGACCTTCGGCAAACCGTTGGCCGAGCGGCAGGCGATCCAGTGGCCGTTGGTCGATATCTATTCGGACATCCAGATGATGCGGCCCCTGGTCTACAAGACGGCGCACCGTTACGACCTCGGCGAGGATATCCGCTACGACTCCTACCTCTGCAAATATCTCGGCGACCGAAAGGGCTACGAGGCGGCGGACCGTTGCCTGCAGATCTTCGGCGGCATGGGGCTGACGACCGACTTCCCGATCGAGAAGCTATGGCGCGACATGCGCTCGATGATGATCACCGAAGGGCCGGAAGAGGTACTGCGGATGGCCCTGGCGCGTCATGTTCTGAACGAATATGGCAACTAGTACCCCCTATCAGGATTAGATGCGTCATGAGATCGACTTTTCGACAGCATCCGGCAGGAGCCACGCGCAGCGCGATGCGGGGACATCGGGCAAGCGCGGCGACGCCCCGGATGCGGTGCGAAAATCGACCCTGCGGGCGGCCTGTGGCGTCCCGTGGACAGCGTCGCGCCGGCTTGCCGATGTCCCCGCATCGCCGACGCCGCCGCTACTTGCCACGGGACGCCGCAGGCCGTCTCATGACGCATCTAATCCTGATAGGGGGTACTAACGCATCAAATGTGTTTGACTTCCGGTGGACGATAGGAGGCGCACATGCTTGACGAACCTTCGACAAACGCCGTGCAGGAACTCGAAGAGCTGTTTCGGCGGTTTCCCGACGTTCCGCGCGAAGTCGTTCTCAAGATCGAACTCCTGAGCAAGGGACATTGGTTCACGGACGCGGCCCTCGACGCGACGAAGGGCTCGATGGTCAAGTCCTATCGCCTGTTTTCGTACGATCTTGTTCCGATGGATCAGATGAAGCGTAACGAATCCGGCAGGGTGCCGGAATGGATCTTCATCTTCCAGGGTATGTACGATTTGCGCGCGGTTGCCGTCCAAACCACCCTTGATCCGGCTTCCCCCTACGTCATCGACGTCCTCGACGGCCGCCTCGTACTGCGCGCGAACGGCGAGGTCATCTGCAACGTATCCTACCCGATCGAGCCCGCCTATTACGGGCGCCGCTTCAACGACGGCGTGCGTTATCACGAAATCTGCGCATACGGATATTTCGTGACCGTCTTCCGCCAGTGCCAATATTGGGGACCGAAGGAGGAGTGCCGCTTCTGCGACATCAATGAAAACGCGCGTCAGATGAAGCAATCCCAGGAATTCACCCTCAACGCGCCGGTCAAAGATGTCGCGCAGGTCGAGGAAGCGGGCCGCGAGGTCAGCCGGGACATGCTGGCGAAGGAGGGCTATCAGGCGCCGGTCAGTTTCATTATCACGGGCGGCACGATCCTCAGCAAATTGCGCGGCATGGAGGAGAACGAGTTCTATGCCCAGTATGTCCGGGCGCTCAAGTTCGGCGGCCCCCGGCGACACGTGACCCTTCAGACGAACGCGAAGACCAAGGACGAATTGAGCTGGCTGCGCAAGGAAGGCCTGGACGGCCATCATGCAAACATGGAGGTCTGGGACGCACGCCTTTACGCCTGGATCAACCCCGGCAAGGCGGGCCGCATCGACCACGAGACCTGGATTCGCCGCACGCTCGATTCCGTCGATGTTCTTGGCGAAGGCAATGTCAGGCCGAATTTCGTCGCCGGGATCGAAATGGCGAAACCGCACGGATTCGAGACGATGGAAGAGGCGCTCGCCTCGACCTCCGAGGGAATCGAAACCTTGATGCGCTACGGCGTCGATCCGCGGTTCAACCAGTGGCGGCGCGAGCCGAAATCCAATCTCGTGCGGGAACATGCCCAGCCGCCGGTGCCGACCGAATACTACATCCGCCTCATGAGCAGGCGGTACGAGATATGGAAGAAATATGGCCTGAGGCTGCCGACCCGAACCGACTTCATGGAGAGCAACCGCTTCATGGGCTACGATCACGGCACCTACGACGACTTTCCGCTGCTCATGGAAGCGCCGTGGTACCAGCAGGCCGAAATGCGCACGCCCGAGGAAATCGTACAGGTTGGGGCGGGCTGGGAGTCGCCGCGCGAAATTTCCATCCACGGTCCCGCAAAAGCGGAAGCCTGAAAACCAGCCCGCCGAGGAAAACCGAAACATTATCCAGGAATTGCCCAAATGCCGAGCTTGCTCGACGGAGTTCACGTTCTCGAATCAACCACCATCATCACTGGCTCTCTCGCCGGCTGCCTGCTCGGCGATCTTGGCGCGTCGATCGTCAAGGTGGAACACCCGAAGGGCGGCGACCCGTTCCGCGTCTTCCGAGGCGACGATTACAGCCCGCACTTCCGCGCCTACAACCGCAACAAGGAAAGCCTGGCGCTCGACCTGCGCTCGGAACAGGGCCGTGAAATCTATCTCAAGCTCGCGGCGGAGGCGGACGTTCTTATCGAGAATTTCCGGCCAGGCGTGATGGACCGGCTCGATCTCGGCCTGGAGGTGCTGCGCGAAACCAATCCGCGGCTCATCGTCTGCTCGATCACCGGCTTCGGTGGGAGCGGCCCCTACAAGGACCGCCCCGCCTACGACGCCGTCGCGCAAGGGGTCAGCGGCATCACCAGCCTTTTCCTCGGTGACGACGCGCAGCTCACCGGGCCGACCATCGCCGACAACATGACCGGCTACAACGCCTGTTACGGGGTGCTGGCGGCGCTGTTCGAGCGGGAGCGGACAGGCCGGGCGCGGCGAGTAGAAGTGAACATGCTGGAATCGGCGGTCGCCTTCATTCCGGACCCGTTCCTGAACGCACAATTGGCCGGCGTCGAACCCGGGCCGCTGATGCGTGTGTCCGCATCGCAGTCCTACGCGGTGCGCTGCGCCGACGGAGAAATGATCGCGATCCACATGTCCTCGCAGGAGAAGTTCTGGCAGGCCATGCAGAACGCCTTCGAGCGGCCAGACCTGGGGACGGACCCGCGCTTCGACGACCGAACCAAGCGCATCGACAACTATCTGCCGCTGTCGGCGGAATTCCAGAAGACCGCGGCGACGCAGCCGCGCGCCTACTGGACGGCGCGGCTCGAGGTCGAGGATGTCCCCTTCGCGCCGGTGAACGCGCTGCCGGAAGTCTACGACGACCCGCAAGTCCAGCACCTCGGTACCTTCGCGGAAATCACCCATCCTGAACATGGGACCTATACCGGCATTCGCCGGCCTGTCCTCTTCGATGGTTCGCGCGACGACCAGCCGCTGGACCCGCCGCCGGACTTCAACGAACAGGGTGAGGCGATCCTCCGCCGCATCGGCGTGAGCGACGCGGAAATCGATGCCTGGAACGATCACAACCGCAAGCTCAACGAGGGCGCGTAGTGTCCTGATCGTGAAATTCAAGGGATTGAATTTCGCGTGAATCAGCACACTAAACTATTGAATCTAGTGCGATTCAGATCCTAAATTTCGTCGCTTTCAATGTGACGAACTTCAGAATCATCGCACTAGGCGAAAGGGAGCAGCATGGCAAAGGACAAACTGTCGCCGACGACCCGGATCGGCACGCCGACTTCGGACACGGAGCGCCTGCGCATCCGCGGCCGCAACGTCC
>CAYLTU010000201.1:0-10917 GCA_964386465.1 uncultured Rhodospirillaceae bacterium
CGACGATCTTCGCGTGCGGCAGCGGGCTGCGCAGGATGCGGCCATGCGCCATGCCGGGGACGCTGATGTCGCTCGCGAAGACGGCGCGCCCGGTGACCTTATCCAGGTGCTCGCTGCTGGCGTTCCGTTTCGTCAACGGTCCCTCATTCGGCGGCGGAAACCGCTACGCCCTGGCGGAAGCCGGTGTCGTATCGGCATGACAGGCGGCCGTTGAAATATCCGAAGAGCGGAAGCGTCGGTGACAGGGCCATCGAAGCGGTCAATCAAGGCGTTGCACTCCAGAAATTCGATTTGCTATGGCAAAAACTATACATGATTTGTCCAGAATGCCGCCGAGAGGGCTTAATACCAAAGGTCACTATCCATGACCTTTGGTATAAGGCGCCGTGCCGAAATAGGCATTGAGCGCGGGTTCCATGTCGCTGGCGTCCCATTCGAACAGCTCCAGCAACAGGTCGTCGGGGGCGGCCACCATGATATAGCGCCAGGCGCCGAATTCCCGGATCTCGGAGCGGAATTCCTGCCCGCGCGCCTTCATCCGTTCGACCAGGCCATGCAGGTCGTCGGTGCGGATTCCGACATGATGAACGGCGCCGCCGCGGTCGCCGCGAGGTGGCTGGTTATAAAGATGCAGGCGGCCGTCGCCGACTGTCATGAAGACATTACGTTGCCCGGCGACGATGCCGTCATAGGCGACCTTGCCGTCGAGCATCTCCGTCCACCAGACCAGGGTCGTCTCGATGTCGCGGCAGAAAAGATGGACGTGATGCAGGTTGGCGTCGGCCATCGCGTTCCGGTCCGTCAGTCCAGCAGATAGCCGAACTTTTCGCGCGCGCGCTTCAGCGAGTCGGCGCTCGGCTGGTTGATCTCCGGAAACTCGTCGCGCCAATGGTAGGGGATGCAGGCGTCGATGATCATGCGCGAATTGGTAAAATTCTTCGCTTCACGGTCCCAGGGGGTGAGCATCGGGTCGGAGATCGATCCCTTGCCGCCGCGGATCATGTCGATCGATGTGGCCGGGTCGGCACGGGTCAGTGCTGCGTAGATCAGCTCGTCCAGGTTGGTCACGTCGACATCATCGTCGGTGACAATGACCCAGCGGTTGCCGTCGACCCCGGTGCGACTCATCGAGGCGACATGCCCTGCCTGCCGCGCGTGCCCGGCATACCGCTGCTTGATCGACACCGCCAGCAGCATGCGAGAGCCGCCGACTTCGTGGCACCAGGCGGCGGTCACGTCAGGCACGCCGGCCGCTTGCAGATCCTGCATCAGGAAGGGCGAGCGCGTGATCGCGCGGAATCGGGAATATTCATCGGGCAGCCGCTGCGGTGCGAACCCGAGAAGGATCGGATCATTGCGGTAATACACCGCTTCGACATCGATCACCGGATTGACCCGGCCTTTTTCGGTGTAGGTGCCGGTCCAGTCGCCGAACGGACCTTCCGGCTCCATCCGGTCCGCATCGACATAGCCTTCGATCACGATTTCGGCGTTGGCGGGGATCGGCAGGCCGGTGACCTTGGCCTTGACGACGTCGATCGCCTCGCCGCGCAAACCGCCGGCGACATCGTATTCCGAGACGCCTTCGGGGATGTCGCAGCCGCCCATGATGAAGGTCAGCGGGTCGCCGCCGACGACGATCGCCACCGGCATGCGTTCGCCGCGTTCCTTGTATTTTTTCAGATGCAGGTCCGCGTGCCGGCCCGGCAGGACATTGTGGCCGACCGAACGCTTGCCGCGAATCATTACACGGTAGGAGCCGAGATTGATCGACCCGGTTTCGGGGTCGCGGGTGACGTGGAAGCTGCCGGTGCCGATATAGCGGCCGCCATCCTTCTCGTGCCAATGCGGCGCCGGAAAGGATTCGAGGTCGATGTCATTGCCCCGCATGATGTTCTGGAAGATCGGGCCGTCGGCGATCTCGTTGGGCGCGATCAGGTTCTCGCTGCCGTGGTAGACGCCCGCGAAGGCGTTGCTAAGCGCGACTTTGCCGAGGTCGGTCGGGAAGCCCAAGGTCATGTTCTTGCGTTTGCCCCCGAACATGTTGACCAGGACACGCGAGCCGTCGAGGCTGCCGGGTACCTCGCCGAACAGCACCGCGGGGGCGCCGTCGTCATGGCTGACGAGTTCCGCCGCCATGCCGATCTCTTCCTGCCAGTTTGCGCCGTTGACGTGGCGTAACTCACCCAACCGTTCGGCTTCCGCGATCCAACTGCGCAGATCGTCATAGGGGATCGAGTGCTTCAGATTGCCGCCGGCGCCGTCCGTTCGTTTTCGTTCGCCCGACATACGCTTCCCCTCAATGTGTCCTGTCGGGTGGATTATGGCGCGGGCCCGGCGATGTTGTCACGCGAGCGTAGGCCGCCTCCTTTGTCGCCAACGCTCGTCTCGCCGACACGGTGTTGGAAGGCTAGGCGCGGCGGGCCGCGCGGCCGGCGACGACGCGGACTTTTCGCGGGGCGGCGATCCAGACGCACAGTATCGAGAGCACGCACAACGCGGCGGCGAGATAAAATGCATAGAAGTAGCTGCCGGTTTGGTCGTAGATGACGCCGAAGACCCAAGGTCCGGTCGCTGCCCCGAGTGTTGCCGCGATATTCAAGCAGCCGAAGATAGCGCCGAAATTCTTGCCCTGGAACATCTCGATGGTGATCGCCCCGAACATGCCGGCGAGCCCATAGCCCAGCCCACCTTGCGCCGCGACCATAAGGTAGACTAGGAGCGACGTCGGGTTGTATTCGATGACGACCAGCAGCAGGTAGCAGATGGCGAAACCGGATAAACTGAACGTCCAGCCCCATTCACGGCCGAGCTTATCGGACAGATGGCCGATGGTGATCTGTCCGATAACGCCGAAAAAGGCGACGAGACCCAGCGCGCGGGCCGCGAGATCGGAGTCGAAACCTGTCTCGATCAGATATTTGGTCTGATGTACCTGAATGGCGTACCAGGCGAAAAGCCCGCAGAAGTAGCCTATCGCCAGCCACCAGAAACGGGCCATGCGGAGCGCGCTCCAGACAGTCCAATCGGTTTCCGCCCACGCGTGGTCGACCACCGTATCGATCGCGCCATTGCCGCTTTGTCCGGTTTCGGCGTTTGCCGTGCCGCCGTCGGGCAGCAAGCCGATGTCCGAGGGGTGTTGCCGTTGGAATAGCGCGTTGAGAGGCAACACGACGATCAGCAGCAACCCCGCCAAGATCCAGCACGCTTCGCGCCAGCCGGCCCCTTCGATGACGTCCTGCAGGATCGGGAACAGCACGATTGCGCCTATTCCGACTCCGGAAAAAGCAATTCCGATCGCGAGTCCGCGTCTGCGGACGAACCAGTTCGGCAGGAATATCCCGTGGCCGATATAGGCGATGAACACGCTGCCGGCGACTACGAACACGCCGAGCGCCACATAGAAATGCCAGGGTTCGGTTGACACGGTTGCAAGTGCCAAGCCGGCGCTGGTCAATATGGCGCCGACCGGCATCATCCAGCGGGGGCCGTACTTATCGAGCAAAATGCCGGTAATCGGCGCGAATACCATACTGGCGAGAAATCCGACCGAAAACACGCCGGCGACCGCACCGCGCGTCCAACCGAATTCCGCCAGAAATTGCGGGAATAGCAGCGAGAAGGCGGTGCGCGCGTTTACGCCGATCGCCATCGTGACGAAAGCGATGCCGATGACGACCCAACCATAGAAGAACGGCAAGCGGGCAAGGCGGGATACGGGCCCCGTTGGGGATGGCGGTTCAGGCATGGAAGTGGCTGCGTGTGCGGATGGGATGTCTGACACTAGCGGGCGCTTATGTTCCGATACAAACGAATTCCGCTACGCCGAGCTATTAGCACGCCTAATGCGAAAGGACGTCGTTATGCAGACTGCGGCGAGAAGGTGCATTCCATGGCCGAGGACGAAAAGATCGAGTGGTCCGTCGGCGGCTCCCAGATCACCCCGCCAGCCTAGCTGCACGCGCATTCTAACCGCGGTTCGGACCGCATGATCAGCCTCGTCGTCCAGGACGAAGGTCTGCATTACTACACGCGGACACCTGGTTTTTCGTGGGATTGATACCAAAGGTCATGGATAGTGACCCCTATAGACGGCTTTGCACGGTTTTCGGCTAGGAGCGTGCGGCGCGGCGATGCGGTGCATCGCAAGCCGTGCGCGACGACGTCCGAAAGCCTTGCAAAGCCGCCCTCCGGGTCGCGTAGGCGGCCCGCCGGAGGGCGTCGGAACGCCTTGACGATGGGCCGCATCGCCTGCGGCCTTCCTCCTACCCGGCGGACCGCCTACGCGATCTCTAGGAGTCACTGTCCATGACCTTTGGTATAATACCGCGCTAAGGCTCGTTGCGCTGCAAATGCGCCAACACGGCGTCGAGCGGTTCGACGTCGCCGAACTTGGCGTCGATGTCGAACAGGTTCCATTCGACCGCTCCGGCGATCCGGTCGCCGACGCATTCGCGTACGACGATCGGGCGGAAGCCATCGGCGATGGCATCCTCGACCGTGGCCCGTACGCAGGCGCTCGCCGTCGTGCCGGTCACGACGACCGTGTCGACGCCGGCGGCAGTGAGGAAACTTGCCAAATTGGTGCCGCGGAAGGCGCTCGCCTGTTTCTTGACGATGACCAACTCGTCGTCGCGGCGGTCGAGGCGTTCGTCGATCTCGACGGCAGTCGAACCGGCGGCCAGCGCCTCGGCGGGAATCTTCTTGCCCCACAACCCCATATCGGTGTGGTCGCCCTCGATGATGT
Source organism: uncultured Rhodospirillaceae bacterium (assembly GCA_964386465.1). Lineage (GTDB taxonomy): Bacteria > Pseudomonadota > Alphaproteobacteria > UBA8366. Next base: position 4,748 of record CAYLTU010000201.1, read on the forward strand.
CGTATGCCGTTGTCGTGTAGACGATCGGCAGACCTTTGGCGCGGAACGCGGCCAGCACCTGCTGCACGGCGGGGATGATCGTTTCCATGCCCTCGCAGGTAAACGGATAGCCCTCACGCGTCCATGCGTTTGCGAGATCGATATTGACGAGGGCGGGCTTGCGTCCCCAGCCGATGCGACGCTGGAAACCACGATTTTGGTACAGCGCGGAATCGGCGGCAAACAACTTCTCCAGCAGCGCCTTGGTTTCGGTGTCCATCTGAATTCAATCCTTGAAGAAATCGAGCAACTTTTCCGCAACGTAGTCCGGTTGCTCCTCGGGAATGAAGTGGCCGCTGTCCGGCGCGACGAGGCCGGTCACGTTTTCGGCGACCCGGCGCATCGATTGTTCCGGCTCCTCGCCCCGGCCGCGCGCTTCCCATTTTCCACCGCCCATCGCCAGTACCGGCATCGGCAGACGGAAGCCAGTCTCCAGAAGCGCCCGGTTCGCGGCGACATCCCGAGGTAGGGCGCGGTAGAAGGCGAAACCGGCCCGCATCGCGCCAGGTTGGGTGTAGGCGCGCAGATATTCCGCGACAGCTGCCTCGTCGAAGGCATCCGGTTTCCAGGCGAAGTTGCGATAGAACCAGCCGAGATAGATATCCTCGCGCCCTTGGGTGAGCGCGTCCGGCAAATCCAGCGTCATATGGAAGGCATGGTGCCAGCGGCGGCCGCCCTGGCTGAAATCGCCGCCGTCGCCCGGAATGACGACGTCCAGGATCGCTAGTTTTTTGACGGCGTCGGGGTGGGCCGCGGCCAGCGCAAAGGCGGTCGGGCCGCCCCAATCGTGTCCGACCAGCAGGAAACTTTCGTGTCCCAACTGGTCGTGGACGAGACGCCAAATATCGTTGGCGACGGTCTGCTTGTCGTAGCCGTCCGCCGGGCGCGAGGAATCGCCGAGACCGCGCAAATCCGGCGCGATCACCGTGTAGTTGGCAGCCAGCTTCGGGATGACATGCCGCCATTCGTACCAGGTCTCCGGCCAGCCATGCAGCAGCACGACAGGTGGTCCGTCGCCGGCCGTCACATAGTGGATCATGACCTCGCCCAGGTCTGCGTAATGATGCGTAACGCCGGTCATGTCGCTTGCGGGGCGAATGCCGTGTCCTCGATCTCGCCGTTGTGCGCCGTGATGAAATGCGACATCGGCACCTCGCGCCAATCTTCGGCTTGCGAGTTCAGCGGCTCGGACAGGATCATCAGGCTTGAACCTTCCGTCTGGTCGCGGCCGGCATAAAGAGTCGGCGCCCGGTCGTCGTTGGCATAACGCACCGCAAAGATGCGCTCGCCGTCCGTCGCGGTGGCGGTAAGGCGCAAGGCGCTCTCCACGCCCGCTTCGGACATGATGTTTTCGACCTGCCCCACGGTGCGTGCGAATGCCGTTTGCGGGTCGGTCTCCAGCCCGTTAGACAGAAGGATATAGAAAAAGGTTTCGCTGTCCGTTCCGCCTTGCCGGAAACGGTAGAATTCCGGCGCGATCAAACGGTCGAGTTCGTGCCGGATCGAGGCGTACCCGCCGATCTGACCGTTATGCATGAACAGCCAGTTGCCATAGCGGAAAGGGTGGCAATTGCTGCGCGCGATGCCCGCACCCGTCGAGGCTCGGACATGGGCGAAGAACAGGCGGCTTTCGACCTGTTCGGCGACGCATTTCAGGTTCTCGTCGTTCCAGGCAGGCAGCACGTCACGGAACAGGCCCGGCTGCGGATTGTCCCCGTACCAGCCCAGTCCGAAGCCGTCGCCATTGGTCGGCGTAATCGCGAGCTGCGCCGACATGCTTTGCTGGATGAGCGAGTTTTCCGCCTCGAAAAGATAGGCGTCCGGGTGGACCGGCGGTCCGGAATAGGCAAGCCAACGGCACATGACGATGAGATTAGGTCATGGACTCATAAACTGCGATAGTCTTGATCGCTTTTTGGGATGTTTTCGGCAGGAGAGCGTTCGATAGCGGGCCTTGAGGCCCGGTGAGGACGTTCGACGCCCCGAAAACGTCCCAAAAAGCGACCCTTCAGGGCGGCAGGGTTTCGCTTCTTGGACAGCGTCGTGTCGTCGGTCACGATGCTCAGGCATCGCTCCGCTCCTAACTCCTTGCCAGAAAACGAAACCCTGCCGTCAAGACCGTCGCAGTTTATGAGTCCACGACCTAAGCCGCGCTCAGGCAATAGCGCAATAGGCCTAAGCTTTGAGGATTTGCGCGTGGTGGGCGATGTGATCGGGCATGAAGGTGGCGATGAAATAGTAACTATGGTCGTAGCCTTCCTGCATGCGCAAGGTCAGTGGCTGGTCGGCATCCGCGCAAGCCTCCCGCAAGAGCGCGGGTTTCAGCTCGTCTTCCAGGAAGGGGTCGGCCGTGCCCTGGTCGACTAGGATCTCCGACTGCTGATTTCCGTGGCGGATCAATTCGCAGGCATCGTGCCGCCGCCAGCGGTCGCGATCTTCGCCGAAATAGGCGGTGAACGCCTTGACGCCCCAGGGACAACCGCTCGGCGCAACGATGGGCGCAAAGGCGGACACCGACCGGTACTGGTAGGAGTTGCGCAGCGCGCAGATCAGCGCCCCATGGCCGCCCATGGAATGGCCGAAGATCCCCTGCCGCTCCTTGTCCGCCGGAAAGTTATCCGCGATCAGCTGCGGCAGTTCCTGCGTGACGTAGCTGTACATCAGATAATTGGCCGACCAGGGGCTCATTCGCGCATCGACATAAAAGCCGGCACCCTGGCCAAGATCGTAGGCGTTGTCGTCGGCCACGTCCTCGCCGCGCGGGCTCGTATCAGGTGCGACAACCATCAGGCCGTGCTCGGCGGCGTAGCGCTGCGCCCCCGCCTTGGTGGTGAAGTTCTCTTCCGTGCAGGTCAGTCCGGAGAGAAAGGTCACGACCGGAACCGGCCCGTTTTCCGCTTGCGGCGGCACGAAGACGGACAGCCGCATCTCGCAATTCGTGCTGTCCGCGAAATGGCTGTAGACGCCCTGCGTGCCGCCGAAACAGCGGTACTCGTTGATCAGGTTGAGCAGCATTCTCCAGTATTCGCTAAAACGTTGCCACCGAGCGGATCGACTTGCCGGCATGCATCAGGAGGAACCCGTCAATATTCTGATTTAGGGGCATGGCCGGTCAATTCCATTCTAGAATGTTAATAGATATTTCAAACGGCCGGTACTCAAAACCATCCCCTTCGATGTCAATCGACAACTCGCGACGCTTTCATTTTCATCAGGACTTCGTACCGTTTCAACGCATCTTCGTGGCTCCGTGGACTGTCGCCGACAGTAATGGCGTCGTAACCCAACTCGGTCAGCACCGGGTTGGCCATGGGCGCGATGCGCTGAAGGATTTCCGGGGATAGGTTTTTCCACCGTCCGACGCTTGAACGATCCAGCGAGTCTTTTTCGTAGGTTTTCCAGTCGCCCAATCCGATGTGGCCGACGTGACGCGGCGCCGATTCGATCAGCGCCGGATCGAAAGGTTCCCCCAGGAAGTCCAACAATGCCTGCATCACCTCCTCTGGCTGGTCGAGTAGGTCCTCGTAGCGGATCAAACAGCTGTTTTCGGGATGAGCCGTCACGAACTCGATCAGGCGCCTCGTCACTTCTATCCATGCCGCCATGTAGGCGTTGTGCGGGTAGGGTGTTTTCTGGACGTAGCCGTATAACTCCCGGATGAACATTTCGTTGCCGACCGTAAGGTCGTCGCAGCTCGCGACGACGTCCAGGCCGTGACGCACCATGCAGATGAACTGCGCCTCCCGACCGTATAGTGCCTCGATTTCGTCGATATAAAAGGCATCGACCGCTGTTTTTATCGCCCAGCGCTTCTTCTTTTCGGCGTCGGCATGACGGCGCATGAAATAATCAACCAGATCGCGCAATTTGCCATACAGCTCTTCTTGACTGACGCCGAGGCTGCTTAGGCCTCCGATCACGCCGTAGTCCAGGCCGCCTGCGATTGTTTCGCCACGGAGAAAGCGCGCGGCCGCGGACAAAAGGAAGGTTTCACCTGGACAGGAGATACTCGGATGCGCGTCTATCAGGCGACGCAGCAAGGTCGTGCCGGAGCGCGGGAAACCCAAAACGATGATTGGAATGTGCGTCACTATCCCGAGTGCCTTTCTCTCTCGCACCGCGGCTGATGTTGGTGCTCAAAGATTGAGGTAGTTGAATTCGGCTTGCGGTTCGAATGCATAGTACAACACCGCGCCGATCAAAAGCGCGTACCAGAGCGCGCAAAGCACACTTGAAATCCGCGCTCCGAACCGTCGGGTGAGATGTCCATAAATGTCGTACATCGTTGTCCTAAATCCAGCCGAAAAGGATTATTCGATATACTTCCAGTGCGCTGCCGAGATCTGGCTGCCGGACGATAATAAAACTGAACCAGACAAAATTAGCCGTCACGAAGATTTTCACCCCATTTATGGCCCGCGCAAGCCAGACGGTCTCGATTGTAGGCAATCGCGGCGAAAGGTAGGTCTGCGACAGCTGCCAAACCATGATTCCGGCAAAATGATACAGGCCCCAAACCACATAGCGTAAAGATAGTTCGTGCCACATAGCGATGAACAGCATCGTTCCCATAACACTTAGGCTGACATTGCGGCTAACCGAGAAAATTACGCGATAGACATGCTCTCGGGCAAAACTCGTCAGTGATATATGCCAACACCGCCAGAAATCGGAGATATTCGTTTGCAGGAACGGCCAATGAAAGTTCTCGATGATCCGATAGCCAAGCAAAAGGGCGAACCCGATAGCGATGTCCGAAAATCCTGAGAACTGAAAATAGAGGTTTAGGCCTTGGCGGACGATTTCCAGATATCCGCGGAGCGCCTGATCATCCGGCCCGATCGACCCGACGAAACTCCCGAAGACACCGGTTGTCAAATAGTTGCCCAAAATGACGATCTTGACATAGCCGTATACGATGCGCTGCAAACCCTCCGAAAGGTTTTGCGAGTCCCAACGCTTATATTGGTAGTCGGTCAGAAATTGACCGAAACGGTGAATTGGCCCGACGACGATCGTCGGAAGGAAATATAAGTAGCTAACGAAATGCTCAAACCGGTGGTCGGGAATTGTGCCGACATATGAATCAATAATGTAAAGGAACAAGCGCAAGGCGTAATAGGCAAGGCCAAGCGGGACGATCAGGTCTCGCACTAGATTTGCTTCGAGAATATTGGCACCGAGCTTGAAGTAGATCAGCGGGACAGCCACCAGGCCACCGGCGAGGAGTGCACGCCAGCTCGGCAGCGGCCTGGCTTTTGCGAGCAGATAAATGGCGATCGTCAGGCCGGTCAGTAACCCGGCCGAGACGGGTGCGTGCACCAGCAGCATCGCGAGGGTGAGCGCGACGAGGATGCGATCGCGCCATTGCCGGGGCGCCAACCAGTAGAGCGAGACTGTGAGGGAGCCCCACAACAGCCACTCTACCGAGACAAAATTCATAAACTGTTCCTCATCGGGGCCCCGCCTCGCCGGTCTTCGCTATGCCGGACTTTCGCTATTTCCTTGCCATTTCCTCAGGCAACGGTGCCACGGCAATGGATCTCGCCGGTCGTCGCAAGCAAGCGCGTCAGGTCGACGCCGTTCAACACCAAAATGCCGACAACAATGCCTACTAACCCGAGTATCAGAATCACCAGAATCCATACCGAAAGCGGAGGGACCTCTGCCGGTGGCCTTCGATTGTCGTGCGACAGGTTCATTACGGTTCACCGGCGCTAAGAGGCGGCTTTTTCCTGGATCAGTTTTGTCGCATCGCCGACCGAGTTAATCAGCATGATCTCTCGAGGGGTTATTTGCAGATCGAAATGAGTTTCGAGCTTGAGCAGAAATTCGACATGAGCCAACGAATTCCAACCGACTGCCGAGTCAGGGCTGGTTTGTGCCGACACGGCTTCAGGCGGCATTTTAAAGATCCGGGCGGCAATCAATTCCACTTGGTTTGCGATCGGGCCGCTGGAATCAATAGCCTCCTGGTTTGCTATTTCGCGGTTCACCCATTCCTCGACCTCCTTGAGAATGACTTTTCCGGCAGGCCCGCGTGGCAGCGCGGGGAAAATAAAGATTTTGTTGGGTAGCTTGTCAATCAGCGTTGAACATTGACCCCCTAACAGCGTCCAATTTTGACCCCC
>CAYLTU010000202.1:0-10876 GCA_964386465.1 uncultured Rhodospirillaceae bacterium
TGATCATCGGCGACGAGCCGGTCTCCGCGCTCGACGTGTCGATTCAGGCGCAGATACTGAACCTGTTCCGCGATTTGCAGGAACAGTTCTCTCTTACCTATCTGTTCATCGCGCACGATCTCAGCGTCATCCGCCATATCAGCGACCGGGTCGCGGTCATGTATGTCGGCAAGATCGTCGAGGCGGGCGACGTGGTGGACATTTTCGAACGCCCGAAACACCCCTACACCAAGGCGTTGCTGGAAGCGGTACCGGAAGCGGATCCGGACAAGCCGCCGCCGCATCTTGTCTTGCAGGGCGCAGTGGCGACACCGCTCGATCCGCCCCCGGGTTGCCGGCTCTGCGCGCGCTGCCCGCTGGCCGACGACTATTGCGCCGAAGTTGCGCCGGAGCTGCTTGACAGCGGCGACGGCCACTATGTCGCCTGCCACAAGGTCTGACATGACAACGCCAGCGCAAACGCGCCGGCGTTTATAGATGAAGCGTGAACGATGGGAACGGCCGTAAGGGCCGTTCCCTTTATTCGTTTTACCGGTCGGACAACCGCGGGTCGAGGATGTCGCGCAGCCCGTCGCCGAACAGGTTGAACGCCAGGACCGTGTAGCAGATCGCGACGCCCGGGAAGACCGCAAGCAGCGGGTTTTGCTCCATGTGATCGCGGGCGGAACTTAGATCGGCGCCCCAATCAGGAGTAGGTGGCGGCGAGCCCAGTCCAAGGAAGGAAAGCGCCGCGATGATCAGAATGACGTAGCCCAGCCGCACCGTCGCATTGACGATCAACGGCGAGATGCAATTGGGTAAAATCTGACGCATTGCGATGTAAAGGTTCGCCTCGCCGATCGTGTGTGACGCCTCGACATATTCTTTTTCTTTTTCGGTCAGGACAGTACTACGAACCAGCCGCGCGGCTTCGGGAAAGAAGGCGAAACCGAGCGCGAAGATCAATATGAGATCGTTCCAGAAGCCCTCAAGCTGCCATTCTCGCGCCAACGTGACGATCAATAGGTATAGAAGGATCCCCGGGAACGCCAATAAGCCGTCGCATATCCGCATGGCGATCGAATCGGTCCACCCTCCATAGTAGCCGGACAACACGCCATACGGGATGCCGATGGCAAGACCGAAAACAACGGCCAAAATCGCAATCGTCACGAGCCTTCGCCCGCCCCAAAGGACCCGCGAATAGATGTCCCGACCGTACCGGTCCGTCCCCATAATATGCTCGGCGCTCGGTTTCTGGAGGAACGCGGTGTAGTCCGGCTTGACCGGGTTGTATTCCGAGATCACGGGGGTCAGGAGCAATATCGTCAACAGGGCGACGAGCATCAACAAACCGAAGAACGCTGTCTTGCTCTTGTACATCTCCCAGAGTGCGTCTTGCGCAATGAGCCGGTAGCGCGCCATCCGCTCGCCGAATGTCGGCGGCTTGATCGCCTCCTCGATTGAGCGGCGTCCGTTTTGGAATTCTGTGCTTGCCATTTTGACGGCCCTCTTAGCCCAGTGCGACGCGCGGGTTCAAGACGCGGTACAGGAGATCGACCAATAGGTTCACGAAAACGACGATGATGCCGAGGACGAGAATTCCCGCCTGGATGAGCGGGTAATCATGGTCGATGATTGCGAGGTAGATCGCTTGTCCGATACCGGGCCAGGCGAAGATGGTTTCCAGCACGACGGTGCCGCCGAGCAGGTTCGCCAGCTGCAAGCCGCTGATCGTAATCGTCGGAATCAGGGCGTTACGCAGCGTGTATTTGTAGATCACCTTCGGTTCGGAAAAGCCAAGCGATCGCGCTGTATCCACATACTCCTTGTTCATTTCGTCCAGCATGCTGGACCGTGTCAGGCGCGTCGTATAGGCGGCTTGCCGGAACCCGACCGCCAGCGCCGGAAGAATTAGATAGTAGATGCTCTGCCCCACATCTTCGAGCGGGCTGACATAGCCCGATGACGGAAGCCAACCGAGATGCAACGAAAACAGGATGACGCACATGATCGCGAACCAGAACTCGGGAATAGATATTCCTATGAGTGACGTCACCTGCGCCGCATAGTCCGTTGCAGAGTTTCGTTTAACCGCGGCTATGGATCCCAATGGCAACGCGATCAGGACGGAGAGACTGATGCCGACCAAGCCAAGATAGATCGTCGCCGGAATGGATTCGAAAAGCTCTATCGAAACCGGCCGCCGCGTAATCAGCGATTTTCCGAAATCCCCTTGCAGGGCCTTGCCGAGCCATATGCCGTATTGCACGTAAATCGGCTGGTCCAGGCCGTATTCCTTCAGCAGGAGTGCGCGAAGCTCCGGGTCTTCCGCTTCCTCGTCACCGATAAGCGTATCGATGACGTCGCCGGGCAGCAGTTGCACAAACGAAAACACCACCACCGTCAGCACGAAAAGCACCGGGATCATTTGGAGTATTCGGTTGATCACGTAAATCAGCATAACTGAATTTTCCTAGACGAATTTCGCCTGTATGCACCAAATTCCGTGCATCAGGATTGAATTTCGCTAAAAGCGTAACCGCGAGGCGCGGAATGTGCGCCTCGCGGTTTTGCCATTCAGGTCTGTTACGACATCCAGGACGCACGCAGTCCGGCACGCTGTGTGCTGTACGGACCCGGGAACGCCGGCTCGTAACCCTTGAGCTTCTTCGTGGCCGCTTGAATCAGCGGGATGTAGTGCGTGTAAAGCATCGGAAGCTCTTCGTTGACGATTTCTTCGACCGCCATGTAGAGCTCAAGACGCTTGGCTTTATCTTGCGTCTGCTGGGCTTCGAGGATGAGCTTGTCGGCTCTCTCGTTTTTGAAGCCCGTGCGCAGCTTGGTCGAACCCGCCTCGGAATAGACCGAACGGCCAAACCAGGCATCCGGATCCGGACGATAGCTGTTGGCGCTCGAGTCGATATGGAACTCGCCTTTGCGCCACTTCGACTTCAGGACCGAGTACGGGTGAATTTCGTGCTTAACATTGAGGCCGACTTCCGACAGCATCGCGTGCACGATTTCGCCGGTTTGATGCATGTACGCGTAGGCGTCGCGCGAAGTCAGAATGATCGGCTCGCCAGCCGCACCGGCCTTCTTGATCAGGAATTTAGCCTTGTCCGGATCGAACTCGTACTTGCGCTTGATTTCCGGCATGTACCATGGGCTGGCGTCGCTGTAGAACGCCGGCGCCGGTGAACTCACGCCGCTGAAGACCGCCTGATGGACCGCTTCATGGTTGACGGCGTGGGCCGCGGCTTGACGCAGCAGCTTACCGTGCGGGTTTTTCGGCGAGAAGGGGCCGTTTTTCCAGTTGAAGCCGATAAAGCCGGTACCGACCTGCGCGACGGGCCAGGAATTGTACTGGTCGCTATACTTCTCTTTGAAGCTGGCGCCATCGGCATAGGACATGTTGTCGATCAGGTCGACTTCGCCGGTCCGCAGGGCGGTCAGGCGTACCCGGTCTTCCTTCTTCGGGCGACCGACGATGCCATCGAGATACGGCAGCGCGTTGCCCTGATCGTCCGTCTCGTACCAGTTCTCGAAGCGTTCCAAGACGGTCGAATCGAACTTCTTCCAGGATTTGAACTTGAACGGGCCGCAGCCGACCGGATGCGTGTCCGCCTTGTCGACACTGCCCGGCGCCATGAACTGGATCGGGTAGTAAGTAAGATTGGGAACCAACACCGCGCTCGGGTTTTTCAAATGCAGGCGAACTGTCCATTTGTCGACGACGTCGATCTTCCCGACATCCTTGACCGCCGAACGGACGAAGGAGTGGCCGATCTTCGGATCGAGAATGCGTTCCAGGTTCCACTTGATCGACGCTGCGTCGCAATCTTCACCGTTGTGATAGGTCGCGCCTTTGCGAAGATTGAAGGTATAGGTCTTGTTGTCCTTCGAAGCTTCACTGCTAACGGCCAGACCGGCAACCGGTTCCATCTTCAGGTTCAAATCCATCATGCCCATCGAAGTGGCGGCCAACGGATGCGAAACGTAGTAGTAATAATTCCGGTGCATATCGAGGCCGCGGGAGTCCGCGCGCGTCGCAAAGCGAACCGTGCCGCCCCGTTTCGGATGGCGTTTGGCGGCTTCCGCCTTCGGCGCAACCCCGCCGATCGCAGCGGCACCGGCAACCGCGCCAGCGGTTCCCAGGAACTGACGACGGGTCGGACCCGTTGTCCCCTCAGGTTTGTTTGTGGTGTCGTCTTTTGACATTTATAGCCTCCCTTGGCGTATGACGGCGCTTGGCGCCTATGAATAACCAACCGCGTCACCGCGGTACTCTATACGCGACCCGTTATTATTGGCACCAGAATACGGTAAAAAAGTAGCCGTTGACGCCCTTATTAAGATCGGTCGCGAGTATGTTCCTACAGTATGTACATTTGCTCAACTATAATCGACATTTTTCGGCGAAATTGTCTGGTTTCCGGAAACGATTTCAGGACGCTACCGGCCGGGCAGCGATACTCGTTCCGGCGTCTGCGTGACACGCGGCGGGACTCTGATTAGTCGAACGGTAATATGGTAGGTTGCGGGGGCGGCTAGCTTAGGCTCACGCGGGGATTGAGCGCGCGATAGAGCAGATCAACCGCCAGGTTGACGACAACCACGATGAGGCCGAGCACGAAGACGCCGGCTTGGATCAGGGGATAATCGCGGTCGATAATCGCCAGGTAGATCGCCTGCCCGATACCCGGCCAGGCGAATATCGTCTCCAGGACGACGGTTCCACCCAGCAGATCCGCCAATTGCAGTCCGCTGATCGTGACTGTCGGGATCATGGCGTTGCGCAACGTGTATTTATAGATAACTTTTCGTTCGGAAAATCCGAGCGACCGCGCCGTATTCACGTAATCCTTGTTCATTTCGTCCAGCATGCTGGACCGCGTCAGCCGGGTCGTATAGGCCGCCTGGCGGAACCCGATCGCCGCTGCCGGCATAATCAGGTACAGCAGGCTTTTTTTCCAATCCTCGAACGGGCTGACATAGCCGGAAGACGGCAGCCAGCCGAGGTAAAGCGAAAACACCAACACGCACATGATGGCGAACCAGAATTCCGGTATCGAGATGCCGATCAATGATGAGACCTGTGCCGAATAGTCGACGGGCGAGTTTCGTTTGACCGCCGCGATCGATCCGAGCGGTATCGCGATCAGCATCGAGATCGTAATGCCGGCGAGGCCCAGATAGGCTGTTGCCGGTATCAATTCGAACAATTCGGTGGAGATCGATCGGCGGGTCACCAGCGATTTCCCGAAATCGCCTTCCATGATCTTGCCGAGCCAGACGCCGTATTGGACATAGAGGGGCTTATCGAGGCCATATTCCTTCAGCAAGAGCGCCCGCAGTTCGGGGTCTTCCGCCTCCTCGTCGCCGATCAACGTGTCGATGAGGTCGCCCGGTAGAAAATGCACGAAGGAGAATACGACGACGGACAGAATGAACAGCACCGGGATCAGGTGCAGAATGCGGTTGATCGTATAGATGAACATGCGTCGCGGTTCCTTCCCGGGGAACGCAAGCTAGCGATGCGATCATTGCCGTGCGAACCGGCGCGAACATAGGCGAGTGGTCAGCCTCAAGGCAAGGCCGGGTTAAACGGCGTCCTTTCCAAGAACCGCCAAACGGAAGCGGTCTTTCGCAAACGGCCCGTCCAGGGGCGGGTAGACGGTTCCGGGCATGTCGGCGCTGACCTTGACGGCGTAGAAGACCGGTCCGTCGGTCCCGTGAATAACCGGCAAGATTTCGGTCAACGACGCCTCGTCGCGGATCGTGCCGGAGACGGCGATTCCGGCGCCCTTCGCGATCGCCGCCAGATCCGTGACACCCGCGGTATGTGTCGGCTGCCCGCCGGTTTCTCCATACACTTCATTGTCGAGCACGACGATGGCGAGGTTGCGTGGCTGCATTTGCGCGACTGTCGCGAGCGAGCCCATGCCCATCAACATGTCGCCGTCGCCGGTGATCACCAGCACCCGGTTCCGCGGCCGCGCTTCGGCGAGGCCCAACCCCACGGGCACGGTCAGTCCCATGCCGCCGACCATGCAGAAATCCTGAGGGTTGTCGTCGGTCGCGGCGATATCCCAGGACGAGGAGCCCAGCCCGCCGACGACGAGCAGTTCTGGCCGCCGCGGCGCCAGCAAGGCGCCCACCACGTCGCGGCGCTGTAATAGAGCCGAACTCATTTAAATCCCTTCGCGCCGATCAGACGCTGCGACAGCAGGACCGCGGTCGAACACTGGTTGTTGAACGCCTGCCCGGCCGCCGCGTTGACCGTATCGGTGACCTCCTCCGTCCGGTCCGCCCGGTAAAGCGTCACGCCCATCGCTTCCAATGCGCGGGGTGCGCCCAGGCCCATGGGAAGTTGCCACGGATTGCCTTCGCCCCATTCGCCGCGCATCGTGACGATCGTGAAGAACGGCATCCGGCACGCGGCCGGAAGGGCCAGTGCGTTAATCGTGTTGCCGACACCGCTGCTTTGCATCAACAGCACGCCGCGGCAGCCACCGAGCCATGCCCCGGCGAGCATCCCGACGCCTTCCTCTTCCGTGGTCAATGTGGTCACCGACATGTCGTTCTGCGCCGCGCACAGTCGGATCAACCGATCGTGCCCGGCGTCGGGTACATGGCAGATCTGGGAAATTTCGCGTTTGCGCAAAACGGCGAATATATCCGATGGCCAGTCGGCCTTATTTTCGGTCATTTTCCCTCGTTGGACATTAAATAACGTGCGGTCGGACGGCGCGGACGCAGAGGATAGCGTGTGATCCAAAGAATGAAAGAGGTCTCGCTATTGGCACTTTCCCGCGTGAATCCAACATCTTGCCGTGCGTCGCCGGGCCGGTGAAAAATTAATTAAAATTAGAGACGAATTTGCCCCTTCCGTGTTAACTATTACTGTTAAGTATCAATACTTTAGCCTTGCAATCTTGGATATTTCGGATATAGTTACGGTACTGTCAGATTAACAATCAGGGGCAGATCGCTTGATGCGAACGAGGTAATCGAGAATGACAGATCCGGTTAATCTTTCTGGTGCGGTTCGCAGCAACCTGCTGAGTTTGCAGCAAACCAGTGGTTTGGCGCAGCGTACCGACAACCGCTTATCGTCTGGTCTTCGGGTGCGTGATCCGCTCGACGGCGCGGCGGAGTTTTTCGCGTCACGCGCGCTGAGCGATCGGGCGCAGGACTTGACCCAGACCAAGGATGGCGTGGATCAGGCGCTCAGCACGATCCAGGCAGCGAGCGACGGTCTGGATGCGATCAGCGATCTGACGCAGCAGGCGGAAGGTCTCGCGCTTGCGGCGCGAAACACCAATGATCCCACGCAACGCGCGGCGCTGGCCAGCCAGTTCAACGAACTCCGTTCTCAAATCGATAGCCTGGCGCAAGACGCCAGCTTTGGCGGAACCAACCTTATTCAAGGCGGACCGGACGATTTGGATGTCGCGCTTAACGAGGACGGCTCCAGCAGCCTCACCGTACAAGGCGCCGATTCCTCCAGTGCCGGACTCGGCATCAATAGCACTACTTTCGCGACGGATGCCGACATCGATGCCGCACTTGCCGAAACACAGGCGGCGCTGTCGACCGTGCGCTCCAATACGGCGACATTGGGGTCGAGTTCCTCGGCGTTACAGACACGCCTCGATTTCACCGAGGACCTCACCAATACGCTGGAGGCGGGGGCGGCGTCCCTGACCAATGCTGATTTGACGGAAGAGGCGGCGAACCGTCTCTCCTTGCAGACGCGTCAGCAGATCGGCGTGAATGCGACCAGTCTCGCCGCGCAAAGCGAAACCGCGATCCTCGGCTTGTTCGGGTAGTCGCGAGCGACTGAATTCCGGCGATAGCCGGGTAGAGGGCCGTGCGCTGAAGAGCGCACGGCCTTTTTGGTTGGTAAATCGCCGACGTTGTTCGGAAGGTTAACCGTTTCTTTGCTTCCGCTTCGTAACGCTTTACAAGTGAAAAGAGCAATTATTCGCAGCGAAATGGAGTGGAGACGCTAATGCCCGCCAAGCGATTAGCCGCAGCCGACGTCGCGTTGCCCGTTTTCGAACCGGGATTCCGTGCCGGTGGCGATATCTTCACTCTGTCCAGTCATCGCCGAGCGCGGACGGCGCTGGAATTTGGGTTGAACGTTACCGATCCGGGCTTCAACATCTTCGTCGTCGGCGAGGACCGTAGTGGGCGGATGACGTCGACGATGCATTTTCTCGAAGATTTTGTGGACCGCAAACCACCGCCGAACGATTGGGTCTACCTGAATAATTTCCGGCGCCCGCACCGGCCGCGGCCCCTGCCGCTTCCGGCCGGTGTCGGGCGGAAGTTCCGTGACAGGATGATCCTGCTGGTCCGGCAGATACGCGAAGCGCTGTCCGGTACCTTCGGCGGCGACGCCTACCAGGCCGAAGTGCGGGCCGAAAACGCGAAACTGCAGCAAGCAATTACGGAGGAAATGGAAGCGCTCCGGGCCGAGGCGCGGGCCAATGGGCTCGACGTTATGCAATCGCAACAAGGTGCGACGGTCGTGCCGATCAATGCCGAGGGGCAGCCGGCGAATCTGGATGAGTTTTCGCCGGAGGAGCAGACACGGTTACAAGAAAAAGGGCGCGACATCGGCGAGAAGCTCAACGCGCTCAATCGAAATGCCGCGCAGCAACAGGCGGAAATGGGCGCACGGGTCATGGAAATCACTCAGGGCGCCGCGGACAGCGCGCTCGACGTACAATTCGAAGCCGTGCGCAGCGAGTTCTCCGGTTATGGCGGCGTCGTTCGCTGGCTCGTCGAGATGCGCAACGACGTTTTGGAAAACCTCCACCTGTTCAGCGCTGGCGAACAGCCGGGAATCCGTCGCGAGCTCCCCGAAGACCGTTATACGGTCAATCTCTTCGTCGACCATAGCGACGATCCCAATCCGGGCGTTCTGCTGGAAGCCAACCCAACCTACGAGAACCTGTTCGGCCGCATGGAATACCGCCCGGCGGAAGGTGGTCTATACACCGATTTCACGATGCTTCGGGCCGGTTCCGTGCATCGGGCCAATGGCGGCATACTTGTCATTCGCGCCGACGCGTTGGCCCGTAATCCGATCAGCTGGGAGTTTCTCAAAGGAGCACTCCGCGACGGCGAGAGCCGCATCGAGGAATTGCAGCGGAACGGCGCGGTGCCGCTCGCCGGGGCGCCGCGCCCGAAACCGGTGCCGCTCGACTTGAAGGTCGTCATCGTCGGGGCGCCGCGCTTCTATTACGCGTTTTTCTCGATCGATCCGGAGTATCAGACCTATTTCAAGGTCAAGGCGGATATCGACGCGGATATGGACACGACGCCCGAGAATATTGCGAGTTACGCGGCGCTGATCCGCCAGATCGCCCAGGACCACCGCAAGTTCGATTGCGACGACGCGGCGGTCCAGCGCCTGATCGGCATGGCCACCCGCTGGGCGTCGAGCCGCGAGAAGCTGACCGCGCGCTTCGAGATCGTCGAGGACGTGGTTGTCGAGGCTGTCGAACTGGCGATCAAGGCGGGGCAGGAATCGGTGACGGAGGCTATCGTCGTGCAGGCGATCGAAAACCGCCGCCGCCGCAACGCGCGGATCGAAGACCGCATGCAGGAGTCGATTACCGACGGCCAGGTCATGATCGCGACGACGGGGCGGACCGTGGGTCAGGTCAATGGCTTGACCGTCCGCGACCTGGGCGACCATGCCTTCGGCGGGCCGTCGCGCATCACCGCGCGCGCCTCGGCCGGACGGTTGGGCGTCATCAATATCGAACGGCAGGTCGCGCTCGGCGGGCCGATCCAGCAGAAGGGCGTGATGGTCCTGCAAGGGTTCCTGTCGGGCCGTTTCGCGCGCCGTTTCCCGCTATCCTTCAACTGCTCGATCACCTTCGAGCAAAATTACGGCGGCGTCGAAGGCGACAGCGCGTCGATGGCCGAAGTGCTCGCGATCCTTTCCGATTTGTCCGGCATCCCCTTGCGTCAGGATATCGGTATTACGGGCTCGATGAACCAGCGCGGAGATGCGCAAGCGATCGGGGGCGCTCATCACAAGATCGAAGGTTTCTTTCGCTGCTGCCTGGAAGCTGGCGATTTGACGGGCGAACAAGGTGTCGTTGTCCCGCGGGCAAACGAAAAGAATCTTATTTTGCGCGACGACGTGTCCGATGCGGTGGCGACCGAGAAGTTCCACATCTGGAGCGTCGAGACGATCGAGGAAGCGGTGGAATTGTTCATGGATATGCCGGTCGGCGAAGCCGATGCGGACGGACGCTTCCCGGCCGACACGGTCTACGGTCGCGTGCAAGTCGAACTGGAAGCCTTCGACCGCGCGCTCTACGAGCGGGAAAACCGGGTATCCTCCTGATCCTTCAACCGAGCGCCAGAGGATAGGACAGGTAGCCGCGGAACCGCGCGCGGCTGTCGTGATAGACCGCCATGACATCGCCGTAGCGGGTGAGGAAATAGGACCCGTCAGGGCTGCGATGGACCGGATCGTGCGTGCGCAAGGCGGCGTAGGTCGGAAAGGGATCGTCGAGGAAGGTCCTATCGATCTTGCTCAATTCGAACGAAGCGGCGATGTCGGCAGGCGAATTTGTCATGGGTTTTCCCAGGAGAGCCGGATCTCAAACTAGATCATCTCGAGGTTGGTTGGAATCACCTTCGGCACATCGAGTTACTTGGCAATATACCGTTCGCCGCAGCCTGGCTGCCGGGATGTTTCGCTTACTTTATGTAGTTTTAGTCTGGCACCGAAAAACGCTCCGCGTGCGCGAATGTTTGCGTTGAATTCGATCGAATAGCATCCATGCCCGCTTTAGCGTCCGTAACGTCCGCTATTTCTCGGGGGTGAATATTCTGAGAGTTGAGGGGAGACAGCCGGGTCTGA
>CAYLTU010000203.1:0-5917 GCA_964386465.1 uncultured Rhodospirillaceae bacterium
TCCTCTGTGACGGCCTCTCCTATCAGATGAGGGAGTTTTCGGGGCTCAGGTCAAACGAAATGTGATTAATGTTTTCAGTGGCGGCGCCAGTGGCATCTAGTTGGCTGGTCATTACGTGTTTTCCTCCATCAGAATGCATGGTAACTCATCGCCGATTCGTCGATCTCCGGTTTCCGTCCGGCCATCAGGTCGGCCAGCACCTGCGCCGTGCCGCAGCTCATGGTCCAGCCCATATGGCCGTGGCCGGTGTTGAGCCACAGATTGTCAATCGGCGATGGTCCGACGATCGGCAGGCCGCTCGGCGTCATCGGCCTCAATCCGGCCCAATAGACAGGCTTTGAGTAGTCGGCCGCAGCCGGGAAGATTTCCAGGGCCTTACGGGTCATCACTTTGAAATCCGTCGGTTTGTGGCTTACGCCGTAACCGGCGAAATCCGCCGTTGCGGTAAGGCGGAAGCGATCACCCATGGGGCAATAGGCGAGCAGATTATCCTCATCGACGCCGCCCAACCTCAGCGGCGTATGTTCTGTTCCCACGGGCATCGTCATCGAGTATCCCTTGACCGGATAAATGGGCAGCCGCAACCCCAGATTTTTGACCAGCTCGGAACTGAAAACGCCAAGCGATAGAACATACTGATCGGCGCTCAAGCGTTCAGCGTCGGTGAGCACGCCGGTGATCCGGTTGCCCTCACGCTCCAACCCCTTGACAGCGGTGCCCATGAAGAAACGCGCGCCGCGTTTCTTGCATTCTTCGGCCAGGGCAATGGTAAACAGTCTGGCGTCGCCGCTTTCATCGTTGGGCGCATACAGGGAACCGGCAATTGCGAGTTCCGCATCGACCAGTCCCGGATCGCGGGCGACGGTTTCGGCGGCGCTCAGAATTTCGATTTCAATCCCTTCCTTTCTTAATATCTCGCATTTGGTCGCCGCGAAATCGAACGTTTCGGTATGCCTGTAGAAATACAATAGGCCGCCGTCATTGGCGTCATAAGGAATGCCGGTCTCGGCGGCGATTTCCTTGAGCAACGGTTGGGAATAGGTGCAGATACGGGACTTTTCCTGAGTATTGCTGAGCGCCCTTTCGGTCGAACATTGCTTGAGGAATTTCAATGACCACAGCCACAGCGCCGGACTCAGGCTGGGCCTGAACCGGATCGCCTGATCATCACGATACAGCGAGCGCAACATCATTCCAGGCGCGCGCGGTGACGACCAGGCATAGGAATGTCCGGGAGCGACCAGACCGGCATTGGCGTGGCTGCTGAATGAGGCGGCTTCTTCGGCCCGGTCGATGACCGTGACTTCGTGCCCGTCCTTCAGTAGTTGATAGGCTGCCGTGACGCCGACGACGCCCGCACCCAACACCAATACCCGCATGACTGTCTCCGTCTGGTCTATTCGATGGCTGCAACGATAGCTATTTCAACACTGAATTGCGGCGCCGCCAGCTTAGATTCGACACAGGCCCGCGTCGGCGTGTTGCCCGGCGACACCCAGGCATCCCAGACCTCGTTCATCGCAGCGAAATCGTCCATATTGGAAAGCCAGATGGTTGCGGACATGGCTTTGGTTTTATCCGTACCGGCTTCCGCCAGAAGCTTGTCGATGGCTGCAAGAATATTCTCCGTCTGCTCTTTAGCGGGCGCATCAGGCGCACCCAGGGCGACTTGCCCGGCGGTGGTGACCGTGCCGTTGTGAATCACGGCCTGGCTCATACGATCTCCAACCTGAATCCTCTTTAGTGACATTTCTATCTCCTTATTTGGGGGGCTTTGCAGTAATTATCTCTTGCGATATTGATCTGCCCCACTTGAATGGTCCACTTTGAAATTTAGCGCAAGGTTGGTCTTTGGCCCATTGGGACGATGGCTTCCGGAATTGTTAAGGGTTGTCGGACACCTGCCGATCGAGCTCAAGGCCAACCTCAACGCGCGGCAGGTGTCCGACAACCCTTAACAATCTCAGACGTTATCCGGGAACACGATCGACAGCCGAGTTTTGACGAGGGTGCGGGCGCGAACATCTTCATTCTGCTTGAGGACGGTAAGCTTCATACGCCGGAGCCGGACTGTTTCCTCGACGGGATCACCAAACGCACCGTAATGGCGCTGGCGAAAGCCCATGGCTACGAGATCGTGCAACGCCACATCAAGCCGGAGGGTGCGTCGGAGGTGTTCCTGACGGGTACAGCGGTCGAGGTCACGCCGGTCCGCGAGATCGGAGAGTACAGCTTCACGCCGGGTGCCGTGACGAAGACCCTGATGGAGGATTACGACGCCGAAGTCCGCCGCGAAGTTCCGGCGACCCTGACCGCCGCGTAATTGCGTTTGAAAAAATTCGATTAGGCCGGGCTGGCAACCGCCCGGCCTATTTCGTGTATAGGCGTAAGAAACCGTTTGCCGCTCGTGCTGCGCGCGCCTTGATAGTATCTTGCATCGGCTTTTTGGCGACCCCCAACAGCCGCCTGATCTGAAGATCGCCGACCAGAAGGCCCAGGAATGTCTCTGCGGCGGCATTTGCGTCAGCCATATCCCAGTTTTCGACATTTCTACGCGCCTCGAGGAATGCGATGAAATGCGGCATCGTCGCGTCCCGTCCGGCCGATGCGAGAATTTTCGCCAGCTGCGGATCCGCACTCGCTTCCGATATGGCCGCGCGATTGATCGCAACCGCGTCGTCGCCGAGCAGCAGTTGCAACAAGGCGCTGCCGAATTCGCAAAGGACCTGTTCGGCCGGAGCGTGGCCGTCGAGGTGACGTGTGAGCACCGCGCGAACGGTTCCGGCGTTGCGCCGGATTACCGCTTCGTAGAGCCCCTGCTTGTCTCCGAACCAGTTGTACAGGGTCTCCTTCGAGGCGCTGGCGCGTCTTGCCACGTCGAGCATGCTCGCGTCGCGATAGCCTTTCGCGGCGAGCACGGCAACCGCGGCATTCATGATTTCTTCGCGTCGTCGTGCCCGAGCGGCAGCCTTCATTCGATTCCTCCAGATACTCGTTGAGTGTTGACAGGAACCGTACCAATAAGTACGGTTATGTACAAGCGTACCAATTGGTACGGATATTGACGGAGTAAACGATGGCTCAAACCAGACCTGACATACCGAGGGACAGCGCTCTCGCCAGTGCCGCAATCATTGTCAATCTCGTGCTGACCGGGGTCATGCTTTTCGCCTTGTTCACGCGAACGGCGCCGCATCCTCCACTCGACGTGCCCCCCTTCGCGCTTGGCCCGTTTCTCGGCGCGACATTGGCGCTGGGTGCCGCGGCATTGTATCTGACACAGCGCAATGCGCGTTTCGGTGCGACGCTCGCCCTGTTCTTCGCACTGATCTGCCTGGTATCGTACGGACCGCATAAATACTTCGATCCGATGTTCGGCCGCATCTGGCCGGCGGTCGTTACCGGCCAGATCGCGACCGCGACGATTGTCTTTTGGTTCGTGGCGACAGTCTTAAGGCGGCGCGACACATGAGGCGCGCGCGGGGGGGCCGATACGACGACGCTATGTTGAGGACTTTACGGCGGCTCCGGCGGCGCGAAAGGCCGACAAACGGCTTTCCTGACAGCAATCCGGCGGCAGTTTCGATAGCGTGCCGATACGGTCCAGCGTATCGTGCACGCTCGGCGCAAGCCCTGCGATAAACACGCCTCGCTGCTGCCGAAGCGCGTCCAGGACGGCATCTTCCAGTGCAAGCGACGCGCTGGAATCGATCAACGGCACGGCGGTCAGGTCCAGCACCAGAACGGCGTAATCCTCCGCGAGGCCGAGGCGCCGCGACAAACGCTTGGCGATGGCGAAACTGATCGGGCCGGTAAAACTGAAAAGCAAAATTCGACCATCGGCGCGGTCGATGATTTCCGCCTCTTCCGCGGTCAAGGCCAACTCTGAATGCGTCGCGCGGGCGCTTCGTATTTCGGCGAGCTGCAAGTCGGCCATGCGTTTGACGAACAGGAGGCTTGCCATGACGACGCCCGCCGCGACGGCGACGATCAGGTCGACGAAGACCGTCAAGCCGAGAACGACCGCCATGAAGAATACGCCTTGTTTGGGCGCTCGGCGCATCCGCTTGAGATAATCCCAGTCGATGATGTCGACACCGACCTTGAATAGAATTCCAGCCAGAACGGCGTTCGGGATGTGCGCGGCGAGCGGCGCCATGCCGAGTACGATCGCCAGTAATACGATAGCGTGCAACGCGCCCGAAATCGGCGTCCTACCGCCCGCGCGGACGTTGACGACCGTGCGCATCGTCGCTCCGGCGCCCGGCAATCCGCCGATCAGACCGGACACCATATTGCCGATGCCTTGGCCGATCAGTTCCCGCTCGGAGTTGTGGTGCGTGCGGGTGACATTGTCGGCGATCAGTGAGGTCAACAGGCTGTCGAGCGATCCCAGCGCCGCGAGAACCAGGGCCGACCCGATCATATGCGGAAGCGCCTCCAACGACAGAACCGGGAGCCTCAGTTCAGGCAGGCCCGTCGGAACCTCGCCCAGGATCGGCGCAGTCGGGAACAGGAAAAACACCAATCCGGTCCCAATAAAAAGGGCGATCAGAGGCGATGGCAGGATGCGGCCGATCCGCACCGGCGTGAAGGTGGCGATGGCGTAACAGACCAAGCCGACGGTCAGCGCATGAAAATTAGGAGTCGTTACGGTGTCGGGGAGGGCGATGAGGGCGCCCAAGGTGCCGCCTTCGGGCAAATCATGTCCGAACAACGGCGCAATCTGCAAAATGATGATGATGCAGCCGATACCGCTCATGAACCCGGATACGACCGGGAAGGGCATCATGTCGATGAAATGTCCGATGCGGAACAGCCCGAACAGGATTTGAAACAAACCGCCGAGCATGACCACGGTGAACGCGAGTGCCGGGTCGTGCTGGTACTGCATGATGATGACCGCCATGACGACGGTCATGGGGCCGGTCGGTCCGGATACCTGGGCCGGCGTGCCGCCGAACAGGGCGGCGAAGAAACCGACGGCGATCGCGCCATAGAGACCCGCGATCGGACCCGCGCCCGAGGCCACGCCGAACGCGAGCGCGAGCGGTAGCGCCACGACCGCGGCGGTCAGGCCGCCAGTGATATCGCCGCGAACATTATCAAACCGCAGTCCGTGGACGATGTGCGAGCCGTGCAGTGCCACCTACCAGACCATTTCGAGAAATTCGCGAACCTGTTCCGGCGACGTGATCGGCAGCGGGTTGGTGTGGATCCAGCGGTCATGCATCGCGTTGCGCGCGATGGTATCGGGCTGTTCCGGTTTCACGCCGACATCGTAAGCGGCGCCGGACAATGTCCCAAGGAATTGAGAACGTGGCCCTTCGGGTCGACCAGAGAGAAGCCTGCCCGCGTCACGATTGCTTGAAGATGCCGCCGGCATCGCCGGCGCACTCCCTCCCAACGCGCGCACTTCTCTGATCGATGTAAACCTTCAGCATGACGCGGGTAGGTTCCTACTTCGGGTCGGCGGGCTGGTCACTTTCGCCCCGCTCGAGTTTCTTGCCGTCGATCTCGGCATTGGTGCGTTCCGCGAGGTCCCGGTCGCGGGACGTCTCGGCTTTGTTGCGGCCGGATTTCGCCCGGTTTTGCGCCGAGCGGCTGGATTTCGACTTGCGGTCTTTGCTTTTTCGGTATTCCCGCAGATTGATGATTTCCGCCATGGTTAACCCGCTTTTCGCGTCCCCGCCTTGCCTTCCCATCGCGCTGCCGCGACGTCGTCGGTTTCCTTCGCCTCGACCCAGCGCGCCATCCCGTCATCGGCTTCTTCGAGCTTCCAGAACGGGGCCTTGGTCTTCAGCCAGTCGATCAGGAACCGGCACGCCTCGAACGCAGCGTCGCGGTGCGGGCTGGCGGCGATAACCAGGACGATACGGTCCCCCGCCTCAAGCCGCCCGTAACGGTGGACGATCAG
>CAYLTU010000203.1:6017-10826 GCA_964386465.1 uncultured Rhodospirillaceae bacterium
GGCGGGAACAGGGCGACTTCCTCGTTCCCCGACAAGACGGTGTCGAAGCTCGCGAACTCTTGATTGACCGCGACCCGAACCGCGCTGGTGTCCTTCAGCGCCTCGGCGAATTCGGGACTGCGTTGCTTGAGCCATTCGACCAGGGACCCGACATCGCGCACCGACTCCGGCAATGCGACATCCTCTTCGCCGATCCCTGTCCGCTGCCGCAGCCAGGCGAAGTAGAGAATTTTCATGGCATGACCTCGGTGAAGGGCAGGAATTCTACCATGCTTCCCGCTTCGAGGAAGGTCATCTCTTCCGGCAGCGAGACCAGTCCATCAGCGCCGACCAGCGAGGACAGGACCCCGGCCCCGCTCCGGCCATGCTTTTCGGCCATCGGCCAGCCATCCGCGTCCGCGCCGATCTTCGCCCGGACGAATTCCCGGCGACCCTCCTTTTTGCGGTGATCGAACCCGGCGCGCACGCGATAGCGGATCGGCGTGACCGACCGGGCGCCCGACAGGCGCAAAATCAAGGGCCGCGTGATGATCAGAAAGGTGACCAAGGCGGCGACCGGATTGCCCGGCAGGCCGGCGAAGGGTACCGGCCCCTCGTCCGTGTCGATTTGGCCGAGGGCGACGGGCCGCCCCGGCTTTATCGCCAGTCGCCAGAAATGAAGCGATCCGAGCGCCTCGACGGCCGCTTTTACATGATCTTCGTCACCGATCGACATGCCGCCGGACGTGATCAGCAAATCGTGCGTCGTCGCCGCCTTGCGCAGCGCGCCGCGGATCTCTTCGGCGTCGTCTGGGATGATGCCCAGGTCGGTGACGGTACAGCCGATCTGCGTCAGCGCGGCGAACAGCGCGAAGCGGTTGGAATCGAAAATCGAACCGGGATCGAGAACCCCGCCGGGGTCGCGCAGCTCGTCGCCACTGGAGAAGACGGCGACCCGCAACGGTTGGAACACCTGTAACCGGGTGCGGCCAAGTGACGCCGCGACCCCGACATCCTGGGGGCGCATCAATTGTCCGGTCCGCAGAACGGTTTCGCCGGTACGGATGTCTTCGCCCGCCTCGCGCCGGTTCGCGCCGCGTTTGATCCCGGGCATGATGACGACGGCGCCGCCATCCTCGCGGCAATCTTCCTGCATCATGATCGTATCCGGCGCCTCGTCGCCCAGCGGCATCGGCGCGCCGGTGAAAATCCGGATCGCTTCGCCGCGTCGCGCCGGTCGTCCGAGCGGATGACCCGCGGCCGTTCGGCCGGCCACCGGCAGTATGGTTTCCGCTGCGGGATCGAGATCGTCGAAAAAGACCGCATAACCGTCGACCGCCGAATTGTCGTGCGGCGGCACGTTGAACGGAGCGGCGATATCTTCCGCCAGAATGCGGCCGACCGCATCGGCAAGTCCGACCTCCGTCGACTCGGCGATTGGTGCTGTACGGTCGTGCAACGCCCGCAGGGCCTCGTCCAGCGGTGTCAGCGAATCGCCGAAGGCGAAGCAATCGTCACTAAGCTGCGCCACGGGATTCGCTCCGTTCGAGACCGGCATGGGCGACGATGAAGTCGGCAAGCGCCGGCACGTTGTTGAGGTCCAGGACGGGAACCGTCGCCAGCGGCAACGCTTCGTCGCTGGCGACGGCGACGATGCGCGGATCGTCGACGCACAGCAGGTTCTTACCAATCGATGGGCGATGGATTTCCATCTTGGCGTGGCCGTAGCGTTTGAAGCCCTCGACCAGCAGCAAGTCGACCGGCGCCATGCGCGCGACCAATTCGTCGATATCAGGTTCCGGCCCGTCGCGGTTCTCGTGCATCAGCGCCCACCGGCTGGCGGCGCTGACCATGACCTCGGTCGCGCCGGCGCGTCGGTGCTCGAAGGAATCCTTGCCTGGCTTGTCGATGTCGAAATCGTGATGGGCGTGCTTGAGGGTGGACACGGAGTAGCCGCGACCGTTCAGCTCGGGGAGCAGGCGCATCACCAGCGTCGTTTTGCCGCTGCCACTCCAACCCGCGAGACCAAATATCTTCATGAAAACCTGCGCATAACTAACTTGCGCCGCTCTTTTCGGCGCGTGCCTGTTCGGCTTTCCGTTCTTCGGGTTTCGGATCATTCACGGTAAGATATTTCAAGCCGGTTTTCAGATAGTCGTAACCGGTCACGATAGTCAATGCCGCGGCGATCCACAGCCCCGTATCGCCGATCAGAGTCGCCGGGATCACCGCGGGCGCCGCGTCGCCGATGATCAGGAATCCCAAGGTGACCATCTGGATCATCGTCTTCCATTTTGCGAGTTTGCTGACCGGCACGCCAACCTTGATATCGGCGAGGAATTCCCGCAGGCCGGAAACCAGCATCTCGCGGCACAAGATCACCAGTCCGGCGAGGATGGAATGACCCGTCACCCGGTCGAAGGCGACCAGCATGAGAATGACCGCAGCGACCAACACCTTGTCGGCGACGGGATCGAGAAACTTGCCGAAGTTCGAGATCGTCCCCATCGACCGCGCGGCATAGCCGTCGAAAAAATCGGTAAGGCAGGCGAAAGTGTATAGCCCCAGCATGACCCAGCGCGTCACGTCGCCGTCAATCCAGAACAGGGCGACGATTGCCGGAATCACGCCTATCCGCGACAGCGTCAGGAGATTCGGCAGGCTCGTGATCATTCGGTTATCTCCTTGGACGGCAACGTCTTTTCAGACAGAGCGCCCCTCGGGAATTATTCTACTGATCAGTGTGGAAATGACCATAAATTTTCTCGGCTACCGCCTTGCTGATACCACCGACGGCCTCCAGGTCGGGCAGACCTGCGCGGGCCACATTGCGCGCCGAGCCGAAATGCAGCAGCAGCGCCTTCTTGCGTTTCGCGCCGACGCCCTCGATTTCGTCGAGCGGAGAGGCGGAAATTTCGCGCGACCGTTTGGCGCGGTGGGTGGTGATGGCGAAACGGTGCGCCTCGTCGCGCAGCCTTTGGATGAAGTACAGCAGGGGATCGCGCGGCGGCAGGGTGAAGGCGGCGCCGCCCGGCCTGTAGAAACGCTCTCGCCCGGCATTGCGGTCGGGACCCTTGGCGACGCCGAGCAGATCGACGTCGTCGATGCCGAGTTCAGCGAAAACTCCCTCCGCAATGCCGAGCTGCCCGCGCCCGCCATCGACGATGACCAGGTCCGGCCAGTTTCCCTCGGAGCGGTCTGGATCCTCTTTCAGCGCGCGTGTAAAGCGGCGCGTCAGGACTTCGCGCATCATGGCGTAATCGTCGCCGGCTTCAGTCCCGTCGCCGACCGTCTTGATGTTGAACTTCCGGTACGCGTTCTTCATCAGACCGTCCGGGCCGCTGACGATCATCGCGCCGATCGCGTTGGCGCCTTGGATGTGGCTGTTGTCATAAACTTCGATCCGGGCCGGGGCGGCGTCGAGATCGAGCCGCCCCGCCAGCGCCTCCAGCGCGCGCCGGTGAGTCGTACTTTCGGCGAGCCGCCGGCCGAGCGCCTCGCGCGCGTTGGACAGCGCATGCTCGAGCGGTTTCCGCTTGGCGCCGCGCCTTGGGGTCAGCAGCCGCACCTTGCGCTCGGCGCGGGTCGACAGCGCTTCGCCGATCAATTCGCGTTCCGGCAACTCGTGGCTTAGCAAAACGATCCGCGGCGGCGGCTTGTTGTCGTAGAACTGGCCGACGAAGGAAGAGAGGATATCTTCCGGTTCCAGATTGCGGTCGTGGCTCGGGAAATAGGCGCGGTTGCCGTAGTTGCGGCCGCCGCGGAAGAAGAAGACCTGGACGCAGGATTGTCCGCCCTCCTGATGCAGCGCGATGACGTCGGCATCTTCGAGCCCCGACAGGTTGATGTCCTGGTGGGCCTGCACCTGGGTGAGCGCTCGGATGCGGTCGCGGATGCGCCCGGCGACCTCGAACTCAAGAGCGTCGCTCGCTACCTCCATGCGCTGCGCCAGACGCGCCTGCACCTTGCCGCTGTGGCCGGTCAGGAATTCGTGCGCTTCGCCGACCAGTGCCGCGTAGTCTTCCCGACCGATGCGATCGACGCAGGGTGCGCTGCAGCGCTTGATGTGGAACTGCAGGCAGGGCCGCGTCCGGCTGCGGAAGATGTTGTCCGAACAGTTGCGCAGCAGAAAGGCGCGTTGGAGCGCGGCGATGGTCCGGTTCACAGCGCCGGCCGACGCGAAGGGACCGAAATAACGCCCGTCGCGTTTGCGCGCGCCTCGATGTTTGACCAGCTGGGCGAAATCGTGGTCCTCGGTGATCAGGATGTGCGGGAAAGTCTTGTCGTCGCGCAGCAGCACGTTGTAACGCGGCCGCAGCTTCTTGATCAGATTCGATTCCAGCAGCAACGCTTCGACTTCGGTGTGCGTGGTCATGAACTCCATCGAGCGGGTTTCCGCGATCATCCGCTGCAGCCGGATCGGCAGCTTCGATGGGCTTGCATAGGTCGTGACGCGCTTGCGCAGCTGATGCGCCTTGCCGACATAAAGTGCGTCGCCGCGCTGATTGAGCATGCGGTATACGCCGGGCGCGCTGGGCAAGGTCTGCAGATAGGACTGGACGACTGCGGCGCCCGAAGCCAGTCCGCGGTGCCCTTCGCTGCTGCCGGGTACGGCTTCGCCGCCGGTTCTCGCTCGTTCGGTCATCGCTCCAACAGTCACCTTCGTTCGCGCGCGTCGCCTCGGAGGGGTCCCCAAATCGATGGCAGCCGCGCGTTTTTAAAATGGCTTCGATTCGCACCAATTGCGAATGCATAAACGATATCCACGGCTTCTGTGGATAACTTTGTTGAAAATGGCGCTCTCGCAACACAACGATCAACGAAAGCAGC
>CAYLTU010000204.1:0-10817 GCA_964386465.1 uncultured Rhodospirillaceae bacterium
CCTATGTCGCCGGTTCGGACCATCCTAGCCTTCCCCCGCAAGGGGGGAAGGGATATCGGTTTGATGGCTAATAAATATCTCCTCCCCCTTGATGGGGGAGGATTAAGGTGGGGGTGGACGGCGGCGAAGCCACATGGTTTCGCAGTAAGGAGTAAGGAACGATGAACGCCCAAACCCCGCAATCGACGCTCGCCGGCATCCTCGACACTGTCGGGTTCGACCCGATCCCCGGCGGACACGTAGCCTTCACCGGGACCGATCCCATCTTGCCGTCGAACTTCCTGATCGGCACGGCGGGCGCGGCCTCGATCGCGGCCTGCGGCCTCGCCGCGGCGGACCTTTGGGAATTACGCACGGGGCGGCGACAGGATGTCGGCATCGATGTGCGGGCGGCGGCCATCGCCATGCGCAGCAGCCGCTATACGCGGCGCATCGGCGGGCAGGCGAAAGGCGGCATGGCCGACATCTCCGATTTCTACCAATGCGGCGACGGGCGCTGGGTTCAGCTGCACTGCAACTTCCCACATCACCGCGAAGGCACATTGAAGATCCTCGGCTGCGAGGGCACCAAGGACGCCGCGGCCGAAGCATTGCAGGGCTGGGAAGCGGCAAAGCTGGAGGAAACCCTGGTCGCGGCCGATCTGTGTTGCACCATGACCCGCAGCAACGCGGAGTGGGATGCGTCGCCGCACGCCCCCGTGGTTGCCCATCTGCCCTTGATGGAAATCACCCGCATCGGCGACGGCGACCCGCAGCCGCTGCCCGAGGGCAACCGGCCGCTCGCCGGCATTCGCGCGCTCGACCTGACGCGGGTCCTGGCGGGACCCACCTGCGGCCGCACCCTGGCGGAGCACGGCGCGGAAGTGATGCGGATCAGCGGTCCGCACCTGCCGTTCCACGAGTCTTTGGTGATCGATACCGGGCACGGCAAACTGGCCGCCCACGTCGATTTGCGCGACGAGACGGGCAGCGAAACGCTGCGCGACCTGGTGCGCGGCGCGGACATTTTCACGCAAGGTTACCGCCCCGGCACCTTGGCGAAGCGCGGCTTCTCGCCCGAGGCGCTTGCTACGCTGCGGCCCGGCATCGTCTGCGTCTCGCTCTGCGCCTACGGCCGCGAGGGACCATGGCGCGACCGGCGCGGCTACGACACACTGGTTCAGAACGCGACAGGCATCTGCGATGAGCAGGGCGGCGGCGAACGGCCACGGCACCTGCCGGTTTCGCTGCTCGATTACGCCAGCGGCTACCTTATGGCGTTCGGCGCGATGACGGCGCTCGGCCGCCGCGCCCGCGAAGGCGGCAGCTACCACGTTCAAGTCTCGCTGTGCCAGACGGCGCACTGGCTGAAGGGCTTGGGCCGCGTCGATCCTGCGGCAAACGCGATGGCGCTGTCCGACCCCAAGTCGGAGGACGTCGCCGACCTGTTGATGCAAAGCGATACGTCTTTCGGCCGGCTGGAACATCTGGCGCCTGCCGTACAATTATCGGAAACCGCCCCACACTGGGCGCGGCCGGTGGTGCCGCTCGGTACCCACGATCCCGTATGGCCTGCCTGAGAGGACTCCACTATGTCTCGCGAAATCATCGATCAACCGATGCGTCCGAATATCATGGCATCGAAGCATGTCGTAGCCTCCGGACATTTCCTGTCGGCGCAAGCCGGCTTTCAGATTCTCGAAGCGGGCGGAAACGCGATCGATGCCGGCGTCGCAACCGGGTTGGCGACCTGCGTCCTGGAGAGCGAGTTCGTCGGCTTCGGCGGCGTCGCGCCGACGCTGATCTATCTGGCCGAAACCGAGGAGATCGTCACCATCAGCGGCGTCGGTCCGTGGCCCAAGGCGGCGTCTTGCGACTATTTCCACGAACATCATGGCGGACGCGTCCCCGACGGGCTGCTGCATACCGTTGTGCCCGCGGCGCCGGATATCTGTATCACGGCGCTGGAGCGGCACGGCACGATGTCGTTCGGCGAGGTCGCAGCGGCGGCGATCCGTTTCGCGCGCGACGGCTTTCCGATGTACCCGATGATGCGCGAATGCCTTGCCAACAAGCTTGATTCTTTCAGCCGTTGGCCCAGCACCGCGGCCATATTCCTGCCGAACGGTCGCCTGCCTGCGAACGGTGAGCTTTTCGTGCAAAGCGATCTTGCAAAGACCCTGCAATATCTCGCCGACGAAGAGGCGGCCCACGCCGGAAACGGGCGCGCCGCCGGCATGCAGGCGGCCCGCGACGCCTTCTACAAAGGCGATATCGCCGCCGCCCTGGTCCGGCATCAGGAAGCGGAAGGCGGACTGATGACGCGGGAAGATCTCGCGGAATTCAGGGCCGAATTCGAGCCGCCCTGTCGAACCCGATTCCATGACACGGCGGTCTATTCAACCGGGCCGTGGTGTCAGGGGCCGATGATCCTGGAAGCTTTGAATTTTCTCGAAAGCATCGATTTGGCAGGTATGGGGCATAATTCACCGGCCTACATTCATGCCGTCGCCGAGGCGCTGAAGCTCGCCGCCGCGGATCGCGAGTTCTACTACGGCGACACCAAGTTCATCGACGTTCCCCTGGATACCCTGTTGTCGAAACCATACGCGGCGGAGCGTAGCGCGCAGATACGGCCCGACCGCGCGTGGCCCGAGATGCCGCCGCCGGGGACCGTCGACG
This sequence comes from uncultured Rhodospirillaceae bacterium, assembly GCA_964386465.1. Classification (GTDB taxonomy): domain Bacteria; phylum Pseudomonadota; class Alphaproteobacteria; order UBA8366. The sequence continues at coordinate 2,662 of CAYLTU010000204.1, forward strand.
GGCGCGTACCGCCACCTTGGATGCCGGATCCGTCGAGCGGCCCGGCGGGTACCGGCGACGCGGCACAGCCATTGGAAACGTCCTATCTGTGCGCGGTGGATGCCGCCGGTAATATCTTTTCGGCAACGCCAAGCGATCCGATGATCAGCGGGCCGGTGACCCCCGGGACCGGAATCACGGCTTCCATGTGGGGATCGCGCGCGCACACAAACCCCGACCATGCGGCGTGCGTCGGACCGGGCCGGCGCCCCCGGATGTCGGCCAGCCCCATGCTGGCCATCGGCGAAGACGGCACCTTCCTGCCGTTCGGCTCTCCCGGCAGCGAAGTTGTCGGTCAAGCGCAGCTTCAAGCGTTCCTCAACGTGAAGGTCTTCGGAATGAGCCCGCAAAGCGCCGTCGAAGCGCCGCGGTTCGCCAGCTACAGCTGGCCCGGATCGGCCCTGCCGCACGCCTACCAACCGGGACGGATCAACCTGGAGGGAAGGATCGATCAGGCGACGGGCGACACGCTTGCCGGCCTCGGTCACGATGTAGAATGGTGGCCGGACTATAAATGGCTCGCGGGCTCGGTGTGTACCGTCCGGGTCGATCCCGAGACCGGAATCCGGCAGGCGGGCGCGGACCCGAGACGGACAGCCTATGCCGTCGGCTGGTAGAGGGCGCGACCGAAGGTTCCGTTGGTCACCCACGGTTCCGTACAGGTGGATTGGCGCGCAATAGACATACGCGACCCGAAATGTAGATCCGCCATCGGATCAGATCGGCAAATCGTCCTTAAACAGGAAAAGCAGCCCCGCGATCGCTGCCAAACCGCACAATGAAAAGATCACGCACAGCGCAAAGGCGAACCTTTTGCCGTATGACTTTTCGGTGTAGTCCGGATCCGGTTGTTGGTTTGGGTCGGTCGCTGTCATCTATCAACTCCAGTCTCACCCTTGTCCCTCTGTGTTTGCTGGCGCCTTACGTCGGCAGTGCAGGTTACCCAGCCCGGAAGTCCAACAACCGATGAACGCGGCCGCTCCAGGCTCGGCGACACTTGCGGCGGCGGACCATTATCGCTGTTCGTCGGCCCGATCGCGTCACCATCAACGCTACCGCTCAACGAGACATCGGACAACACGACACTACTTTCGTGGGCGATTTTCGCGTATTTTTTTGAACTTCAGAAAAAGTTCCTTTAACTCGGGAAAAAAACCAGGCCACATAATTGTCCTTAGCAGTGTGCAAGTTTCGTACCTTCGTTATTTTAAAATGCAATATCAAAAAATTTGTTAATATCCCACTCTAAACACATTTCCAATTTTGCAAAGAATTCCGACACTCGAATTGTTCTTGCCTCTTACAATTTACTGAGTACGGATATTTTATATGTAATATCAACGAGTTACGCACTGAAAAGGCTGTGGCCTACTTTAAAGAATTTTGAAGGGAACAAATCAAACAGCCTATCGGCCTGCAATTAATTCGAACCGTACGCTGACCCGTTTTCTGCACTTTTTGATGTCATGATTCTGACATCGAAAAAGCGGACCGCCTGTTCGAAAGCGGCAAATACGCTGTTGCCGTTGTCGCTTCAAAAGGTGCCTGAGAGTTTGCCGGGATGGCCAAGAGTATGCTCAGAGCGCCTGCCTCTGCCGCGAAACAAGGCCCGAAATCGATCACCGGAACCTGCGCCGCGGCGGCATCCATGTCCGTCGGCGCGTGCCGCCCGAAAAGATGCATCGGTGTCTCCGCGAGGTATCAAGGCTTCATCGTATTTGCCGCGGCTCGCACCGCCAATTTCGGCAATTTATTCCCCCAACGCGTCGTTCTCGGGCTCGACCGGAGTACCCATATTGCAGGCGCCTTCGATCCTCCTTGGACCCTCGGGTCAAGCCCAGGGGTGACGACTGGAAACGTTCCGCCAAAGTCTCGTCTATTTCAGCTGCGCGCGAGCCAGTTCCGCGCCCTGGACCATGGCCTTTAGCTTCGCGCGCGCGATCGGCAGGGACAGCGGTACCAGGCCGCAATCGGGTGCGGCCTGAATCTGCTTCGCCGGCAGATGTTTCGCGGCCGCGAGCAGTTTCCCGGCGACGTATTCCGGGGTTTCCACGTCGTCGGTACCGTTGTCGATGCAGCCGAACATGACAGTCTTCGACGGGCACAGGCGCAGTAGTTCCGGGTCCAGACGTGACGCCTCGAACTCGAGCGCCAGCTGATCGATCTTGGAGCCTTCGAGGGCTTCCAGGATTACCGGATAGCTGTCGACGATCGGCCGCGGCACGCCGGGCATCGGATAGCTGTAGCAGATGTGGGCGGCGGTCTGCGTGCTGTCGACGCCTTCCAGGCAGCGGTCCAGCGCCGCGATGCCCCACTCTTTCACCTTGTCCGGATAGCGACTGAACACCGGCTCGTCGAACTGGATCACGGCGGCGCCCAGCGCGTCGAGCGCGCGGGCTTCCGCGTTGAGGGCGTCCGCCACCGCCATGGCCATGGTCGCCTCGTCGCCGTAATGCTCGTCGGCCGTCGAATCGACAACGGTCATCGGCCCCGGCATCGTGATCTTCACCGGCCGCTCAGTCTCGGCCAGCATGAACTTCAGATCGTCGGCAAGCATAGGCTTGCTGCGCCGCACTGGGTCGATGCAGCGGCCGACCTCCGCCAGCCGGCGCCGGTTGCGGGTCCATTTCTTGGTCAGGGTTTCGTAGTCGAACCCGTCGAGCCGCATGGTGATGTAGGTGAGGTAGGAGCTGCGCCGCTGCTCCCCGTCGCTGACGATATCGATGCCGGCGGCCTCCTGATCGTGCAGGGTCACCCGGGTCGCGTCGTCCATGGCGTCGGAGAGCAAATCGCCCGTGAAACCCCAGTCCGCGCCCTTGCCGTGCACCTGCTTGCCCGCCTCGTTGAGCGGCACCTGTTCCATCAGCCAGGCCGGCTTCGGCATCGACCCCACGACGGTGGTGAGAAACGGTTCAGTCACAGACTCTGCTCCCTGTTTCGGCAAGATTTTCGAATATTTCCGCTACCGTATCGCTGGCAGGTGCGCACGGCAACGCCGAAGCGGACGAATCTGCGTGTCCTTCGATCGGGGTTTGTCGTCGGGCGAAATATCGCCATCCGGAACATAGGACGACAGTTCGAAATTAGGCTTCCCAGCGCTGACGGCTCATTGCCTTAAGCCCAACAAGACATGCACCAAAGATAAGAATCCGCCGGTCGCCCGGTTATTCGTAAATTTCGCCGTCGAAATTCTCTTTTGTCTGGCCTTCCGCTTCCGGGTTGAAGCCGAGTTCGATCTGCACACCGTTGGGATCGAGGAAGAATACCTGGATGACCCTTCCGCCGCCCGCCAGCCGTTTGCTGTATTCGATGCCATGCTTTTCAAGCAACTCAAGCTGCTCGGCAAGGCCCGAGCCCCAGAGCGCAAAATGGTCGAGCCCCTTGCCCATGCCTTCAGGATTGGTCCGAGGCGGGCTGTCCGGCTCAAGCGGGGAGATATGGACGACCGCCATGTCGGCGGCATACATCCAGTAGCCCCGGTTCGGAAACGGCGGACGAAAACCGTTCTCGAGTCCCAGCACTTCAGCGTAGAAGTCCCGTGTTCCCTCAAGGTCGGCCGTGCGGATGTTGATGTGGTTCAAATGATATTCTGCCATAACGCTCGCTCCCGCCTATGACGCCGTCATATCGGCGTCCGTTCGTCAATTGCTCCACTATAGGACACCGAAACGGCCTGAGCCAATCGGTCGCAGTGCCGGGCGCCTCGCTATTCCGCCATGATCTGCTTGTCCGCCGGAAGCGGCTTAAAACGGCACGCGGTCTCTGCCGCGGTGGTGATCCAGATATCGCCGCTGTGTTCCGCGATCTGGGCGAAGGCGAATCCGGACGATGAATCCGCAGCGATGGATCGGCCCTTTTTAACCGAAGTGGTTGTCCAAAACCGTCTTGACCGCCGGCCGCGCCTCCATGCGCTGCATATGCGCCATGGTCTTGGGGAGCTCCGCGGTGTCCACCCGGTCGCCTTCCAGCCATCGCGCGACGGTGTAGAGATAGGGGTCGCAAAGGCTGTAGGTTTCACCCATCACCCAGGGGCCTTCGAACATTTCGTTTTCGATCAATTCGAAACAGGCGGCGACTGTTTCGGTAACCTTGCGTTTCATCTCCGCGATCGCCGCCGGGTCGTCCGCCCAGCGGTTGCCGCGCCCGCCATGCGCATGGGCGACATGTACGGTGGAACAGAGATAGCTGTTGAAGGCTTGCAGCCGCGCGAGGTTGAAAATGTCGTCCAGGGGCGCGAGCCCGGCTTGCGGATGGCTTTGGGCGACGAACAAAAGAATGGCGGGCGTTTCGGTCAGGATGCCCTGCGCCGTCACCAAGGCCGGGACGCGTCCCTTGGGGTTAATCGACAAATATGCCGGTTTACGCTGCTCCTCGGCCTTGAAATCGATCCGGACCGCCTCATAATCGCCGCCCGCTTCCTCCAGCGCGATGTGGGACGCGAGCGCGCAGGAGCCGGGCGAATAGTACAGTTTGAACATTTTGGCCTGCCGTCAATCGGTTGATCGCGGCGAGTATACGCCGGGAGGTGGAAATCCGGTAATGTGCCGTGCCGTTCAAACGCCGTTAAGCGGCTAGGCCGGCCGCCCGATAACGTTCGAAATCGACCGTAGAACAAAAATCAAGCGGATACTCGCGCCCGCCGCGCGACACATCAACGAGCGCCGGGATAGATGCCGCCACCGGGTCCTAACGTAGAAAGAATCCCGGACAAGCCTCGATCCGCGATTGCAGCCGTTTCCGGGCGTACCCTACTTCACGCCGCCTTCTCCCGGCATGATCAGGTTCAAGATCGCGAGTTTTCCGCGCTTGACGCTTGCATACGCCGCCTCGACCGCTTCCGGTAACTCCGCCGGATCTTCGACGCGCCTGCAATAGCCATCGACCATGGCTGCCGCCTGCTCATAATTGGGCCCTTGAATATTGACCCCGTAGTAATCGTCGTCGCTAACGGCAGCACCGTCTGGATAGAAGCGTTTGTGGAAATGCTTCATGACCGCGTATTGGCTGTTGTTGAAGACAAGAATCAGCAGCGGCAGATTTTGCTCGTCCGCCAGCGCTAGAGCCGGCACGACGGGATTGTACATGAAACTGCCGTCGCCGATCGTCAGCGCGACGGTGCGGTCCGGCAGCGTCAGTTTCACGCCAAGCGCATAGCCCAGCCCCTGGCCCAGGCCGCTCGGCGCCCGGAAGAAGGTGAGCGGATCGTCCCACATCAGATGCTCGCGGATTCCGGTCTGGTGGACGATGGTCTCGTCGACGATGCAGGACTCCTTCGGAAGGACGTCGCGCAGGATCTTCATTACGAGTGGCGGCGTGATGATATCGCTGCATGCCGCCGCGCTTTCGGCTGTTGCCAAACCGTTGCGCCATTCTTCATGCGCGATCCGCCACGTTTCCCGTCTTCGCGCGATCATGTCGCCATCGAGGCCACGTGTCCGGAGCGCCGTGGAGAGCAGGCGAAGCGTCGCCGCGGGATCGCCCTCCAAATATGTCTCCGCATGCATGGCTTGATAGACCATGTATTCCTTAAGCGGATTTTCGCTGATCGAAACGATCTGCGCGCCCGGCGGCGTGTTGCTCGGTGGATACCAGGGCACGCGGCTCTCCACCAGCAGCGCGAGATCCATCTCGGCAAGCAACGGGTCGATACGTTGCCCGAGATAGAGGTCGTGCGACTTGGGGAAATTCCCAAAAAAGGCGCCTTGGCCTTCAACCACCGGGATCGCCGCCAGGTCGGCGAATTCGATCAAAGCATCGAAAGCCTCTTGGCTGGGCCCGATATTCTCGACCGAGATCACCGGGCATTTCGCCGCGGCGATCGCGTTCGCGACCCTGTCGATATCGGCCGGCAAAGGCTGCAGTTTCGGGGCCGTTGGTACGGACCGCTGCGCCTCCGGCTTGTTCCAGGGCTCCAGCATGGTTTCCATGGGAACGCACAGATAGATCGGCCCCTTCGGCGTGCGTTGCGCCATTTCGCCCGCGCGCACGACCGTCTCGTACAGCGTATCGACCGAAGCGACTTGCTGTGACCATTTCACCATCGGTTCGATCAGCCGCTGCGCGCCGCCGACGACGCTCAGGTTCCGATACCATTGCGAGCCCGGATCGGTATCCCCCTCGCCGTAACCTAGCACTTCCCCCGACATGATAACGAGCGGCGTTTCCATCGCCCCCGCCGCGTCCACCGCCATGGCGCCCTGCATCACGCCGGCGCCCGCATGCAGCAATACCACCTGCAGGCGTCCGGTGATCTTGGTATAGGCTGTCGCCATATTGACGGCGATGCTCTCGTGGCCGCAATCGATATAGGAAGGCCCGTCGGTATTATCGCGCTTCTGCCGCGCGAGCGCTTCCCAGACCGGCGCCCACTCCGATCCCGGAGACGAGATTACGTAATCCGCACTTAAGTTGCGGAACGCCTCAAGAATGGCCTCCCCGCCGTCTTGATAATTTTTCACGCCCAGTACTCGTTTGTTTGAATGGGAAATCGATAGTGCCAGCCGGGAGCGCCAAGACAAAGATTTTCCTACTCCGCCTTGATCTGCGTCTCCGCCGGCAGCGACTTGTAATGCCGTGCGATTTCGGACGGCGTGGTGATCCAGATTTCGTCGCGGCGTTCGGCGATATGGGCGAAGGCGCGGCGCAGATGGTGCAGGCGGTGCGGCTGGCCGACGATGAAGTGGTGCAGCGAGATCGAGCAGACGGCCGGGTACTTGGCCGACGATCGCAGCATCTCCGTGAAATGGTCGACGATCATGTCGGCATAGTCGCGCGCCGTGTCGCGGCGGAAGACGATGGCCGGCTGGTCGTTCAGTTCCAGCGGATAGGGCACGGCGAGCAACGGGCCGGAACGGGTTCGCGACCAGAAGGGCTGGTCGTCGCAGATGCCCCAGTCGAGGATGTATTCGTAACCGGCCTCCTTCAGGATGTCCGGCGTCACGTCCGACGGCGTCAGATAGGGGGTCAGCCAACCCGCCGGCGGCTTGCCCTCATTTTGGGTGATGAGATCGGTGGCGGCGCGGACCATCTCGGTCTCCTCCGCCTCGCTCATGTCGGCGACCCGCTTCGAGTTGGTGATACCGTGGCCGATGATCTCGTCGCCGCGGTCGCGAAATGCGGCGATGGAGTCCGGGCAATGGTCGTATATCGACGCGTTGGTGATCACGCCGATCGGCAGTTCGAACTCGTCGAACAGATCGAGCAGCCGCCACACGCCGACCCGATTGCCGTAGTCGCGCCACAGATAGGAGCGGTGGTTCGGCGCCGGGGTCGGCCGGTCGAGATCGACGCCGCCTTCGCCGAAGATGAAATGCTCCAGGTTGATCGCGATATGGACGGCGAGCCGCTTGCCGTCCGGCCAGTCGAAATCGGGCCGCGAGCGCAGTCCGGAATAGGGAAACCGGTCGAGCGACGGAAGAGATGCCATTTCGATACCTCTCGTAGTCAGATGGCGGATGCCTCACGCAAAGCGGCGATTTCGGCGTCGGTAAAGCCGTATTCTCCAAGAACCGCGTCGGTGTCCGCGCCGACAACCGGCGGCGGGCAGTCCGCGCCGGTCGCCTCGCCGCTGATCTTGAATGGCGTATCGCAATATGCCGCCTCCGCCCCGATCGCCGGTGCCTCGACAGTTCTAATCGATTCCCGGTGCGTGAGCTGCGGATCGGTCAGGATATCGGGCAGCGTCGCGACGGCGGCGGCGGGAACGCCGGCCGCGGCAAAGCGATCCTCCCAGGTTTGCGCATCCGCGGCCGCCAAGGCGCCGTGCAGGACGGAAAGGCATTCCGTCTCGTTCTCGATCCGCGCCTCGAGGGTCGCGAATTTCGGGTCGGACCCGAGTTCCGGCAAACCGATCACCTCCCATACCCTCTTGGATTGCGCTTCCATGGCGGGCATCAGCAGCAGCACGCCGTCCTTCGTCGGATGGGTTTCAGCCAGCGGATTGCCGGAGAGCGAGCGGCTGCCCATCCGTTTCGGTTCCTTGCCGTGCATCGTCTGCAGCAGGCTGGGCGACACAATGCCGGCGGCGACGTCCTGCATTGACAGGTCGAGATGTGCGCCTTCGCCGGTGCGTTCCCGCTTGAACAGGGCGGCGGAAATCGCGAAGGCGGCGGTCAGCG
>CAYLTU010000205.1:0-10697 GCA_964386465.1 uncultured Rhodospirillaceae bacterium
CAGCCGTTTTCCGACCCGATATCGGCATGCTTGGAACTCTCCAAATCCTAATTAGCGAAGGGGTCATTCGTCGCAACGTCTCTTGGCGCCAAGAATATCTTATCAGGTAGCGATCCTGAACCGCCGAATCAACATGCCGGAACCGTCGTGACCATCACCGCAGGCAACATTCTATCCCCGAACCATCCGCCAGCCCGGCAGGGCCCGATCGGCGGACCGGGCCCCTGGTACGAACTGCCGGTATTCAACTATCGCGGCGGCGTGGCAATCAAGGGCGCGGAAGGGCATGTGCCAGTGACCGCGCCGTAGGACGGAAGCCTCGGAATCTAGCCAAAGGTTGCCCGGAAATAATGTTTCCGGAATACGGTGCCGACGCTTAGTATCGCCCCCAGGAAGAACAAGACCAATCAGCGACAAGCTGGAATTTGTTTAATCTATCAGGGAGGAACCCTTATGCGGACCAGTCGATTCATTACGGCATTAGGCGCGTTTGCGCTCGCCGGTAGCGTCGTTTCCGGCGCATTCGCCGCCGATTACCCGTCGAAACCGATCACCATGATCATTCCGTGGAAGCCGGGCGGCACGACGGAAACGATGGGCCAGGTGCTTTCGAAGGCCATGTCCAAGGAGCTCGGTCAGAGAGTCATCGTCAAGACGCGGCCGGGTGGCGGTGGCGCCGTCGGATCGACCGTCGCAGCGAACGCCAAGCCCGACGGGTATACGATCGAATTCGTCGGCATCTCCACCTTGACCTGGATTCCGATGACGCAAAAATCGGTCAAGTACAAGACCTCCGACTTCCAGTTCGTCGCCGGCGTCAGCCAGTACCAGATGGGGCTGGTCAGCGTTCCGGGACAGCCCTACACCACGCTGAAAGAGCTGGTCGCCTATTCCAAGGCCAACCCGGGCATCAACGTTGCCGACATGGGCGGCATGTCCAAGGCCTTCGTCAACTTCATCGCCCAGCAGGAGAAAGTCGACTGGACGGCGATCCCGACGCGTGGCGGCGGTGAGATGGTGCCGTTCCTGCTCGGCGGCAAGGTCGATTTCGCCTTCAGTGGCGGCGTGCACCAGAAGTATGGCGACAAGATGATCGTGCTCGCATCGTTCCTGTCGAATCGCCACCCGCTGGCGCCGGACGCGCCCTCTACGCAAGAGCTGTACGGCGTCGCGATGCCGGGGGATAACGGAATCGTCGCGCCGAAGGGCATTCCCGAAGCCGCGCGGGCGAAGATCGAAGCCGCGGTGAAGGCGTCGATGAGCGATCCCGACTTCACGAAAATTTTGGAGCGGATCAAGTTCCCGAAACGCTACCTGTCTTCCGCCGATTTCCAGAAGGTCGTCGACCAGACTTTGGTCAGCCTCAACAAGGTTGCGAAAGCCACCGGTTACATCAAGTAGCCAATTAATGCGGATGGAGTCGCTCGGCTCCATCCGCGCAGGCTTCCGCGTGGTTCAAGGCCGGGGAACAAGGCGCCGCCGCGCAAGAATTCACGCTTAAGCGGGGAGACGACGGCCTTTGCGACAGACGCACATCTGGTCGGGCGTTGTGATCAGCGCAATTTCACTGCTGTTTCTGTTCTGGATCATTCCGACCCAAACCTCGCCACCAGACAGTCATTTGGACCTGGCGCCGAAGTTTATCCCGTCTCTGGCCATTATCGTCACGTTGCTCCTGGCGATCATTTTGAGCGCCACGGCCTTCTTCTCGCGCAAGGCCGAAGACGAAGAGCACGAAGAATTCGGTGCGGAAGCCTCGGGAATGGGATGGGCCGAATTCAAGAATCTCGGGCTCTGGGCCCTTGCTTCTATTTTCGCCTGGTTCGGTACAACACATGTCGGATTTGAACCGACGATGACGGTCTTGCTAGCGGCCGGATTGTTCTATGCCGGCCTGCGCAACTACTGGCTGACAGCGGTCATCGCCATCGCGACACCGATCATCCTGTCGCAGTTCGCCTGGCACATTTTCGTGACGGAACTGCCCGGTTTCTGGCGGGGCTAGTGTCCTGATCGTGACATTCAATTGATTGAATTTCACGTGAATCAGGACACCAAATATATGAAGCTCGTGTGATTCAGCTTCCAAAATTCGCCGCATAGAATGCGACGAATTTCAAAACCATCACACGAGGAGGAGGCATCGGATGGAAACCCTGCTGGAAATGGCGTCGCATCTGGGCGCCGGATTCGAAGCCGCCTTCACACTCAAGAATATGCTGTTCATCTGCGGCGGCGTCACCTTGGGCATCATCTTCGGTGTCACGCCGGGCCTGGGCTCGGTGACCGCGCTCGCGATCCTCGTCCCCATCACCTTCTATTTCACGCCTCTGGCGGCGATCGCCTTTTTGGTCGGCGTCAACAAGGGCGGGACATCCGGCGGCGCCATACCGGCGATCCTAATCAACACGCCAGGCACGCCGGAAGCGGCCGCGACCGCCCTCGACGGCTTCCCTCTGGCGCAACAGGGCAAACCGCTGAAGGCGATGAAGACGGCGCTCTATTCTTCGGTGTGCGGCGATACCTTTTCCGACTGCATGCTGATCCTGCTCGCCGCCCCCTTCGCCGCCATCGCGCTCACCTTCGGCCCGCCGGAATTCACCTCGATCATTATCTTCTCCTTCACTCTGATCGCCGCGCTCGCGGGCAAATCGTTGGTCAAGGGAATCATGGCGGCGGCCATCGGCATGTTCCTCAGCAGCTGGGGCCTCGACCCGGTCGACGCTTCGGAACGCATGACGTTCGGCACCGTCGAGCTGTTCGACGGCATCGCGCTTACTCCGATGGCCATTGGCACGCTCGCGTTGAGTTCGGTGCTGACACAGATCTTCGCGTTGAAGAAAACCGGAGAACCGGAAAAGGTCACCACCGATCTGGGATTCAAGGACCAGAACAAGCTGCCGGCAAGCGAGTTCTGGGGTAACTGGAAGACCCTGCTGCGCTCGGCCTGCATCGGCACCGGCGTCGGCATGCTGCCGGGCCTCGGCGTCTCGCTGGCCGCCTTCCTCGGCTACGGCGCGGCCAAACGCGGTTCGAAGACACCGGAACTGTTCGGCAAGGGCACCATCGAGGGCATCCAGGCGACCGAAGCGGCCAATAGCGCCGTCGTCGGCTCCAACCTGATCCCGACCATCGCGCTGGGGATTCCCGGCAACGTCGCCGCCGCACTACTGATCGGCGCCTTCATGATCCACGGCGTCGTGCCCGGACCGTTGATGATGGTCGAGCACGGCGCACTGGTCTATTCGATCTTCGCCGCGATGCTGATGGCCAATCTGGCGCATTTGATCATCGGCCGCATCGGCATCACGATTTGGGTGAAGTTCGTGCTGATCCCGAAGAAGATCATCCTGCCGGTCGTCACCGTGTTCTGCTTTCTCGGCGTCTACATTCCCTCGAACTCAATGTTCGACGTGGGTCTGCTGCTGGTCTTCGCCGGCATCGGCTACGTGATGCGCAAGACAGGCTTCTCCATCGTCTGCCTGGTGATCGGCTTCTTGCTCGGCCCGATGCTGGAGATGGCGCTGCGTCAGACCATGCTGATGCACAAGACCGACCTGACGATCCTGATCACGCGACCGATCTCGCTGGTCTTCCTGCTTCTGACACTGTTCTTCATCTACCATTTCGGCTTCAAGGGCCGCTTCAAGAAGAAGAAGAAGGAACCCGCGGCAGAAACGGAAGCGGCGGGGGACTAAAGCACGCCCGCTTCGGTCAGATAGACAAGCGCCGCGTCGTCGAGGGCCAATTCTTCGCCGAAGATCTCCCGATTGTGTTCGCCGACCAGTGGCGCACGGCGTGAGATACGCCACGGCGACCCGTTGTGGATCGCGGCGGCGCCGGGATATTTAAAGGTTCGGCCCAGTTCCGGATGCACGACATCGACCCAGAAGCCGCGGTCGATCATATGTCCATCTTCGATCAGATCCTCCGGCGCGCGGACCGAGCCCCAGTTGAACTGGCGCTGCTGCCCGCCGTGGGCGATCTCGTCGGCCGGTAATCTGGCGGCGAAGCGCGCGATCACGCCGTCTATATGTGCGGCGTTCTCGATGAAGCCTTTCGGCGTCGCGAACTTCTCGTCCTCCAGGTCCTCTTCGCACCCATGCTCCTTCATCCAGGCGATCAGGTCGCCGAAGCGGCGGAACGGCACGCGGCTCGCCTGGGCGTTGACGTAACCGCCGTCGGCGCAACGGAACTGTCCCGGCGGAATCGGCGCCATCTGCGCGTGGCGGCCGGTCTGCCGGATCACGACCTTGCCGTGATAGAGATAGGTCGGGATATGCATTTCGGTCGTGACGGCGCAGCAATCATGCACCGACACGTCGATATGCTGCCCCTCCCCGGAATTGTCGCGGTAGACCAGCGCGGCCAGGATCGCCATGTAGGCGAAGTTGCCGGCGGTGTGCCAGGCGTTGCCGCCGCCGGGTGCGATGGGGACCTGCTCCGGATCGTCCGCCTCGTCATAGCCGCAGCAGCCCATGAAGCCGCCGGCCGCCAGATGCACCAGATCGCTGGCCACATGATCGCGCCACGGCCCGGTCTGGCCGAACGGCGTCAGCGAGCACTGGATCAGTTTCGGATTGGCGGCTTTCAGGCTCCCGCAATCGAGGCCCAGCGACGCCAGGTAACCGGGCTTGAAGGTCTCCAGCACGATGTCCGCGCCCGCCGCCAGACGGCGGAACAGGTCACGCCCGTCCTCGGTTTCCAGGTTGAGCGTGACCCCGCGCTTGGAAGTGTTGTAGTGCCAGAAGGCGAGGCTTCGGTCGCGGTGCGGCTGGTCGTCGAGGAAGGGCCCGACGGACCGCGCGTCCTCGCCCCTCGGCGATTCGATCTTGATCACGTCGGCGCCGAGATCGGCCATCAGCTTGCCGGTGAATTGTCCCTTCTCGTCGGAAAGTTCCAATACGCGCAGCCCGTCGAGCGGCCCCGGTCCGTTTTCTTCCGGTTTCGCAGCGACTTTGGCCGGCTTCGGTTCCGCGACCGCCACGTCCTTCCACTGGCCCTTCGTCGCGATGGCGTCGATGTAATCGAACCGGTCCAGCCCTTTGGGCCAGAAGATGTTGTTCTCGATCCCGTCGACGACCTCCTCGTGCGAGAAGCCGAGCAGCCCTTCCAGAACCTCCTGCGTGTGCTCGCCGACGAGCGGCGCGGCGCTTTTGTGCATCGCCGGCGTCGCCGACAGCTTGAAGGGCGCGTTCTGGAACTTGTTGCGGCCGAGGACGGGGTGGTCCATCTCGGTGAACAATTCGCGATGCGCCAATTGCGGGTCGTTCTCGATCCGGTCTTCGCTGCTCTGCACCGGCATGGCGCGCACGCCCCTGGCCTGGCAGACCTCCATCACCGCGTATTTATCCAGGGTCTTGGTCCAGGCCTCGATAGCCGTATCCAACGCTTCCTGATGTTCGAGCCGTCCCGCCAATGTTGTGAACTTTTCGCCCATCGCCCAATCCGGCGACCCCATGACGTCTACCAAGGCCCGCCATTCCGCGTCGTTATGGCAGACGATGGCGACCCAATCGTTGTAACCCCCGCCCTTGGCGCGATAGGCGTTGTGCGGCGCGACCGTCGGGCCGCGGTAATTGTTCAGAACCGGCGTGCCCGGCCAATGCGCGCGATTGCCGGGTGGAAAGCCTTCGCGCCGCGACCCTCGGCCGTTCACGGTCGCATCCAGGACCGCGGGGCCGGTCAGGCTGACGCCGTTCAGCATCTGCGACAAATCGACGTGCTGGCCCAACCCCGTAACATTGCGCCGGTGCAGCGCGCCCAGCACGTCGTTCACGATGTTGGTGCCGCCGAGGTCGTCGAGGATCGACCAGCCCCAGCCGGCCGGCGGTTTGTCCGGCAGGCCCGACAGATGCGTCATGCCGGAGAAGGCCTGCGCCGTCGGCCCCATCATCGTGTATTCGCTCTGCCGGCCGGTATGGCCCATCCCGGAATGCGAGACGTAGACGATGTCCGGTTTGATCTCGCACAGCACGTCGTAGCCGAGTCCCCAACTGCGCAGCGCCTTGGGGCTGAAATTCTCCGTCACGACGTCGGAGATCGCGACCAGACGCTTGATGACGTCCAGCCCCTTCTCGCTGCGCATGTTGACGGTAATGCTTTTCTTGTTCGGATTGGTGTCGTTGAAGGTCGGCGAGGAATTGAAGCTCGTCTCGATGCCTTCCGGCGTCACCGCGGTCATGCGGCCGCGCTCGTTGGCGGGCCACTCCACCTTGATGATCTCCGCGCCCAGCGCGCCGAGCCAACGGGTCGACCACGGCCCCGCCCGTACCCAGGTGAAGTCGAGCACCCGAATACCGTCGAGGGCCTTGGGTAAGTCGCTGGTATCCTGCGGTGTCGCCATCTGTGTCTCGACCTCTCCGATCCCTGCCGCGTGCACCGATTATACCCGGCGATACCGTCCATGCTATGCAAGGCCAACCCGCAAAAGCAAACACTGGAAATATCGATGCCCGACAGCGTAAACGAGACCTACACCAGCGAGACGATCCAATTGCTCCAGAACCGGGTCAGCGTCCGCAAGTACGGTGAAGAGCCGGTGCCGGAAGACATGATAGAGGCCGTGCTGCGCACCGCGTTCCGCGCGCCGACTTCATCCAATATCCAGTCCTACACCGTCATCGTCGTACGTGAACGGGAGACCTTGCAGAAGCTGTCGGTCGTGACGGGTAACCAGAAGCATGTCGCGGACACCCCGGTCTTCCTCGCCTTTTGCGCCGACCTGACGCGGATCGATCACGCATTGATGAAACATCAGCACAATTTCAACGACAACAATTTGGAGGTCGGGCTGGTCTCAAGCGTCGACGCCGCCTTGGTCGGCATGTCCGCCTATCTGACCGCCGAGTCGCTGGGACTGCGCGGATTGATGATCGGCGCGGTGCGCAACAATGCATGCACGACGGCGGAAATCCTTGGGCTGCCGAACCGCGTCTATTGCCTGTTCGGCATTTGCCTCGGCTGGCCGGCGGAACAGCCGCCGCGGAAGCCGCGCATGGATATCGGCGCGACGATCCATTACGAGAAATACGACGCGGAAGCGACGCTCGCCTCGCTCGACGCGTACGATGCGGAACTTGCGGAGCATTACCTGGCAATCGGTCGGGCGACGACCCCAGACAGTTGGACACACGACATGGACAAGAAATTCCACCCGCCGTTGCGCGACAAACTGCGCGAGGAGTTGAAGGCCCAGGGCTTCGATTTCCGATGATAAAGCGCGTCTCGATCCTGACACGCAAGCCGTCCTACACGCCGGAGGCCTTCGCCAAACACTGGCTGGAGGTCCACGGACCGCTCGCGCAAAAGGTGCCCGGCATCCGCCGCTACGTGCAGAACCACATCGCCGAGGCGACCCGCCACCCCGACCTGCCGCCCAGCACGCAGCAGATCGACGGCGTCGTCGAAATGTGGTTCGACGATCGCGAGACGATGGAAAAGGCGCTCGGAAGTCCGGAAGCGCGGGCTATGTTCGACGACGGCACGCTTTTCATCGAAACGGTGACCAGCTTCGTCGTCGACGAGAAGGTCGTGATAGGGGACTGACAGGAGGAAGACGATGACGGAAATTCAAAATATCGCGTTCGTCGGGCTTGGCCTGATGGGCGGATCGTTCGCCGCGAATTTGCTCAAAGGGGGCATGTCCGTCATCGGATTCGATCCATCCCCGGCGGCTGCCAAGGCGATGGAAGAACGCGGCGGCGGAATGGCGGAAACGCCCAGCGCCGCGGCGGCGGACGCCGAACTCGTCATCGTCATGGTCCCGGATTCGCCGCAGATCGAAGAGGTGCTGAGCGGCCAGGACGGCTTGTTTTCGGCACCGGGCGAAGGCCGCCTGCTGATGGTAATGAGCACCATCGACCCCGGCGCCGTGCGAGACTTCGCCGCGCGCGCCGCGGCCGAAGGCTGGCGCTACGTGGATTGCCCGGTCGGGCGCACCGGCGACGATGCGCGCAACGGCACCTCCATGTTCATGCTGGGCGGCGCGGACGCGGACAAGGCGGCGGTCGGCCCCGTCCTCGATATCATCGGCACCCTGACCATCGATTGCGGCGAGGTCGGGCACGGAACGGCGATCAAGATCACCAACAACTTCCTGTCCACGGCGGGTGCGGTTTTGACCGCGGAAGCGCTCCGCCTGGCGGAGCATTTCGGCGTCACGGCGGAAACCGCCCTCAGCGTGGTCAACGAGACCATCGCCTCGAACGGACACTGCAAGGTCCATTTCCCGAACAAGGTCCTGAGCGGCGACATCACCCCGGGCTTCGCGGTTAAACACGCGCGGAAAGACATAAACATCGTGAACAACGTCATGAAGCGGGAAGGGTTTCCGAGTTTCACCGCGCCGGGAATCCTCGCCGCCTACGACGCGGCCCTCGCCTCCGGTCACGGCGACAACGATTGGAGCGACCTCTACAACGTCATATTGGAAGAGAAAGATTCCTGATCCGGCCTCATGAACCGGTGTGAGATTTACTGTAGGACGATCTCGACGCGCCGGTTCAGAGGTTCGCGCAGTCCATCCGCCGTTTGCGTCTTGGGTTCGGCCTCGCCCTTCCACTGCACCAACACCGCTTCGCCGGGAACACCGAGCGTCACCAACTCCGCCTCCACGGCTTCGGCCCGCCGCTTCGACAAAATCACATTGTAAGGCGCCGGTCCGGAACGATCCGCATGTCCGGTCGTCCGGATTAGCAATGTTTGTGGGCCCGTGCTCGCCTCCGCCGCGCTGCGGACGATTGATCGAGCCGCATCGTTCAAGCTCCATCGATCCCAATCGAAATAGACGAAATAGCGGCGGCTTGCCTCCAGTGTCTTCGCAGGGGGCTTGGCCCGCGCGGTCTGCGTCAAACGGGGCGGCGTCGGATTCGGTGTTTCCGCAGTCTGTTTCCGGGGCAGCGACGCTTTCGGCGTCTTTGCCGCTTGCATTTCGGGGGGCATCTTCAGTCTCGGCCGTCGGCGACTGTCTGGCTTCGGCGCCTTTTCGGCCGCGCTCTTCGCCGCCGGACGGGCTTCGGCGCTCGACTGCGCCCCACCGAAGGACCAGCGCAACCCGATGACGATCCGGTGCTCGCTATACTCGCTCTCCACATCGGCGCCAGCCGCCGTCCTGAATTCAGGATCCGACGTCGCCAGGAAGCGATAGTCGGTAAACAAGCCGATCCGGTCGCTCAACCGGTAGCCCATGCCGATGATGCCCTGGACCGCAGCGACCGTATCGTCGTCATCGACGATTGAGCCACCGACCGGCGCGATGCCGTCGACGCTGAGACGCATTACGCCGATGCCGGCGCCGACATAGGGACGCCAGTCCGAACCACTGAACAGATCGTAGTAGCCGTTCACCATCGTGGAACTGCCACTGATATCGCCGCCGCCAGTCGCTGAGCCGGAGATGGCATCGACGTCGGCCACGCGATGCGACAGCTCGGCTTCGCCGCGCCAATTGCCGCCGAATGTCGTGCCAATCGCAAGCGATGCGGAAAGTCCGAGATCTAAACTCGCTTCCGCGTTGAAGCCGGCGCCAGTGTACTCGGCATCCTGCGGCCACCCGCCGCCGATCCCGCCAGACAGATACAAGCCTTCGGATTGAGCAGCCGCGCCGACCGGCAGGGCCAATCCAGCAAATACGATGATCGCCAAACGCAATGACGTCACGCCGATCCGACATCTGAGAGATTTACCAACCCGGCACGCTTTGAAGATGATCATGCGTTAGGCGTATATCTCTCCGTCCAGCCGGTCAAAACGCAGCGCGGCGATCCCCAGCCTCGGCGCCCGCCTAAGACACGTAGCGACAAATTAATACATCTGATCAATTCGTTACACGATCAACCGGCAATATACGCCGGTGACGCCGTTTGTGTTACCGGAGGAAGGCGGCGGCGTGGAGCCGTGCTGATTCGCATTCAGCCAAGGCGCATCTTGCGACTTCCGCCTTGTGGCGCCATGTCCGTGGCGAAGCAGGCGACGGTGAGGCTTGACGTCTCATCGGTAATGGCGAAGCACCGCCCGAGCGGCTAGCGATACATCATCAGGAACGTGTTGGTGTCTAAATTGACGGTCAGCCGGCCGGCTTCGAACGGCGCTGGCGCACCGCCCACGTCGCGCAGCGGCAGCGCGGTTACGCGTTTGACGAATTCGCTTCTTTCAAATGGTTTCGCCAGGTAGTCGTCGGCGCCATTTTCAAGGCATTTCCGCTTGTTTTCGATTTCCCCGAGGCCGGAGAGGACCAATACCGGCGTTTCGATCCCCGCATCGCGAATGGACCGCAACACGTTGTAGCCGTCTACATCCGGCAAGTTCAGATCGAGAATGATGACGTCGTAATCGTCCGTGCAGGCCGCGGCTACACCGTCTTTACCGAAAGTGATGGCATCGACGTCGAAGCCTTCCGGCGCCAGCATCAACCGTATGCTGTCGGAAACGGCCCGATGATCCTCAATGAGTAAGGCTCGCATAGCCCTCGCTGTCCCCGGCTATTATTCACTTCCCTCGCGGACAGCAGTATCGGTCCGAATGGTTAACAAATCCTCTCGCCACAAACGTTCCAACCGGCGCGGAAGGGTCGTTATAGGCCAAAATGACGGACCGTCAGGTCCCGTCCCAGGGCCGCTCCGCCACCGCGTTGCGGGCGGAGATGCGGCCGAAGACGAGACATTCGCCGATATTACCGGTGCCCTGATACAGGTAGC
>CAYLTU010000206.1:0-10674 GCA_964386465.1 uncultured Rhodospirillaceae bacterium
TAATACCAAAGGTCATGGATAGTGACCCCTATAGACGGCTTTGCAAGGTTTTCGGCTAGAAGCGTGCGGCGCGGCGATGCGGTGCATCGGAAGCCGCGCGCGACGCCGTCTGAAAGCCTTGCAAAGCCGCCCTCCGGGTCGCGTAGGCGGCCCGCCGGAGGGCGTCGGAACGCCTTGACGATGGGCCGCATCGCCTGCGGCCTTCCTCCTACCCGGCGGGCCGCCTACGCGATCTCTAGGAGTCACTATCCATGACCTTTGGTATAAGCTGGCGCAAACGTCCAACTGGGAGAAAGACATGCCGGAGCTTGAAGGGAAGGTCGCCATCGTCACCGGGGGCGCCAGCGGAATCGGCGAGGGGACCGTGCGGCTTTTCGTTTCGGAAGGCTGCAAGGTCGTGATCGCCGACATGCAAGAAGCGCGCGGTTCGGCGCTGGCGGAGGAACTCGGCGATGCGGTGGTGTTCCAGCAGGTCGAGGTGCGCCAGGAAGAACAGGTTAAGGCGACGGTCGACCTCGCCGTTTCGAAATGGGGCCGGCTCGACTGCATCTTCAACAATGCGGGATTCGGCGGCGTATTGGGCCCGATCGAAGAGGTGCCGGCAGACGAGTTCGACATGACCATGGACGTGCTGGTGCGCGGCGTCTTCCTCGGCATGAAGCACGCTATCCCTGTCATGAAAAGCCAAGGCAGCGGCAGCATCATCAATACCGGCAGCATCGCCGGCGTCACTTGCGGCCGCGGTCCGATCGTCTATTCGGTAGCCAAGGCCGCGGTCAATCATATGAGCAAGGTCACGGCGATGGAGCTGGGCGAGCACAGCATCCGGGTGAATTCGATCTGCCCCGGATACATCGCGACGCCGCTGTCGACCAATACGGTCGGCCGTCCGGATTCGCTGATCGAGGAGCGTATCAAGGACATGGAATACCGGCAGCCGATCCCGCGCTACGGCCGGCCCGACGATATCGCGCAGATGGCCATGTTCCTGGCCAGCGACCGCTCCACATTCGTCACAGGCCAGGTGATCGTCGTCGATGGCGGCGCGGCAAACGGCGTGATGTGGTCCGACCAATTGGAGTTCTACAAATCTTATAATCCAATTCGGGTTTATAATCCGGACGCGGATTAATATTGAGAAACCAGGGTGATGGCGATGCACAAAACCGGTATCGGTGCTTCGGTGCCGCGAAAAGAAGATTACCGGTTCCTGACAGGTAGCGGCCGGTTCAGCGACGATATACGGCCGACCGGCGCGTTGGCCGCAACGGTATTGCGGTCTCCGCTGCCGCATGCGGGAATTACCGCAATCGACGTCGAGGGTGCGCGGCGGTTGCCGGGGGTGCGCTTGGTGCTGACAGCCCAGGACCTGGAGAAAGAGGGCGTTGGACCAATTCCGTCTCTATCGACGACATCGCCCTTCGACATCGGTCGGCGCGACGGCGGCGATGCGGCGGATCCGTCGCAATATCCGCTGGCGCGGGAGCGGGTCCGTTATACGGGCGAGCCGGTCGCGTTCGTGGTCGCCGATACGATCGAGAAAGCGCAGGACGCCGCCGAACTGATCGCGGTCGACTACGTACCGCTGCCGGCGGTGATGGAAATCGAAGATGCGCTCGATCCTGCGGCCGAACAGGTCTGGCCGGACGCGCCGGGCAACATTACCTTTGATTGGGCGACCGGCGATGCGGTGGCGACGGATGCGGCCTTCGCGGACGCCGCGCACATAAGCCGGCTTCGGCTGGATAACAATCGCGTCGTGATCAACTTCATGGAGCCGCGCGCCGCGGTCGCCGATTGGGACGCGGACAGCGGCCGGTTCACGCTGCAGGCGGGATGTCAGTCGGCACACGGCATGCGGGCCGGGCTCGCGACGGCGTTGGGCATCGAAGAGGATCGGGTTCATGTCGTCGTACCCGACACGGGGGGCGGATTCGGCGCGCGCGGATCCGTCTATCCGGAATTCATACTCGCCCTGGTCGCCGCGCGCCGGTTGCAGCGGCCGGTGAAATGGACCGAGAGTCGGAGCGAGGCCTTCCTGAGCGACAATCAGGCCCGCGACCACGTGTTCGAAGGTGAGTTGGCCCTCGACGGCGATGGGCGCTTCCTAGCCATAAGGGTGCGCGGCGACTGGCGTCACGGCGCCTATCTCGGCAGCCGTGGCATGTGGATCATGACCCACTACCTGTCGCAGGTCCTGGGCGGCGCCTACCGCATCCCGTCCGGCAATCTCGTGTTGCGCGGTGTCGTCAGCAACACAACGCCGCAGGGCGCCTTTCGCGGGATCGGCCGGCTCGAGGCCAATTACGTGCTGGAACGCCTGATCGATCAGGCGGCGGTGGAGACCGGTGCGGATCCCATTGCGCTGCGCCGTCAAAACCTGCTGGGTGCGGACGATATGCCCTGGCGCATGGCCGGCGGTGCGCGCATTACCTCCGGTGCGTTCGGGGAAAACCTCGATCGCGCCTTGGAAATAGCCGATTGGCAAGGTGTCGCGGACCGGTGCGCTGCCGCCGAAGCGGCGGGACGCCTGCATGGCGCCGGCGTGGCCATGTACACCGAGAACGACGGCAGCACGCCGACCGAGTTCGCGGAAATTGCGGTCGGCGGCGATGGAAAAATTACGGCACTGGTCGGTACGCAGGATTTCGGCATGGGTCACGCCACCATGTATTCGCAGATCTTGTCGGAGAAACTCGGCGTCGATTTTCAGGATATCGATGTCGTATTCGGCGACAGCGACCGTGTTCTTCGCGGCTCCGGTTCGCACGGTTCGCGGTCGGCGCGCATGGGCGGTACCGCCGCGGTCATGGGCGCCGACAAGGTCATCGCCCGGGCAACGGATGAAGCGGCTGACATGCTGGAGGCCGCGGTCGGCGATATCGGTTTCGCCGACGGGCGTTTTACGATTGTCGGCACCGACCGCAGCGTCACGCTTTTCGAAGTCGCCGCCCGCATCGAAGCGGCAGGCGACAGGTTGGCCGAAGAGGCCGACTTCAACGCCGAGGGCGAAGTGATCGCGAACGGCGTGCATGTTTGCGAGCTGACGATCGATCCGGCCGACGGCACCGTCCGGCTGGAAAATTACAGTATCGTCGCCGATGTCGGGCGTATCGTGAACCCGATTATCGTACTGGGCCAGATTCACGGCGGTGTCGCGCAAGGAATCGGCCAGGCGCTTCTGGAGCGCGTCGTTTACGACCGTGAAAGTGGCCAGACGCTAACCGGCAGCCTGATGGATTACTGTCTGCCGAAAGCCGACGACCTGCCGAATTTCCGCGTCGTCTTCAACGAAATCGTCGAGCAGGACAATCCCGTCGGCGCGAAGGGGGCGGGGGAAAGCGGCACCACCGGCGCGCCGGCGGCACTGATGAATGCGCTGACCGATGCGTTGCGGCGCGCAGGTGCGGACCCCGTCGATATGCCCGCGACATCGGAAAAGGTCTGGTACGCCCTACGGCAGGCGATGCGATGAAATTGGACTGAATCCAAGGCCATAAGAATTATTCTTCGGACCAAAACATAAGCGCGGGTTTCTGGCGAAAAGAGCATTACACGTCAGGCATGTAAAAATTTTTGATCCCTATATTAAAGCTGTCAGAAGACCGTCAAACGGCCTATATCAAGTACGAACGGTCGCGCTTAGGCAGCTGTAGCGACGCCGTTACAAACCAGCATGAATTAGGATCGGCGAGCTGGCTATGTCCTTCACCCACTCCACAAATATGATCGTTGCGGATCGGGCCGTCTGTACGGATTTGGCGTTCGAGGACTTTGCCCTGCGATCGGCTCTGGACCTCTGGCGTACGAAGTGCGCCGGTCGGGTTATGCCGGCGCGCGGCGATTTTTCGCACCAGGACTTCATGCCGTTTATGGGCGACATCACGCTGATCGATGTCGAGTACGATCCATTGCGGTTTCGCTTCCGGCTGATCGGGACGAATATCGTCCAGACCGTCATGCGGGATATGACCGGGTCTTATCTCGACGATATCTACCCGCCTAACAGCTATGAGAACGTCGTGCGGTCTTTTCAGTATATTCTCGAACACCGCCGACCTGTTCGCGGAACCGGCAACGTTTCGCACGCGGAGAAGGAATATTTACGGGTCGAGGTGCTGGATGCGCCGCTTTCGTCGGACAGCGAAACGATCGACATGATCATCAAATTCGTCGCCTGGACGAACTAGCGCCTATTCAGATCCAACGGGATCGTTCGACGCCAATTTCGATTAAATGAACGACGCGTATATTGAAGTGATCAAGGAATCCCGGCCGGTGCGAACCGCCGTCGCGGTGCACGAGTTTCCAAAACCGGGATTCAAGGTACTGATCAATATAAATGCAGTGACCGCCGAATAACGCGCAACCTGCCGGACCGTTACTTGGTCTTGGGTCGCGGTTCGACGGGGCGATGCCCGATGGCGATCCCTTGCTGATCGGGCCCGAAGATCATCGTCGCGCCTCCCGGCGGTTTCACTCGTCCTTTTCCGCCGACGAAGACGTAGCCTCTCTTGCGGTCGACTCGGAATACCATCGGCTTGTCGCTTTCCGGAGTGATCTCGTATCCGGCCAAGGTTAGCGGGCCTTCGATCTCGTGAATGGCGTCATGCGTCCACACCGTGGATTCGACGTGGGCGCGGCCGTCGGGGGTCAGGCCGAGGAATTGCAGCTTGTGCTGGTAGCCGCCGCGGTGCGGGATGACCAGGACCATCGCGCCTTTTCGCGTCGGTGCGTGGCGCAGGATGATCTTGGTGCCGAAATTCTCCGGCGCGGTGTTTGGCGGCAACAGCGCGGGCGGCAGGCTGTGCAGCATTTTCGCTTCGTTGCTGGCTACCAGTTCCGCCATCGTGGCATCGTCGACCTTGCCTGTCTCCGGTATACCCGCCTTTTTTTGAAATCCGCGAAGGGTCGGTTCCGTCTGTGCGTCGAAGACGCCATCGATCGGTCCTGGTTCGAAACCGAGTTCCTTTAACCGCTGCTCAACCTTTAGATTGCTGAGGGCTTTGGCCTTCTGCCCGCTTTGCGCTGCTACCATCGGGGCGCTGGCGAGCACGGCGGCGCCGATCAATGCGAAGAGAACTCGAGAAAGGAAACGGACGGCCATCGTAGTGACTCCAGGCTAGCGGCGGGGAGACTATAGCGACCAAAATTGGGCCTGAATATGAAGTCGCGCGGCGGGGCTTGTGCGGATAGGTTCCGGAACCGATTATTGCCTTACTGAATTTGTATGGGGATCACAGGGCATGAGCTGGCGGGTCGGCGTGGATATCGGCGGTACTTTTACCGATGTCGCCTTGGTCAACGAAACGGATGGACAGATCGGCATCGCCAAGGTGCCGACGACGCCACGCGATTTCGGCGAAGGCGTGGTGCAGGCTCTCGAGATCGCCCTGCGAGAACACGGTGTCGAAGCAGGCGACGTGACGTTGCTGTCGCATGCGACGACGATCGTGACCAACGCCATCCTGGAAGGGAAGGGCGCCCGCTCGGTGCTGGTGTCGACGCGCGGCTTTCGCGACGTATTGGAGCTGCGCCGCTCGGCGAGAGCGGACCTTTACGACCTTTTCCAGGACCCGCCCGGCGTCCTGGTGCCGCGCCATTGCCGGCTGGAGGTGACTGAGCGCCTCGATGCGGCGGGCGAGATCGTGATCCCGCTTGATGAGTCCGAAATCGACGGTATCGTCGCGTTCGTCCGGGAGAACGAAATACAAGCGGTCTCCGTCTCGCTTCTCTATTCCTTCCTGAACGATGCCCATGAACGCGTTCTGGGCGAACGGCTGCGTGCGGCGTTGCCGGACATTCCGGTGTTCCTTTCGAGCGAGGTTCTGCCGGAAATCCGCGAGTTCGAGCGGGCCAGCACGACGGCCGTGTGCGGCTATGTCGGGCCGATCCTGGAGTCCTATTTGCGACGGTTGCAGGAAGCGGTGGCCGGCATGGGATTGCCGGACCTCTACGTCATGGGCTCGAGCGGCGGTGTCTTCGACGTGGAAGAAGGGTTGAAAATGCCGGCGATGGCGATCGAGTCCGGGCCGGCGGCGGGCGTCATCGCCTCGGCGCTGATCGGCCGCCAACTCGACAAGCCCAACCTGATCTCCTTCGACATGGGCGGGACGACGGCAAAAGCCAGCCTGATCAAGGATGGCGCGGTCGAGACGACTTCGGAGTACGAGGTCGGCGGCGACGGCAACGTGAACCGCTGGATGCATGGCACCGGCCACCCGATCCGCGTGCCGGTCATCGACCTGGCGGAAGTCAGCGCCGGCGGCGGCAGCATCGCCTGGGTCGATCCCGGCGGGTCCTTGCGCGTCGGTCCGCGCAGCGCCGGGGCGGAACCGGGTCCCGTCTGCTACGGCCAGGGCGGCATCGAGCCGACGGTGACCGACTGCAACCTGATCCTTGGCTACCTCGACCCGCAGGCGATGCTCGCGGGGCGGTTGGCGATACAGGCCGCCGCCGCGCGCGCCGCGATTGCCGAGAAACTTGCCGAGCCGCTTGGTCTCGACGTCGAGGCGGCCGCCGCAGGCGTTATCGATGTGGTCAATAACTCGATGGCCGAGGCGCTTCGGATCGTTTCGGTCGAACGCGGCCACGACGCCCGCGAATTCAGTCTCGTGGCGTTCGGTGGCGCGGGACCGATGCACGCGACGGAACTCGCCGACGCTCTGGGTATCCGCGAGGTTATCGTGCCGCCGATACCTGGCGGGTTCTCCGCGCTGGGGCTGGTCGCGACCGACCTCAAGCGGGACTACGTCAAGACGCTCTATGCGGCGCTGACCGATGCGGAGCCGGCATCCCTCGGGACCGTCTACGAAGCGATGGAAGCGTCGGCGCGGGAAATGCTTCGCGCGGCGGCGATCCCGGAAAGCCAATGGGTGCTGGAGCGCGCAGCCGACCTGCGTTACTCGCGGCAGGCCTATGAACTTACGGTTCCGGCGCGGTCCGGTCCGGTGACGGTGGAGACCTTGGAGGATCTGGCGGCGAAGTTTCACGACAAACACCGCATGACCTACGGCCACGCTAACCCGGATGAAGCGGTGCAGCTCGTCAATTTGCGTCTCACCGCGATCGGAAAATTGGAAGGCCTCGATCTGCAGCAGTCCGGCGCCGAGGGCGTCGAGGGGCTCAAAGGCAATCGTCCCGTCTGGTTCAAGCGCACGGGGCGGGCCGACTGCGCGATCTACGACCGTGACGGTATCGGCGCCGGCGACAATATCGCGGGCCCCGCGGTGATCGAAGCGGTCGATGCGACGATCGTCGTCCCGCCGGGCTGGACGGCGCGCGCAAACGATAGCGGCCACATCATCATGGAGGCGCAAGATGGCGAATGACACCGGTGCCGCACCGCGCATGAAGACGGATCCGGCTACCTTCGAAGTGGTCAAGAACAGCCTGTACGCGGCGGCCGAGGAAATGAAGGTCGTGCTGGCCAAGACCGCCTATTCGCCGATCCTCAAGGTCGCCGGCGACTATTCCTGCGGCGTTTTCGATCGCGAAGGCGAAATGGTGGCGCAGGGCCCGGACCTGCCGATCCATCTCGGTTCCATGCCCGATGCGGTCAAGGCGGTGATCACGGCCTGGGAAAGCTTCCGGCCGGGTGATGTCTTCATCCACAACGATCCCTATTTCGGCGGCTCGCACCTGCCGGACGTGAACGTGATCTCGCCAGCCTTCCATGGCGAAACGCTGCTCGGTTTCGCCTGCGTGCGCGCGCATTGGCCCGATGTGGGCAGCGCCACGCCGGGCAGTTACGGCGCCGTTACCGAAGTGTTCGGCGAAGGTCTTCGTCTGCCACCGGTGCGGCTTTACGCGGAAGGCGTGCTGAATCGCGACGTGGACGCGATCATCTTCTCCAACGTGCGCACGCCCGAGGAGCGGCGCGGCGACCTCAACGCGCAGGTCGCCGCCAACCGGCGCGGCTCGCAGCGCCTGTCCGACCTGGCGGAGAAGTACGGAACCGATACGCTGCTGCGCATCATGGGCGAGGTGATGGACTATTCCGACACCATGATGCGCGCGCTGTTGCGCGAGATGCCGGACGGCGAAGGCAGTTTCGAGGATTTCCTCGACGGTGACGGGATATTGGAAAGCGGCGCCGACACGGACGACACCTTCACGGTCCGCATGAAGGCGATCAAAAAGGGCGACAACCTAATCGTCGATTTCGAAGGCACCGATCCTCAGGTGGCCGGGCCGATGAACGCGCCCTTGTCTGTTACAGCATCCGGCGTCTTCACGTCGGTCAAGATGATCGTCGACCCGACCAGCATGATACCGCCAAATTCCGGCTGCTGGCGCTCCGTCACCGTGAAGGCGCCGGAGGGTTCCTGCGTCAACGCATCCTTTCCAGCGCCCGTGGTCTACGCCAACCACGAGATGTCGCACCGTGTGTCCGACATGCTGTTCGGCGCCATGGCCGGTTTCATGCCGGACCGTGTCATGGCGTGCTCGCAAGGAACGTCCGCCGTGCTTACGCTGGGCGGCGTCGACTACCGCAATGGCGACCGGTATGTCAGCTACGAGACGATCAAGGGCGGATTCGGCGCCCGGCCGACGAAGGACGGCATCAATTGCGTAGCGAGCGGTATCTCCAACACGATGAACACGCCGATCGAGGTGCTGGAGATGAGCTTCCCGGTCCGCGTCGAGTATTACGAGATAACCGAAGACAGCGGTGGCGCCGGAAAGTATCGCGGCGGCAACGGCGCCAGGCGCGCCTGGCGCGTGCTCGGCAATCCCGCGCAGGCCTCGATCTGTCTGGAGCGCACCAAGTCCGCGCCCTTCGGCCTCGCAGGCGGCAAGCCGGGCGCCACGGCGCGCATCGCCATCGAAACGCCGGACGGAAAGACGCGCGAACTCATCAGCAAAGGCGGTTTCCCCGCGCCGGCCGACTCGCGAATCCTGCTGGAAGTCCCCGGTTCCGGCGGCTACGGCCCGGCGGAGGACCGCGATCCAAAGCAGTTGGCGCAGGATGTGGAGGATGGCTATGTGAGCGCCGAGGGCGCGAAACGGGACTATGGCGTGGATCCGTAGGTTGGCGGCATTGAGCGAAACCTAACGGTTTCGCTTCAGCCGCTCCGCCGTATCGCCGCCGTCAGCAACCCCGCGGCGATTAGAAAACCGGCGCCGGTCCTGTTCGCGAGGCGCAGTACGGAGGGTTTCCGGAACTGCGCGCGCATCTGTCCCGCGAGGACGGCCCAGACCGCGGCGTTCGCCGCGGCAAGCGCCAGGAACGTTGCCTCCAGGATGGCGAATTGCGTGAACACCGGCGCGGCGGTATCGACGAATTGCGGTACGAAGGCGATGAAGAAGGCGATGCTTTTCGGGTTCAGTGCCGTGACGATATAGGCGTTCCGGAACATGCGCTTACCATCGGAACCCGACGCGCCGCCGGTTTCCTCAAGCACCGGGTCCGCGCGCCAGAGCTGAATGCCGAGCCAGATCAGATAACCGGCGCCGAACAGCTTGAGCACTGTAAAAAGCGTCGCGGAGGCGGCGATGATGGCGCCCGCGCCCAGCAGCGAGACCGTCATGGCCGTGAAGTCGCCGAGCGTTACGCCGGGGACCGTCGCCCAGGCGCTCGACCGGCCGCGGCCCAATGCATAGCTGACGACGAGCATAACGGTGGGGCCTGGCACGGCGAGCAACGCGGCGCTGGCGAGCGTGAACGCAATCCAGAGTTCGAAGGACACGGGGGCAACTCCTGCCTGGAACAAATGGACCAAAGACAGGGAAACGGCGTGGGTACAAGCCAAAATTCGGTTGCCGATTATCGACAGGGCGGGTCCCGCCTGCTGTATTGTCGGCGCATAGGCGCGAAGCGAGGGATCGAGACATGCCGCAAGACACATCGCCCCATTGCCTGGTCGTCGGCGTCGGCGCCGGAACCGGCTTGGCTTGCGTGCGCAAGTTCGTTGACGAAGGGTACCGGGTGTCGATGGTCGCGCGTCATCGCGGTCGGCTGAACAGCTGGGCGACGGAAATACCGAATACGACCCCGTACCCGGCCGATCTGCTCGATATTGACGGTTACCGTGCAACCCTGCGCGAGATCGTCACGCAGCAGGGCTTGCCGGAAATGGTCGTGCACAACGCGTCGCTTGCCAGTTTCGCGACCTACGACACGCTGGACCCGGCCGATCTGGAGCGCAATTTCCGCGCCAATACCTGCGGCCTGTTGGTGACCGCGCAGGAGCTCGGGCCCGGCATGAGCAAGCGGCGGAGCGGATCGATCGTGGTGACCGGCAACACCGGATCGCTGCGCGGCAAACCGAGCTTTATCGGATTTTCGCCGACCAAGGCCTCGCAGCGCATCCTGGCGGAATGCCTGGCACGCGAGCTCGGCCCGCAAGGCGTGCATGTCGCCTATGTGGTGATCGACGCGGTCATAGACATGCCGTACGCGCGCCGCCGCCGCGGGGAAAAGCCGGACGATTTCTACGCCAAGCCGGCCGATCTGGCGTCGGAGATCTACCACATCGCCCATCAGCCGAAATCGGCCCGCTCCTTCCTCGTGGAGCTGCGGCCGTTCGGCGAAACTTGGTAGGGATAAGATTTTTGGGTTTTGTGAGCGCCCGGACATTGTTTTGGCATCGTGTTTCGCCCCCTCCCCCTCCGATGGGGGAGGGTTAGGGGGTCCGAACCGGCGACATAGGTAACAGAGTAGACCGGAGA
>CAYLTU010000207.1:0-10662 GCA_964386465.1 uncultured Rhodospirillaceae bacterium
GTGAGGATCGGTCCCAGGATAGGGATGTTGCCCAACACGCTGTTGATCGTATAGGCGGGCACCACGGTACCCGTGAGATCAGCCGTTTCTTCGGAGATATATACCTCGCCCTCGGCGGTGATGCCGATCGACGACCCGAAGGCGCGCGCCTTCTTTATCTCAAGCGCACCGCCGTAGTAGCGAAACTTGCCATCCAGTGTGACGAAGTCCAGCCCTTCCTGGCCAAGGGCGGAAAATATCCCGGTCAAGGATAGGACCTGAAGAACACGCGCCAAAGCAGGGGCCTTGGTCACCTTAAACTGCTTCAGATTAAATTCGCCCGTTATCGGTCCGCCCGGTGTGGGTTGCGAGCCGGTAACCAGCAGTTTCCCGCCTTTCAATCGGCTCGTCCAATTCGCGGCCTGCAACGCCTGACCGGCATCACGGGTCGAGATAAGAAGCGATGCACCGGTGCCATTTGGCACGAATTTAACCGCCAGCCGGATATCGCCCTCCACGCCCGCGTCGATTCCCACATGCCGCCAGTTCGTACCGTCGCTGCCGAGCACGGCATTGACATCCCGCAAGCGTCGCCCTTCGCCGAGGAGAACCTCGTTGAAGGCCGCGCGGATGCGCACGGGCCGATCCTTTTCCACGGCAACGGCATCCACGTCGTCGTCATCGCTCAGGAAGGGCGACAGATCGACCCGTGCACCGGTCAGATCGATATCCAATCCTCCATCCTCCGCAACGCGCACGCGGCCCTGCATGCTGTTTCCCGCGAACTCCAATGTGCGGAACTCAAGCGTCTTCAAGCTTTTCAGGTCGGGCGCCGCTTCAATTCGCGCGGCGAGTTTCATATCGCTTGCATCGAGGCGCAGATCCTCCACGACCGTCTCGCCGGAGGGATCTGCGGTCAGAAACACATAAAGGTTGCCGGGAATAGAGGCGGATTTGCGCCAACGAATAATCGGAAAATCAAGGGATGCGTTTGTCAGGTCGATTTTAGCAACGGTTTCGCTGCGCCCTCCGGGAAATACCGTATGCGATACCTCTCCCGCCATCACGCCGCCGGCAACCGGAAGATCGTCGATTCCGAGGTCTTGTCTGGCCTTCGCGTCGGCAACACCGGTAACGGTGAAGCGCCGGTCAAACGTCGATCCCGAAAAGTTCTCCTCCCAGTCTATTACGAGTGGCACGCCGTTGAGGGCGGCCTCGCCGGAAACGGTCATGCCCGCTCCGGTCAGCTGCAGTTCCATCGCACCGTCGCGCACGGAAAGATCGAAAGGCCCTTTGTCCAGAGCAACGCCACGCAACGTCGCACCCGCCGCGACCGCGACCTGATCGATCTTCAGATCCTTTTGCAAAGGAAAACTGAAGACAAGCCGTGCGGCGGTCTGGCCGGAGACCGCACCGGCATCGATCCCAAGACCGGAAACGAAACCTAGCGGTTCGCTGTCGAGAACCGATAGCGCCGTCGTCAAAGGACCCCTTACGACCAAATCGATGCGAATATCCTGATCCTCGACATCCAGGCCGGTAATCACGGCGCTGCCTTCATCAATCTGCAAATCTTTCAGGTGCCCGTCGCTGAACGCGATGTCGAAGCGTTTATCGGTGAATGTCATGTTTGCGGCGACACCGCTGACGACCGGAAGCGGCGTGAAATACTTGACCTCCGCCTCGCGCACCCGAATCGAGCCATTCAAGGACCCGATGACAACGCGGCCGGGATCCCCTTCAGGGAGACGCACGACCAAGCTCATACTGGCATCGTCCACCCTACCTTCGCGGATGTTCGCCAAAACCCACTCACGGGCATCCGCACCTATTTTCTTCGGCCAATAGCGGCGAAGAAGCGCCATGTTGAAATCGGTCGCACTACCATCGATACGAACGTTCAGGTCGGCGCCGAGACGCGACACGGCAGCCCGCGCCGCTATCGCGCCACGTTTCATGGATAAACCGGCTTCTTCGATCCGAATTTCGCGGAAACCGTCGATTGCCTGCCCCCGCATGCGGACGGATTCGACGGGCACGGGTTTCCCGTAAACCTGCGGCAGCGAGATTGATCCCGCACCGCCCGTCAAATCGAACTCAAGCGACATCACATCGCCCTCGGTCGTTCCGATCACGGAGAATGTCCCGCCGATCGGAATGTCGGCACGCACCTTGTCCGCGAGCGCCGGCACAATGGCCGAGAAGAGCGGCCAGCGGATGTCCTTCACTTCGACGCCCGCGGATATCCCATACCCGTCGTCCCCGATCGAAATCTCGCCTTTTGCGGCCGTTGCGTCGCTCGCCACGTCGAAACGAATATTCCGGACGGCGCCGTCACCCATGATGCGCAATCCGAGCGAGCCCCTGAAATGCATCCCGAGTTCCGCCAGTTTTTTGGCACCCGGCAATATGGAACCCCGCAGAAAGGGCGCCGGATCGAGGTCTAGGAAACTGAACGTCGCGTCGACGATTCCGGTTTCCGTTACATAAGCGGCATTGCCGGTGACACGGCTGGGCTTTCCGTCGAGCTCGAGATCGACATCCGCATTGGCGCTAATGCCCACGATGTTCCGTTCGAAAATAACATTCGCCCGCGGCGCATGCCAAATCCGTCGGAGCCGCCTGTCATCAACGAATAGATCAGCCTCGACAATTCCGACACGCTTTAAAAAACCCAAATTTCGCGACAGGTCGGGTTCCGACAGGAGCTCGGCAATAAGGCGCTCCAGCACCAAATTCTCGGGCCTTGGGCTGCCGTCGGTTAGCTCGCCGCTCTTCGCGAATCCGATGGCGAAACCGCCATCCGCATTGCGCACGACGGAAACACTGGGGCGCACGATCTCGAAGTAGGTCGGAGCGATCTTTGCGCGAAGCAGAGCACGCAGCGACAGGCCAAGGGAAACTTCCGGAAGTTCGGCGATGACGCGGCGCTCCAGATCAAGCACGCGCACATTGCTGACACGAAGGTTCGCGGCACGTTTCCAGCCTGCCCACTGCAGCTCCGTCTCTTCGATTTCGACTGCGATGGTACTATCCGACGGCGACAGCGCTTCTTCGATATAAGGCGTCAGAAAAGTGAGTGGAACCGGGCCGCTCGATAGCCACCAGGCTCCGGCGATCAGCAAGATAACGCTACCCGCTACCAGACCGGCCAGAAACTCCAGGAAAATTTTCGTCGTGCGGCGGATCACCTTGCGCGCCGTTTCTTCAGTACATAAACCAATATAAACAGTTTAAGTGTTCTGCCTAGGAAAAGAGTCATTACCGGCACGTGTGAACGGACGATCCATGACCGCACCAACCTTGCCATTCGATCCGGCCGGCCTACCAGCCGCCGGCCAGCCCGCGAAGGCTGAAATCGGAATCGAACGTCTCACGGAACGGCATAAGAATGACAGCCGCCAAAGCGCTTTCGTCGATTCACTTGTGACAGATCCTGGGGGCCGGCGCCTGCTCGATGCGGTATTCGGGAACAGCGGGTTCCTGGGCCAGTGCCTGTTGCACGAAGTAGATTTTCTTCAGGCATTTCTGGCGCAGGGACCCGACGTGGCGTTCCAGAATGTCCTGTCGACTTTGGAGCCACTGAAGATCGCCGATGAGGGGCAGGAACAGGTTATGGCCGAGCTGCGGCGTGCCCGCCGCCGAGTCGCTCTGCTGACCGCGATCGCGGACATCGCCGGCATGTGGCCGTTGCAACGCGTTACCAAATGCTTGTCGAATTTCGCCGACACCGCGACCAATATCGCGACGGCCCACCTGCTTCGTTCGGCCGAGGCGCAAGGCGCGTTGACCATACGAGACCCGGCCGATCCAAATCGGGGTTCTGGATATTTCGTGCTCGGCATGGGCAAGCTCGGCGCCAACGAGCTCAACTATTCGAGCGACATCGACCTGATCGTCCTTTTCGACCCGGAAAAGGTCGTCACCGATGACCCGATGGGTCTGCGCCAGGTATTCGTCCGCGCGACCCGGGCGCTAATGCGCATATTCGACGAGCGCACCCCGGACGGTTACGTGTTCAGAACCGATCTCCGTTTGCGCCCGGACCCTTCCGCCACACCTTTAGCGATTTCGGTCGAAGCGGCGTCGGAATATTACGAAAGCATGGGTCAGAATTGGGAACGCGCCGCGATGATCAAGGCGCGTCCGATCGCGGGCGATCTGGAGGCGGGCGAGTCTTTCCTGCAGAACCTGCGCCCCTACATATGGCGCCGGCACCTCGACTTCGCCGCCATCCAAGATATCCACTCGATAAAGCGGCAGATAACGGCGCACCGCGGCGGCGGCGAGATTGCAATTAACGGCCACAATCTGAAGCTCGGCCGCGGTGGAATCCGCGAGATCGAGTTCTTCGCGCAGACCCAGCAACTGATTTGGGGCGGGCGGAACCCGGCGCTCCGCATGTCGGGAACCTGCGCCGCCCTCATCGGCCTGGCGACCGCCGGGCGAACCACGGACCTGGTGGCGCGAGAGATGATCGCCGCCTACGAATTCCTCCGGCGGGTCGAACACCGCCTGCAGATGATCGACGACAAACAGACCCATTCCCTGCCTAAGGACGATGCGGAGATCGATCGATTGGCGACTTTCCTGGGTTATCCGGACGGCGGCGGTTTCCGCGACGACCTGTTGCTGCACCTGGGCTGCGTCGAACGCCACTATGCGGACCTGTTCGAAGATTCCGCGGACCTCGGCGGCGGCGGCGCCCTTGTCTTTACCGGCGGTGACGATCATCCGGAAACGGTCCGCAATCTCGAAGAGATGGGGTTCATCGACGGCGGAACCGTCTCCGGTATCATTCGCGCCTGGCATCATGGACGCTATCGGGCGACCCGTTCCGAGCGATCCAGACAATTGTTGACGGAACTCACACCGGGACTGCTGGCAGCACTCGCACGAACGGCCGAACCCAGCGCCGCCCTGCTCGGTTTCGATACTTTCCTGAAGGCACTCCCGGCGGGCGTGCAGATATTCTCTCTGTTCGCCGCCAATCCACCGCTGCTCGAGCTGGTCGCCGAGATCATGGGCAATGCGCCGCGGCTATCGGAATGGCTGCGCCGCAACCCGTCCTGCCTCGACGCCGTTTTGACCGAGGGCTTCTTCGAGGAAACGGCCTCGCCGGAAATGCTGATGGACGACCTGAACCACGCCCTGCAGCAGGCAGGCGATTTCCAGGACGTTCTCGACATCGTCCGGCGCTGGACCAACGAGCACAAATTCCAAGTCGGCGTACAGTCCCTGCGCGGCGTTGCCGATGGCACCAAGGCCGGCCCAACGCTATCGGCAATGGCCGAAACCGCCATCGCCCTAACCTGGCGTGCCGTGGAGAAGGAGTTCATCCAGCAGCATGGCAGGGTCCCCGGCGGCGGACTGGCGCTGCTGGCGCTCGGCAAGCTGGGCGGCCGCGAAATGACGCACCGATCGGACCTCGACTTGGTGTTCGTCTATGACCATGACGCCGATGCGACCGGCTCAGATGGACCGAAACCGCTCGTCCCCGGCGTCTATTTCACGCGGCTGTCGCAGCGCCTGATCACCGCGATTACCGCGCAGACCGGCGAAGGGCATCTGTACGAGCTTGACATGCGGCTGCGCCCATCGGGCAACAAAGGCCCCATCGCGTCGCGGCGTGACGGGTTCGAACAGTATCACGTCGAGCAGTCCTGGACCTGGGAACATATGGCCATGACGCGAGCGCGGATTTTTGCGAGTCCCGAACCGCTACGGCACGACATCGAGGACATAATCCGACGGACATTGACGCGACAGCGCGATCCGGAGGCATTGGTCGCCGACGTCGCATCCATGCGCGAACGCATGGCCAAGGAGCATACCGGCGAATCGATCTGGGACATCAAACATCTGCGCGGCGGCCTCGTCGATGTTGAATTTATCGCGCAATATTTGATGTTGCGTCACGCGGCGGATGACCCATCGGTGCTGAGCGCGAATACGGCCGAAGCCCTCTCGCGGCTGGACCGGGCCGGTCACCTCGACGCCGATATCGCCAAACAGCTTCTGACCGCGCTAAGTTTGTGGCAACGGCTGCAGGGCGTCCTCAGACTGACCTGTGAGGGCGATTTCGAAGAAGACCGCGCGACCGCCGGGCAGCGGAACCTGCTTATCCGTGCCGGAGGCGTAGAGAATTTCGAGGATTTGAAACATCTTATCCGGCAGACTGCGGTCGCGGTTCACGCGCGCTTCGACCAGTTGATCACGACACCGGCCGCGCCTATACGTGCAGCCGAAAGCGAGACGACCCAGGAGACCGGGCCATGAGAGTACAGGTTGGGGACGAAGTCCCCGGTTTCAAACGGCTGACCGACGGCGGCAGCGAAGTCTGGCGCAAGGTGCGGGTCAAGGGACATGTCGAAGCGGTACTCGTCGCCGTTCAAGACCTGTAACGCCGACTCGATGTCCATCAAACCCCGCATCCGCCCCGTCCTGAATCACTTGCAGCCGCAGGGCATTTCGGACATTTCCGAGTACGGCGCGCAGTTCGACGACGTCATACCGATGTGGTTCGGCGAATCCGATCTGGTCACGCCGGAGCCGCCGCGTCGCGCCCTGATCGAGTCGCTGGAAAGCGGTGCGACCTTCTACCAGGCGCAGAACGGCCACCCGGCGCTGCGCGACAAGATCGCGGAATACGACACAAGACTGCATGACCGTCCGGTCGTGGCCAACCGCATCACGGTAACGGCATCCGGCATGACGGCGTTGCACGTCGCGCTTCAAACGATCGTCGACGCGGGAGAGAATATCGTACTGGTGACGCCGATCTGGCCCAATGCGCCCGCCGCCGTTCAGATCATGGGCGCGGAGCCGCGCCGGGTCAGCTTGCTGAGCCAACCCAACGGGCGCTGGCAGCTCGACCTCGACCGGCTGTTCGACGCCTGCGACGGCAAGACGCGCGCGATCTTCGTCAACTCGCCGAACAACCCGACAGGCTGGATGTGCAGCCAGAACGAACAGCAGGCGATTCTCGACTTCGCCCGCGAGCACGGCATCTGGGTCATCGCCGACGAGGTCTATCATCGTATCACCTATGACCGCGAAACGGCGCCGTCCTTCCTCGACCTGGCCGAACCGGAAGACCCGGTGCTGGCGCTCAACAGTTTCTCGAAGAGCTGGGCGATGACCGGATGGCGCTTGGGATGGCTCACGGCGCCGCCTTCGATTTACGACAATCTGGGCCTGATGGTGCAGTACACCAACAGCAATTCGCCGGAATTCATCCAGGCCGCCGGAATCGCGGCCATCGACCAGTGCGAAGATTTCGTCGAGACCTTCCGCGGCTATTGCGCCGCCGGCCGCGCGGTCGTCGACGAGGTGCTGGGCCAAGCAAACCGCGTCCGGATTGCCGAGCCGGAGGCCGCCTTCTACGCCTTCTTCGAAGTCGAAGGCGAACCGGACAGCATGGCGCTGGCCAAACGGCTAGTCCGCGAGGCCAGGGTCGGCGTCGCACCCGGCATGTCTTTCGGCGAGGAAAGCGAAGGCTGGCTGCGGCTTTGTTTCGCACAGGAACCGGAATTGCTGCGTACCGGCTTGCTGCGCATGGCGGACGCACTACGTTGAGAATCCACGTGTAACGCCGCCGCGCGTGGCGTAATATCCGGCAAATTTTGAAATCTGGGAGGAACGAAAATGAAATTGCTGCGCTATGGCCCAACCGGCGCCGAGAAACCGGGAATGCTGGATGGCGACGGTGCGATCCGCGACCTGTCGGGTGCGGTTGCCGATATCGCCGGCGACGCGCTGACGCCGGAAGGTCTGGACAAGCTGCGCGCCATCGACCCGGCCTCGCTGCCGAAGGTCGACGGTAACCCGCGCATCGGCCCCTGCGTCGGAGATGTCGGTAAGTTCATGTGCATCGGTCTTAACTATTCCGACCACGCCGCGGAAACGGGCGGCGAGGTACCCCCGGAGCCGATCCTGTTCATGAAGGCGAACAGCGCGATTTCCGGCCCGAACGACGACGTGATTATCCCGCGCGGTTCCGAACAGACCGACTGGGAGGTCGAGCTCGGCTTCATCATCGGCAAACCCGGCAAGTATATCGACGAGGCCGACGCGCTGAGCCATGTCGCCGGCTATTGCGTCGTCAACGATGTTTCCGAGCGCAACTTCCAAGTCCGCATGGAAGGCCAATGGACCAAGGGCAAGAGCTGCGACACGTTCGGTCCGCTCGGCCCCTGGCTGGTGACGGCGGACGAAGTCAAAGACCCGCAGGCGCTCGATCTGTGGACCGAGGTGAACGGCCACCGCTATCAGGACGGCAGCACCACGACGATGGTCTACGGCGTGCAATTCCTGATCAGCTACCTCAGCAAATTCATGACCCTGCAGAGCGGCGACGTGGTCGCGACCGGTACGCCGCCCGGTGTCGGCATGGGCCAGAATCCGCGCGTTTTCCTCAAGCCCGGCGACGTCATGCGTCTCGGCGTACAAGGCCTCGGCGAGCAGGAACAGAAGCTGGTTGCCGACGACTGATCGCATAGTCGGGATGGCTGTCGCATGACCCTGACGCGATCCGCCTGCGACATTCTGGGGACGGCTTCGCCAACAGCGAAGGCGGCCTTGTCGCGGGAAGTTGCGGTCGCCTGGCGGTCCGGTGCAATCGGCGAAATCGGCACGCATCGGCCGCACCTGCGGCCGGCGCGGCCGGACCGCCCTGTGCTTCTGCCACCGAAAAAGATGCCGCGGCGGCGCGGCGCGGCCGGACGGATTGCGCTTCTGCACGCCGTCACGCATATCGAGCTTAACGCGATCGACTTGGCCTGGGACATGATCGCGCGCTTCGGTGACCCCACGCTGCCGCGTGAGTTTTACGACGACTGGGTCAGGGTCGCCGATGAAGAAGCGAAACACTTCACGCTGCTTTCGGCGCGTTTGGAGAAGATGGGCGCGGCCTATGGCGACCTACCTGCCCATGACGGGTTGTGGCAGGCAGCGCAGGAAACTTCGAATGACGTGCTGGCGCGGCTCGCCGTCGCGCCGCTGGTCCTTGAGGCGCGGGGGTTGGATGTGACGCCAGGCATGATCGACAAACTGGATCGGGCCGGCGACACCGACAGCGCCGCGGCGCTGCGCATTATCCACAAGGAGGAGGTTGGACATGTCGCCATCGGACAGCGCTGGTTCACGCACATAGCGGCCACGCGCGGTCTAGAACCGGCCGCGACCTTTCAATCTCTTGTAAGGAAACACTACAAGGGGCGGCTCAAACCGCCCTTCAACAAGGAAAGCCGCGATGCGGCAGGCTTCCACGCCGACTGGTACGAACCGCTCGCGGTGCAAGGCTGACGGAGACAACGATGCTGAAAACCTACAATCCCGCCTCGATATCCTCTGCGCGGTCGAATTATAGCCACGCCGTCGAAGTGCCGCCGAACGCCCGGACCCTGTACGTCTCCGGTCAGGTCCCGGTGGCGACGGACGGCTCGACGCCAGACGCTATCGAGGATCAGGTCGCGCTCGCCTTTGATAATGTCCAGACCGTATTGGCCGAAGCCGGCATGGCCCTTGAGGACGTCGTGCGGGTCAACGTCTACCTGACCGACAAGGACTACTTCCCGGCCTTCCGCGACCACCGCAACCGCCTGTTCACCGATCACAAGGCCGCCTCTACGGCCGTCGCGGTCGAGGCGCTGGCGCACCCGCAACTCAAGGTCGAGATCGAGGCCGTCGCCGCGAAAGCCGATTGATTTGATGACGCGGCTCGAATTGTCTTGAATTAGGAGACCTTCAACCGCAGCGACAGACAAGGAACCCCCGCCATGACCGACGCCCCCGTTCTTCTCAGCGAAGACATCGACGACATCCGCCTGTTGACCCTCAACCGGCCGGACAAGCTGAACGCGCTCAATTCGGAACTGGTCGGCGCCATCGTCGACGCGGTCGATGCGGCGCACCTCGATGACAGCATTTCCGTCATCATCCTCGCGGGGAACGAACGGGCCTTTTCAGCCGGGGCGGACCTGAAAGAGGCACAGTCGCGCCGGGACGACGATGCGCAGGCCGCGCGCCTGCACACGGTGGCCGGCGGTAGGCTGTATCAAGTGGGGTCGCGCACCGACAAGCCGATCATCGCGGCGGTGCGGGGCTATGTGCTGGGCGGCGGCTGCAACCTCGCGATCGCGGCCGACCTGGTGGTCGCCGGCGAGAACGCCGTCTTCGGCTATCCGGAATTGAAGCGCGGCCTGGCGGCGACAGCGGTGACCCCCGGCCTTGTCCATCGGATCGGCCCCAAGGCGGCGTTCGAGTTCCTGGCCCTGGCGGAAAACGTCTCGGCACAGCGCGCGCTCGAGTGCGGCATGATCAACCGGATTGTCCCGGACGACGCGGTCATCGACACCGCCCTGGAAATGGCGCGCGCCCTGGCGGCGTTCGACCTGGCGGCCGTGCGCACGACAAAACGCGTGTTCCAGAAATCGACGGAGCTCTCCCTGTCGCAGTCGCTCGACGCGGCGCGGGAAGCCGCCCTGCTGTCGCGGGCGACCAAAGGCTAGTCCGAAGCCTCCTCACGCGTGCTTCCGGCCCGGGCCGCGAGCGCCGCTTCGAGGAAGGGGTCAAGGTCGCCGTCGAGGACGCCCTGCGCGTTGCTTTTTTCGACACTGGTGCGGAGATCCTTGACCATCTGGTAGGGGTGCAGCACGTAGGAGCGGATCTGGTGGCCCCAGC
>CAYLTU010000208.1:0-10655 GCA_964386465.1 uncultured Rhodospirillaceae bacterium
GGGTTGCTGCTCTGGACATAAAGACAAGTGGTTACTGGAGCCATGCTCTGACACGTAGGCCGCAATCGCTGAGGTCAGAGGAAAATTGAACCCTTCAAGTCCCTTAGCGTCGCCTAGAAGGGCGAGTTTATTTTCGAAGCCCACCGCTACCCTCCTGGTAAAAGACATACCGGTGCCGGAAGGTGAAGCCACTTTGCCTGGTTTGTTCTTACCCTGTTTTTTGGTACCTGAACTCAAACGTGACGCAACGTTCAAGTCAATTACGGGAACGCTGACAGCCTTGCAATATCCTTTGAGAAGTCCTGACCGTTGGGGTAGGGGATCGTCTCCGCCAACGAATTTCGGTCGCGCAACAAAAAGCGGCTGAACCGTATTAAAGACAGCTTTATCAACTTTGACATCGAAGTCTTCGCTCCATAGTTTTAGCTCTTCCTGACCGAGCGTTCGGTTAGTCCAGTACCAAAGATGCACACGCGCTTCTGTATCGGGTTTGACCCCTGCGGAACTAGACATTTGCCAGTGGCACGTTCTTCCGTGAAAGTAGTTGGGCAATTGCTTGATCAGAAATTTGACTATACGGACAGGGTTGCCAATGGGATCAGCCCAGTTAGGTAGATCGACACCATCGATATCAATCATGACCCAACGCCTGGGGTATTCTTCGAACCATACTTTACCATTATCAGGGTTCTTCATTCGCCGGACGCGCTCTTTCGACGGAGCGTCTGGGTGAAGTTTTCCTCTGATGATTAGGCTGTCCTGCTCGGCCTCCACCTCAGTCAACAGTTGAGACAAGTCGTAGATATCGCAGACGGTATATTCAACAGGGTTGAACCACGTACCAGCATTGTATTTGTTTATTTCTAAATACGCAGAACCGTCCCATTGGAATGTCTTGGTTGCCGACATTCCTTCGCTAACTTTCAGCACCGTTACGGTGTCCGAGGTATTGTCAAAGGTATCGGAATTTGCTATTCTTTTGCGCATCAATAATATCCTTTGCTCGCGTTAGCCCTGCCAGGCTGCGCGGGCTTTTCTTTGCCCGCCGCGAGCATGTCTTTTATGATCAGGTCAATGGTCAGGCTCCAGAAAACAGTACCATCAGTTCGCGATATTATGGTATTATTGTGATCGTAATAATCTGGTTCTCAGATCTCGATTGTACGATGCTCTTTCTGATTTAGGTGTGTACACAGTTGTTGTGATAAAATAGGTACTCTTATGTCGGTAAATTGTATAACTGTTCGTCAAAATAATAATTAGTCAAATTAACCTTTATGTTATATACCGTATTAGAATTTATTCACTTTGTCAAATTATACATAATATCTTGTTTATAAACAAAGTTTTAAGGAAGAAATATAGTTTTCAAATTTTCAAACTACTACAATTACCATTTCATCTATATTAATGGGATAGAAATTTTTATCACAAGGTGTTGCTTTCAGAAAAGTATAAAACTTTCTAGATGTTACTCGTAACGTACCTGAAAGTTTTTAGACAGACTTGGGCGTGTTACGGAGCGATGAGAACCCGGCTTGATATTTTACCTTTTCTTTGGTGGTGCCTGTGCGTGGCTCTAGTCT
This sequence comes from uncultured Rhodospirillaceae bacterium, assembly GCA_964386465.1. Classification (GTDB taxonomy): domain Bacteria; phylum Pseudomonadota; class Alphaproteobacteria; order UBA8366. Next base: position 1,587 of record CAYLTU010000208.1, read on the forward strand.
CTCGTGACACCACCGCCAATTACTCATGAGCCACCGCCGCACCGTGGCCGCGCCTTAATGCAGCTTGAACGGTGCTGGTTGATACACGCACCGTAGATGCGATCTTGCGAATGGACATTCCTGCGCCCCGCAGCGATGTAATCTCGTCCTGATGTTTAACCTTGGCCTTGGTGGTCCCTTCGGGCCTTCCCAGCTTTTTACCCTCGGCCTTGGCCCTTGCTAGACCGGCATTGATGCGTTCGCGGATGCGTTCCCGCTCAAACTCGCCAATTGCCCCAACTATGTGAAAGAATAAGCGCCCGCTGGCGGTGCCTGTATCAATAGCATCCTTGTGGACGTACAGGTCGATACTGCGTTCTTGGAAATGATCAGAGATGCCGATCAGGTCTCGGAGTGATCTCCCGAGGCGTGATAGGTCCCATACCAGGAGCTTTTTGAACCGCCGTCGCGTTGCGTCATCCAACATCCGGTCTAACTCGGGGCGGGCATTGCGCCCGTTTGCCCCGCTAACACCTTTGTCCTGGTATACCTGGACAACCTTCCATCCAGCTCGTTCGGCCGTGGCTTCAAGTTCGCGTCTTTGATTAATCTACCGTGGCTGAGCAAATCTAAATCACGTGATACAGTATGAGCGGATGCTTTCTAAACGTGGGAACTCTCGGCTTTCGATCCCTGCTGGTGGTTACGCTTGTAGGAGATCCAGCGCCGCACCTCGGGCCGTGTAACGTCCTGTACCGTCTCGAATTTGGCCGCAAAGCGAATTACGTCAGCGCGCTGCCTGTCTTGAACCCTGGCCGTGGCCCGCGAAGTGCTCAGCCACTCATCGAGGTGTTCCGTTAAATTCACAAGCTGGCCGGTTGCGCTCGCATAGAACCGCTGCGCCTCAGGATCGCTGGACGGGGCATCTCCGATGTTCTCGACATTGATAGCGCCAATGTCCCACGCCGCGAAGTCGATCTGCTCTAGGATCGCTCGCCGCTGTTCCTCGGTCTTGGCATAGCGAAGTTTGCGACGCCAGTACGCCGCGTCATCATCGACCGGCTCATTCCTTGCGGCGGCGATATCTTTTTTCCAGCCGGTTACCACCGGTAGGACGCGGCGTTCTGCTACGGTGCGGCTATCCGTTTCCAGGGACTGGACAAAGCGGGGCTTGCCGAAGAGGGGTCGAAGAGGCTTTGGTATCTCAAGGATGGCGTACCAGCGCCGGCGACGTTTCTGTAGGTACGTGGGCACGGTTGCTCTTCCCAAAATCGCGGGTAGACCACATACAGTTACCACATACGTCGGGTGACAGAAAACCCTTATATGCCCTAACCTTAAGGCTTAAAGCAGCGCGACACCCGCGCTGGCGCAGTCCTCGTCTTCCTGCGCCGTGCCGCCGCCGACGCCGCAGGCACCGATGGTGATACCGTCGCGGATGATGGGTACGCCGCCCTGGCCCAGCATCATGTGATCGCCTTCCGCGGCCACGATGCCGCGCAAAGTCGGGTGGTTCGCGCGTTCCGTCAGATCGCCGCTCGGCCGGCCGAAGGCGGCGGAGGCCATCGCCTTGCCCTGGCTGCCGAAACTTCCCGCCCACATGGCGTGGGTCATGCGTTGAAACGCGACCAAGCGTCCGCCGCCGTCGCAGACCGCGACGTTGATCTTGATACCGAGTTCTTCAGCCTTCTCGATCGCGCCCTGCGCAACCCGGTTGGCTTCTTCCAAAGTGATTTCCATGGCGCCGCTCCTCTCCTTAAAAAAATGCAGGCCCGTAAGGTAGCGACCTGTCGACTAGGTTCAATCGAAATTCATTCACAATCCCGGGGGCTTGCCTTACGCCGTCTCGCTTGCGAGTTTGCCGGTCCAGCCAAATTAGATTGTGTCCACTAGGGAGCGAAACCATGCAATCGATTGAGGACAAGGTCGCCTGGGTCACCGGGGCGGGAACGGGTATCGGCCGCGGCGGCGCCGTGGCGATGGCCGGGGCCGGGGCGAAAATCGTCCTGTCGGGACGCCGCGTGCCGGAACTCGAAGCGACTCAAAGAAAAATCGAGGATGCCGGCGGCGAGGCGTTCGTCGAGCCGCTCGATATTAGCGACGCCGACGCGGTCTATGCGGTCGCCGACAGGATCAACGAGCGCTTCAGCCGGCTCGACATTCTGGTCAACAGCGCGGGATTGAACGTGCCCAAGCGTCGCTGGAAGGACGTCGAGGCCGAAGGCTGGCATTCCGTCGTCGATATCGACCTGAACGGCGCCTTTTACTGCTCGCACGCCGCCTTGCGGATCATGCGCGAGCAGCGTGACGGGCTGATCATCAACATCTCGTCGATGGCCGGACGCACCGTCGGGACCGTCTCCGGCGCGGCCTATTCCGCGGCCAAGCACGGCGTCAACGCCATGAGCGAAAGCCTGAATATCGAAAACTGCCATCTTGGCATCCGGGCTTGCGCGATCTGTCCGGGCGAGGTGGAGACCGAGATACTCGACAGGCGCCCGATTCCGCCGACCGACGAGGATCGCGCCCGCATGGTGAAGGAAGCGGATATGGGCGAGACCATCCTGTTTGTCGCCCGTATGCCGAAACATGTCTGCATCAACGAGCTTCTGATCACGCCGACATGGAACCGAAGCTATATCGGCGGCAGCGCTGACCGCGCGATCCCGCGAGACGATTGAGGCGCGATCGCGCGCGATAGTTTTTGCGCGGCGGACTAAAGCCCGAGCAGCCACCCGCGGATCAACCCTTCGCCGATGTTCGGCGTGTCCTTATGTCCGCCTTCGACCATGTTGTAGTCGTTGTTCGGGTGCGTCGGGGCAAGTTCGAAATATTTTCGACTACGCTCGTACTTCACCATGAAATCGTCTTCGCCTACGATCCAGAACAGCGGCGTGTTCGGTTTCAGGTTGCGCAGGTTCGTCGGCATCGCCGCTGGCCCTTCAGGGTCGTACCAGCTCAGATAGTCCTTGGCTTTCGCGCTGAGTTCCGACGTTCGGCCCTGGTTGAAGTCCTTGAAGTCTTCGACTTCGTCGCCTTCGCCCCGTTCCACCATCTCCCGGGCGCGTTTGTAGTCGAAATCCATGCGTTTCTGGAACCCTTCGACTTCCGGTATGTGGCCCGGTGCGATGGCGAGGACCCCAGCCAGGCCGTCGCGCCGCGCGGCGTAAGCGATCGCCGCGTTGGCGCCCAGACTGTGGCCGCCGACGACGATCTTCGTCGCGCCGTTTTCCTTCAAGTCCGCGACATGCCCGTCGATTGCCGCCATGGCGTCTTCGAACCCACCGTCCCAGATACGCGAGCGGGACCAGAGCATGTCGGGCGCGACAACTATGAAGCCCGCGTCGTCGAGGGTGGTGCGCAGCTTGCCGATCGGGGAACGCGGTTTCGCCGTGCCGCCTTTGCCATGCATCAACAGGACCCCGATACCGTCCTGTGCCGAAGCATAGGAATACGGTATTGCAACTAATGCCATAACGAAGATCGCGATAATGGGGAGTGATTTTAAAGGGTTCATTGTTTCGCTCCTCGAATTTTCCGGTACTTCGCATTCTCAATCAATTCGGCAGCCTGCTTAAAGTAAAACCTCACCGCCTAGGACTTATGAGACGAACGATACGGGCGTTTACCGAAAATTCAAGACCTCCTCGTGCTCCTCGACTAGAATCGCCGGCGATCGGATTAGCAGGATTGGGTGGAACATCATGGAAGTCGGAATCGTCCTGCCGGGTTCGGCAAAAACATCGCCGGAACTCCTCATCGAGGCCGCCGTCGCGGTCGAGGAAAGAGGCTTCCATTCGGTCTGGGCGCCGGAACATGTCGTTTTCTTCGAGCAGTACGAGTCGCGCTATCCCTATGCGGAGGACGGCAAGCTGCGCGGCTTCGACGCCGGCATGATCGAGCCCTGGACGCTGCTCAGCTTCGTCGCCGCGCATACCAAGAAGGTTCGGCTCGGTTCCTCGGTCTGCCTCATCCCGCAGCGCAACCCGGTCTATACCGCCAAGCAGATCGCCGATCTCGACTTCCTGTCCGGCGGGCGTGTCGATGTCGGCGTTGGCGTTGGCTGGCTGCGCGAGGAGTTCGAGGCCCTGCAGGTACCGTTTGAACGGCGCGGCGCGCGCGCGCGAGACTATATGCGCGTCATGCAGGCGTTGTGGACGCAGGAATTGTCGTCCTACGAAGGCGAGTTCTATTCGCTGCCGCCCTGTACCCAGAACCCGAAACCGGTGCAGGACCCTCATCCACCCTTTATTTTCGGGGGCGAGAGCGAGCCTGCCCTGCGCCGGGTCGCCGATTTCGGCGGCGGTTGGATCGGGGCGAGCCTGATGCCGGAAGAGATGTCAGCGAAGCTGGCGCGGCTCGACACGCTGCTGGCGGAACGCGGCCGGACGCGGGATGAGATCAAGCTCTTCGTTATGCCGAATCAGGTGCCGAAAGCGGATTTGTTCCCACGCTACGAGGATCTCGGCGTGCAGCAGGTCGTGCACCTGATCCCCTTGAAACATATCGACGACGTCAAGGCGCGACTCGACCGGACGGCACGGATGGCGCTCGGGTAGTCGTCTATCCCGCCTGAACTTTCTTTGAATTCTTTGCAATAGCATCGGCGATGGTCGGGACGGCGCCGTCCGGGTAATCGTGGCCCATGCCGTCTATGACCAGTATCTCCGCGCCGGGGATGGTCTTTTGAACGTCTTCGGCGCAAGCCAAATCTACGAGCGGGTCCTGGCGGCCATGGATGACGAGGGTCGGGGCGGCGATTTCACCCAGCCGGTCGACCCTGCCGTCGCCCGAGGCGATGCTGGCGAGAAGCTGGCGGCTGTTTCCAGCAGGATAGAAGCAGCGATCGTAGAGCCGGGCGGCGCGTTCGCGGATTACCTGCTCGTCGCGGGGAAAGCCCGGACTGCCGATCAGGTGAGACGTCGAGACTGCCTCGTCCATAGCGCCCTCGCGAGTGCCCGACGGGTTACGCGGCCGGGCCAACCATTCGGCGACTTCGCCTTGCGGGCGCGGCAGGCCGCGCCGGCCCGAGGTCGCCATGATCGAGACCATGGTCGCGATTTTCTCCGGGTGGCGGATGGCGAGAGTCTGTGCGACGGCGCCGCCGTTCGAACTGCCGACGATATGCGCCTTGTCCACGCCGATTGCGTCCAGCAGGCCGGTCGCGTCGTCCGCCAGGTCTTCCAAGGTATAGGGCGCCGCGACAGCCTCCTTCGCTCGGGCTTGGGTGAAGGCCGCCTTGATATCCGCAGGCCCCCAATCGTCGTGCTTTGTCGACAGGCCGGTATCCCGGTTGTCGTAAGCGATGACATTAAAGCCTCGGTCCGCGAGCGCCTTCACGAAGGTTTCCGTCCAACTGATGATTTGTACGCCGAGCCCGCCGACCAACAGCAGGGGAGGGCCATCCTCAGGTCCCTTACGTTGGTATTCCAGTTCGACGCTGTTCGTTGCGGCCTTCGGCATTGCGTTTCCTTTTTCGTTTCGAGTTGCTATTCGGCGGCCTTCCGTCGGCCGGTAAGTAAATTTCGCGTGAACTGCAGGTAGGATTCTTCCTGGTCGCGAAGTTCCGACAGACCCACCAACGCCGTGTAGGCGGCGAAGTCGACCATGCCGTCCTGCGCGCCCTTGGTCGTTCCGTCCCGCTTGAGCGTCGCGTACATCGCCTGAAGCGCCTTTGTGACGGTGAACACGCTGGCGACAGGCCAGACCGCCGCGGCATAGCCGATGTTCTGAAGCTCTTGAGCCGTCAGCAGCGGGGAATCGCCGAAATCCACCATGTTTGCGAAATGCGGAGCGTCGACCTCCGCGCAGATGCGGCGCATTTCATCCTGCGTGCGGGGGGCCTCGACAAAGACCATATCGACGCCGGTCTCAACAGACATCCGCCCGCGGTCGATAGCCTCGTCGATACCGATAACGCCGAGCGCGTCTGTCCGCGCCATAATCACAAAATCCGGGTCGCGCCTGGCATCCAATGCCGCCTTCAGCTTGCCGAGGAAATCCTCGACCGGCACCACATCCTTGCCGGGCGTATGGCCGCAGCGTTTGGGGAAGATCTGGTCCTCGATGAACAGTCCGGCGACCCCCGCGCGCTCGAACTCGCGTACGGTACGGCGGACATTGGTTACGTTGCCGAACCCGGTATCCGCGTCGACGAATACGGGGATGTCCACCGCTTCGCAGATGCGGGCGTAATGGTCCGCCATTTCGGTAGCGGAAAGCTGCGAGCTGTCCGGCCGGCCCAACAGGGCGCCCGTGGCGGCGAATCCTGCGGCCATGACGACTTCGAAGCCGGCGTTCTCAGCGATGCGGGCGCTGAGGGCATCGTGCACACCCGGCATCATCGCCAATTCCGGGGCTTGGATCAGTTGTTTCAATCGCGTGGTGGTGCGCATTGTGAAGAGCTCTCAGGGACTAGTGATAGGTTGCCGTCGCTGCCATGGCGATGGTGCCTTGCGGCGTCACCGCCCACAGCTCGCAGCCGTCGCCATCCTCCGTTGGGCGGCCGACCACCTCGAACGGGCCGGTGTCGAACAGGGGCGCGCGGGCGCGCATGGCGTAGCTCTTGAGATCGCGACCGCCGCTGTTGTCACGGGCCAGATCGAGCAGGCATTGCGACGAGTAGGGACCGTGCACCACGAGTCCCGGATAGCCCTCGACCTCCATGGCGTAGGGCCGGTCGTAATGGATGCGGTGCGGGTTGAAGGTCAGGGCGGAATAGCGGAACAGCGAGACCGGACCGGCTGTGATCTTTCGCCGCCATGGTAGGTCGGCGGGCGGAGCCTCGCGTTTCGGCACGCCGCTTTTCTCGCCGGGTTTGACCTCCTCGCGGAAGACGCCGGCAGCCTCCTCTTCCATCGCCAGCCCGTTGGGGCCGTAGATGCGCGAGACGACGGTGGTGAAGATCAGCGCGCCGGTGCTGCCCTCGCGCAGCTGTATATCGGTCAGTTCGGTCTCGCGGCGCAATTTGTCGCCGACCTTGATCGGTTTGTGGAAGGCGTGCTTGGTGCCGGCGAACATGCGGCGCGGGAACGGCATCTCCGGTAGCACGCCGGTCGACAACGGCAATCCGTCGGCCCCCAGTCCTTCCGGCGGGGTCATCGGCAGGAAATAGCAGCGGAACCAGCCCGGTGCGATCGCGTCGCCCGGACCGGGCGCTTTCTCGTCGCGCCCGAAGGTAACGATCATGCCTTCCAGCGGGGCCGCGGTCGCGACGTCTTCACTCTCGATTTTGGTGCCAATATGTTCGCGCAGCGTATCGATGTCGACGGTCATCTCTTCCTCCGATTCCACTCGTCGGGTCATTGCCTATATGCTGGCAGAAACCATCTCTAACGCAAAGCCGGATCATTTTCAGGGTAGGACGGTATGCCGGACTCATCGGTCGTGATATGGGGCGCCGGCGCGATTGGCGGCACCTTTGGTGCCTTCCTGGCGCGCGCGGGCAAGAAGGTGCTGTTCGTTGAACGGGCCGCCGAACATGTCGCGGCGATCAACGAGGGCGGCATGAGGATCTCCGGGCCGGTGGCGGAATTCACTACGGAGGCGCATGCGGCGACGCCGGAGACGCTCGAAGGGACCTACGACACCGTATTCCTGTGCGTCAAAGGTCAGGATACGGCCGGCGCCGTAAAGGCATTGAAACCGCTCCTGGCGGCGGACGGCTGCGTCGTATCGCTGCAGAACGGCCTGAACGAAGCGGTGATCGCGGGATTGATCGGCGCCGAACGTACCGTCGGCGCGTTCATCAATTTCGGAGCCGATTACCACGGTCCGGGGCACATCTTCTATGGCGGGCGCAGCGCCGTCGTGGTCGGCGAGCTCGACGGCACGATCCGGCCACGAACGCGGCGGCTGCACGAACTGCTCTGCCTCTTCGAGGAAAACGCCATCCTGACGGACAATATCGACGGCTATCTGTGGAGCAAGATGGCCTATATCTCGCTGCTCTTCGCAACTGCCCTGGTAGACGCGCAAATCGACGACGTGATGGCGTCGGAACCGCACCGGCCGCTGCTCGAAGCGCTGGCGCGTGAAGTGGTCGGTGTCGCGGAAGCGAAGGGTCTGACGTTGGAAGGTTTCGATCCATTCGATCCGGCGGGATTTGTCAAAGATGCCGATGCGGCGGCGACCCGGCGGGCGTTCGACACGATGGTGGATTACCGAAATAGGTCGGAAAAGAAATACAGCGGCATGTGGCGCGACATCGCCGTGCGCAAGCGCAAGACCGAAGTGAACGAACTGCTTGTCCCCATGGTGCAAGAAGCCGACGCGGTGGACGTGCCGGTGCCACTCAACAAACGCATGATCGAACTGGTTTACGACATCGAAGAAGGCCGCAGCGTTCAGAGTTGGGAGATGTTGGACGCGCTCAAGGCAGCGATGGAGTGACGCAGGAACGCGAAACGATGCGGAGATGGTTGCTCTATCTAGTCTTGTTCGCTTTCGCGGCGACAGCATCGATAGCGGTAATGTTGATCTTGCCATTGATTTCCGATCTCGACAGCAAAGTTGCAACTGAACCGAAACATCGTTTGGAACCGGCGAAAAGCGATGGCAAATCTGGTGGGACGAATAATAGGGGTGAGCCCGTGAGCCGGCCCAGCTCACTGGAAGAGCGTGTTCGGGCATTGGAAAATAAGGCGCAGTGATAAATCGAAAGGACCGAACCAAATGAGTAAATCCGCCGCCCATGTTCTGGCCGCGACCCTGGACGCGCATGGCGTCGACGTTGCCTATTGCGTGCCGGGCGAGAGTTATCTGCCACTGACCGACGCCTTTCTCGATTTCCCGAACATGAAGCTGGTGGTTTGCCGGCACGAGGGCGGCGCGGGGTTGATGGCGTGCGCCCATGCGCGGCTGCGCAACGAGCCCGGCGTCTGCATCATCAGCCGCGGGCCGGGCGCGATGAATACGGCGATCTCGCTGCATGTCGCCTATCACGACGCCGAGCCGGTGGTGTTCCTGGTTGGGCAGGCGGACCTCGACGAGTTGGGCCGGATGACCCTGCAGGAGATGAACTATTCGAAGACCTTCTCCGACACGGCCAAGATGGTGATCGAAGTCGTCGATTCGAGCCAGATCAGCGAG
>CAYLTU010000209.1:0-10652 GCA_964386465.1 uncultured Rhodospirillaceae bacterium
CTCGCCCAACGCAGGCAACGCAAACGCGACCGCGAACAGACTCAATATCGCCACGCAGTAATTCGGCGCCAGGCAGCGCACAGCGGCCGCTAGGCTGCGCCTTTCGTCAAAGGAAAACGCAAGAAGTCGATGAAATAAAGTCACGATTTTTGGAGTTTTCTTCATGAATCGACATTTTGCAAGCCATATTACGAGAGAGTTCAGCAAAAAAACCGAATAAAACGATAACGATTATTCTTTCTTGAGAGAACAGAGAGCGAATTGCGCTAAGGGGCCGGCGGGTTCCGATTTCCCGGCTGACGCGTATATAGTGGCACGGCGCGCTGTTCAGGAATGGATTGATGACGGTGCAGAGAGTAATGCTTCTGGCGGGAGTCCTTCTCGTGCTCGGGCTCACGGCGACGGTAGCGACATTCTGGGTCCACGAGACCACCGGCAACCAAACCCACACGCTGGCGATGCAGCAGGCGCTACAGAACGTCCTGCCGCCGCGGTCGCCGCGCTTCGCTCTCGGCGACCATAAAGGCAATCCGGTTACCGAGGCGGATTTCCGCGGCAAGCTGATGCTGGTCTATTTCGGCTATACCCAATGCGTCGATATCTGCCCCTACGACATGGCCGCCGCCGCGCAGGCATTGGGCATGCTGGGGCAACGGAATGTGTCGGTTCAACCGCTCTTCATCACGATCGATCCCGGCAACGACACGCCGGCGGCGCTCGCCAGATACGTTTCCTTGTTCCATCCTCGCCTGCTGGGGCTCACCGGTTCGCTCGCCCAAGTCAAGGCGGCGGCGGACGCCTTCGGCGCGTCGTTCGACAAGGACCCGATTCCCCGCTTTACCGGACACGGCCATTCGGCGAACCTTTATCTGATCGGCCGCGAAGGCGAATTTCTGCGCGCCTTCCGCACACCGACGACGGGCGAGGTTATCGCCGAAGTCATTCGGCTGTATCTTTAGCGTGGAAACTTCGCGGCAGGATAACCGGAGAACAGCCATGAGCGACACCGACCGACAGGAACAGCGACGCCGGATCGACTCGCTTTCCGAAGAACTGGCGGCGATCCGGCGCGACATCCACAAGCACCCGGAAACCGCCTACGAAGAGAACCGGACCGCCGATATCGTCGCCGAACGGCTCGAGGCCTGGGGCCTGGAAGTGCACCGCGGGCTGGGCGGAACCGGCGTCGTGGGCACGTTGCGCATGGGCGACTCCAACCGCGCGGTCGGCTTCCGCGCCGACATGGATGCGCTCTTCATCCAGGAGAAGAATACTTTCGACCACCGCTCGGTACATGACGGAAAGATGCATGCCTGCGGTCATGACGGACACACGACCATGTTGCTCGGCGCGGCACGCCATCTGTCCGAAAGCGACGCGTTCAACGGCGTGATCCATTTCATCTTTCAGCCGGCCGAAGAAGGCGAAGCGGGCGCGAAAGCGATGATCGACGACGGGCTGTTCGACCTTTTTCCCTGCGACGCGGTTTACGGTCTGCACAACATGCCGGGTATCGAGGCCGGTCATATCGGCCTGCGGGTCGGCCCGATCCTCGCCGCGAGCGACCGCTGGACGGCGGAATTCCGGGGTTCCGGTGGTCACGGATCGATGCCGCATAAGGGCACCGACCCGACGGTCGCGGCCGCCCACTTCGTTATCGCCATGCAGACGATCGTCAGCCGCAACACCGATCCGATCGATACGGCAGCCATCAGCGTGGGACACATCGCCGGCGGCGATCCCGGCGCGCTGAACATCATCCCGTCCGATGTCGTCGTCGGCGGCACGGCGCGTTCCTTCACCGATACGACCCGCGACCTGATCGAGCGGCGCCTCGGCGAGATCGCCGAGGCGGTCGCCGGCGCGCATGGCTGCGAGGTCGACATCTCCTATGTCCGGGGCTATCCGCCGACGGTCAATTGGCGCGATCAGACGGAAATCGCGACCCGGGCCGCGGAGGCGGCGGTCGGCGCCGAAAGCACCGACCCAAACCTCAACCCGCTACCCGGCGGAGAGGATTTTTCCTTCATGCTGCAACAGGTACCCGGCTGCTACGCCTTCATCGGCAACGGGCACGGCGAACCGGACGAATTCGTTCATGCGCCGCGCTATGATTTCAACGACGAAATCATTACCAGCGGCGTCAATTACTGGGTCGAATTGGCGAAAGGCGAGTTGGAGGAGATGCCGTAGATGTCTGAAAACGTTTCCGCGATTTAAACCAATGCGGCGTGACTGAAAACGGCGCTGCAGAACCGGATCGATCCGAAAAGAAGTTTTATGACCTAGTGTGATGATTCTGAAGTTCGTCGCATTGAAAGCGACGAACTTTAGGATCTGAATCACACTAGATTCAAATAGTTAGTGTGCTGATTCACGCGAAATTCAATCCTTTGAATTTCACGATCAGGATACTATCCTGCAACCATTGCTTCGCTAAGCCGGCCGGTGGTTTCCTCCAGGCGACCGCCTATTTCCTTCAAAACCTCAAGGGCCAAATGCGGAAATTCGATTGAAAGTTTGAAAAACAATTCCTTAGTGATACGCAAAGCTGCCAACTCGCCGGTGGCCCGCACCGTCGCTGTGCGCGGTACGTCGCACACTATCGCGATTTCACCAACGATTTGGTTCAACTCTAAAGTTGCCACGACGGCGGATCCGGACGGCGAGTTGACAACCACATCTACGGAACCGTCTATAATAATGTACGCCGCATCGCCTTGTTCTCCCTGCTTAAACAAGACATCCCCCGCACTAAATTTTATCCGTTCACTAGCGAAGGCAAGGAGCTTTAGTTTCGATTCCGCAATTTTTGAAAATATAGGAACACGCTGCAGAATTTCGACTTCTTCGTTCAAATCCATCTAACTACTTCCTTCAAACTCATCGAATTCTTCTTTCCAATTCGTCGTCGGCCTAATTGACAACGGACCTATTCCACGTGCCAATCTAATGGATGTTTCCTAAGATTTGATTTCGAGAGATCGTTAATCACGAGCGCGTTTTATTAACCATTAACGTCCGCAGCATGGGGGACGGGCAGGAAATTTTGACCGCTCGGATCGATCAAATTAATTTTACTATTTCCCATGTATAGAATTAACAAAGAATAAGTTCCACTTAACTTGGCAAAAAATTGCACTAGACCTAAACACTCAACCTTTGATGCGCGACGGTGACAACACCCGCAGAAGAGGAATAAACATGTTGTCCACTATATAACCCGCTAAAATAACCCGGCGCCTACTTACGTTCACTGGAATCATGTTTGTTTTCGCGACGATCGCGAGCCGACCCGCGCCGGCGAGGCAGGCAAGGGTTTTGGGTAATATCGTCGGGGCTTGGGTCCCTCGCCTTACAGACCGCGAACGCCACGAAGGAGATCGAATATGACGGAACCTCGAAAATTGCGGCTATGGGCCCAGGGCGACGCGCATGTCGGGCGCGACCTGGAAAACGGCCGGACCAGCCTGTCCGACGCGCTGTCGCAATCCGAGTCCGGCGGCGATCTCGGCGGTCCGTCCTTCGAATGGGATTTCGCGGTCAATGTCGGAGATTATTGCGGCTACCGCGCCCTGCCGAGCGACGAGGAGGGCGCTGAGATCATCCAGCAGTTCGGCGCCCTGAAGGATCATCGGAGGGAGCAGATCTATTCCTTGTCCGGCAACCACGACCGCAACGGTTTGCACCAGCCCGGCGGTGAATGGTTCCAGAAATGGATCGATCCGATGGGTGAAAACACGGAATTTTCCGGCGTCGACCGGGCGCGATACCCCTACCCCATCGAGGGCACCTGGGAGCGTTACGCGATCCATGCCGGAAACATCGTCATCCTGATGCTGAGCGACGTGAACGAGAAATCGCACAAGAAGGGCCGCGGCGAACTCGAAGGCAATCCGGGCGGCGTCGTCACGCAGGAAACCTTCGCGTGGTGGAAGGAACAGGTCCTCGAAAACAAGGACAAGATCGTCATCACCGCACACCACTACGTGCTGAAGGAAACGACATTCGCCTCCGGCCCGTGGGAAGGCATGCGCAAAGATGGGCAAGGCAACTGGATACAGGACTACCACCGCTATATCGAAGAGGGGTCACCGGCGGGCGCCTCCTTCCTGTGCTGGATCGGCGGCCGCTTCGATTCCGGCCAGTTCGAGAAATTCCTCGACGACAATGCGGGCGCGGTCGATATGTGGTTCGCCGGGCACACCCATTCCCACCCCGACGACCGCAAGGGCGGCCGCGGCTGTTTCGAGCGAAAATACGGCGAGACGATGTTCATGAATATCTGCGCCCTGACCCGCTACATGGTCCCCGACAAGGCGATCCCGCACAGTTGGCTGCTGACCTTCACCGAAGGCAGCGACGAGGTTAGGGCGCAATGCTACATGCACACGGACGAATACAGGCCGCAGGGCTGGTACGACGATGCGGAGCGGACGATCGACTTGACGACGGCGTTTCGGTTTGAAGGATGACCGCCCCGGCAGACAACAGCAATTTTCAGCATTACCGGAATATTCCCGTCGCTAGGCCATGTTATAAGGCGGTTCACGCTGCAAAGGGGCCATTGGCATGACCGACATCCGAAACGTTCTGTTCATCGTCGTCGATCAATGGCGCGGCGACACGCTGTCCTATCTCGGCCATCCCTGTATCGAAACCCCGAACCTCGATGCGCTGTGCCGCGACGGCGTGACCTTCCGCAATCACTACGTCCAGGCTGCGCCCTGCGCGCCGGCGCGTGCATCGCTGCTGACCGGCCAGTATGTGATGACGCACCGGGTTGTGCAGAACGGCATCCCGCTCGACGCGCGGCACAACAACCTTGCCTACGAGCTGCAGCGGCTCGGTTACGATCCGGCGCTGATCGGTTACACGACGACGGCGCAGGATCCGCGCGAAGTGCCGGAGAACGATCCGCGCTATCTCGTCGCGGGCGGCGTCATGCCGGGCTTCACGCCGATCGCCCGGCTCGATCCGGCGCGCCGTCCCTATTTCGACTGGCTGCGCCGGCGCGGCGTAGACGTTCCCGTCGATCATGACGACATCTGGCTGCCCGCCGACGACGGCCCCAACGCGCCTTCCTGCGTCTCGGCGGAAAATTCGGACACCAGCTATTCGACCGAACACGGGCTTGCCTATATGCGCGGTATGGAAACCAAATCCTGGTTCCTGCATCTCGGCTACTACCGGCCGCATCCGCCCTTCATCGCGCCCGCGCCATACAACACCGCATACGACCCGGCGGACGTGCCGCCGCCGGTCCGCGCCGCGACGCCGGACCTGGAAGGCGAACAGCATCCGATGCTGGCGCATTATCTCGGCTCGATCCAGCAGCGCAGTTTCTTCCAGAACGGCACTGGGCTCGGCAGCGAGATGGACGAAGACGCCGTACGCCGCATGCGGGCCGCCTATTACGGCCTGATCGCGGAAATCGACGATCATTTGGGCCGGATCATCGCCTATCTGAAGGAAAGCGGGCAGTACGACAACACGCTGATCGTCTTTACCTCCGACCACGGCGAACAGCTCGGCGATCATCACTTGCTCGGCAAGCTTGGCTATTTCGACGAGTCCTATCACATACCCCTCGTCGTCCGAGACCCGCGCGCGGGCGCGGACGAAACGCGGGGCCAGGTGGTCGATGCGCTTACCGAAGCCGTCGACGTCATGCCGACAATCCTCGATTGGCTTGGCGCGCCGATGCCGCGCGACTGTGCCGGCTTGTCGCTGATGCCTTTCGTCGGCGGCGAGACGCCGGCCGATTGGCGCGACGCGGTGCATTGGGAGTTCGATTTCCGCCCGTACTTCCAGAATGCGGGCAAACCACCGCCCTTCGGCCTCTCCATAGACCAATGCGGCCTCGCGGTGATCCGCGACGACAAGTTCAAATACGTCCATTTCGACGCGCTGCCGCCGCTGTTCTTCGATATCGAAGCCGATCCGCATCAGTTCGAAAACCGCGCCGCCGACCCAGCATATACCGGGCGAATACTGGAATATGCTCAGAAAATGCTCTCTTGGCGGATGCGCCATGCTGAGCGGACACTGACGGGCTACTCGGCGTCGCCCAACGGGTTGGTCAAGACGGCATAACGTACATTTTTTATATGCGAGCTTACTAAATTGTACCCCTCTTGGCCACCTGCACGGCGGCCTCCAGCGCCTGCAGAAATTGCGACCGATCGCGCGGCGTGAAGGCGGGATTGTTGCCGCGCACCTCGCCGGTATCGCGCAGATGTCCCATCAGGTCGCGCATCGCCAAGGCGGTCCCGATATTGTCGGCGGTGAAAGGTTTCCCCGTTGGACCGATAACCTCCGCGCCGGCTTTCAGACAGCGGTCCGCAAGCGGAATATCGGTGGTGACGACGATGTCGCCCGCGCCTGCCCGCTCGGCGATCCAGTTGTCCGCCGCGTCGAATCCTTCCGACACGATAACGCGCTTGACCAGCGGCCCTTCCGCCAGTCGCATCCAGCTGTTCGACACCATGTGCACGGTCAGGCCGTGCCGCTCGGCGACGCGCACAATCTCGTTCTTGACCGGACAGGCGTCGGCATCGACGTAGATTTCCAACAGGCTTTCCTCCTTTCCGACGTTTGAAAACTTGATGACAGCACGGCGTCGCCGCGAGAAGATACACCCAAACGCACCCTAGGGGCCGTACCATGAACGAAAAGCCGCGCTCTTCGGTCGGTGACGCGAAGAGCTGGTTCTACAGGATGGTCTGGGAAGCCGATCTCGCGCTCCTGCCGCGCTGGCACGCCAAGCTGCTCGGTCTAATCCGTATCGGCCACGCGGTCATCCGAAGCGTCATCGGCGAGCAGTTGACCTTGCGCGCCATGAGCCTCGTCTACACGACCCTGCTGTCGCTCGTCCCGCTACTGGCGATCAGTTTTTCGGTCCTGAAGGGTTTCGGCGTCCACAACCAGGTCGAACCGCTGCTGCTCAACGTGCTGGCGCCGCTCGGCGACAAGGGCGTGGAAATTACCAACGAGATCATCGGCTTCGTCGAGAACGTCAAGGTCGGCGTGCTTGGTTTCTTCGGTTTCGCAATGCTGTTCTATACCGTCGTCTCGCTGATGCAGAAGATCGAGCGGGCCTTCAATCACACCTGGCATATCACCCGGGAACGGAGCCTGGGCGAGCAATTTCGCGACTATCTGAGCGTCATCCTGATCGGGCCGATCCTCGTGCTCACGGCAATCGGGATCATGGCGTCGTTGATGAACACGGCCGTGGTCGAGATGCTAAGCGCGATTCAGCCCTTCGGTTTCCTGATCAAGAGCGCGGTCAAGCTGGCCCCCTTCGTCATGATCGTCGGCGCGTTCACCTTCATCTACATGTTCATACCCAACACGCGCGTGAATCTCCGGGCCGCGCTGATCGGCGGGCTGGTCGCCGGCGTCCTCTGGAACATGACGGGATGGATATTCGCGTCTTTCGTCGTCAATTCGGCGCAGTACGCGGCCATCTATTCGACCTTCGCGACCCTGATCCTGTTCCTGATCTGGCTCTATCTCGGTTGGCTGATCCTGCTTATCGGTGCGAGCATCGCCTTCCACAACCAGCACCCGGAATACGTCACGGCGACACGCCGGGAATTGCGGTTGAGCAACCGGGTCCGCGAGAAGCTGGCGCTGCTGGTTGCCTTCTTGATCAGCCAACGCTTTTACCAAGACAAGCCGGGTTGGACGGCGGAGGGTTTGGCGCAGCGATTGAGCGCGCCGATGGATGCGACTGAATTGGCGCTCTCGTCGCTCGAGCGCGTCGGCATTCTCGCCCGAACGCTGGGAGATCCGCCGTCCTTCCTGCCCGCCCGACCGCTGGAAAACACGCTCGTCGCCGATGTCCTCCAGGCCGTCCGGATGGCGGACGAATCAGACTATTTGAACCCCGATAGACTGCCGCGGGAAAGCGTGGTCGACGAAATCGTAAAAAATGTCGAGTCGGCGGGCACGGCGGCCCTAAAGGGCAAAACCCTGAAAGATCTGGCGCTGTCCGACACCGGCCCCTGCGGTGGGCCTAAACCCGACGATACAACGATGCAGGAGTAACGGCGATGGCCAAGACGATCGATATCGAAGGTGAAGTCTCGCAGATGAAATTCCTCGAAGGCCGCAACCGCTTCACGGATACGACCGGTGTCTTCGCGCGGCTTTCGGAGTACCGCGACAGCATGATTTCCGCCGGCGGGTTTTCCGGCACGAGCCAATGGGAGCGCCATCCGAACGGCGACGAGATCGTGCAAATTCTGAAAGGCGAGACAAAGGTCACCTTGCTGACCAAGGACGGTTCCGAAGAGCACCAGTTGAAGGCCGGCATGTTCATCATCGTGCCGCAGAACACGTGGCATCAGTTCAACGCGCCGGACGGCGTGACCCTGATGACGACGACGCCGCAGCCGACCGAACATATCGAGGACGAGTTTCCGCCCGATATGAAATAAGTGCCTGGTCCCTCTACTGGACAAGCCGGGCCGCGCGCGGGATAACCGGGCCGGTTCAGCCAAAGGGAAAATGCACATGCGTTGCGAAGTCGTCGCCATCGGCACCGAGCTTCTGCTCGGTCAGATCGTGGATACCAACTCGTCATGGATAGGCGAACGACTGGCGCTGGTCGGTATCGACTCCCTCTTCCAAGTCAAGGTCGGCGACAATTTCGACCGTATGGAGGTTACCATCCGTCACGCGTTGGACCGCAGCGACGCGGTGATCTGCTGCGGCGGTCTGGGCCCGACCCAGGACGACATCACCCGCGAGGTGATCGCCGCCATCATGGGCGTCGCGCTGCACCGCGACGAGGCGATCGTCGAAAAAATCCGCATGGGGTTCGAGTCGCGCGGCCGCGTGATGACGGACAACAATCGCCGTCAGGCCGACATACCGGAAGGCGCATCGCCGATCCCGCAGATGCCGGGCACCGCGCCCGGCCTGATCTGTCCGATCGGCGACAAGGTGATCTACGCCGTGCCGGGCGTCCCGCACGAAATGCGCACCATGATGGAAGGTACGATCCTGCCGGATTTGCAACGGCGATCCGGCCAGACCGCGGTGATCCGCAGCCGCGTGCTGCGCACCTGGGGCAACAGCGAGTCCGGCTTGGCGGAGACCCTCGCCGACCGGATCGATCAACTCGACCGGCTTGGCAACCCGACCCTTGCCTTCCAGGCGAGCGGCATCGAAGGAATCAAAGTCCGGATTACCGCCAAATCGCCTGACGAGAGCACCGCCGAGTCCATCCTCTCCGCCGAGGAAGGCTTGATCCGCGGCATGCTGGGCAATGTCATCTTCGGCATCGACGAGGAATCGATGGAGACGGTCGTCCTCAACATGCTGGGCGAGCGCGGCATGACCCTGGCGATCGCGGAAGGATTGACCGGCGGGGTGATGGCCTCGCGCCTGTCCGATGTCGATCAACGCATGGCGATCTTTCGCGGCGGCACGGTCGGCACCGATATCGAAGACAGCGGCAAGGGCGGCGAAGCTTGCGCCGCCGAAGCCGCCGCAAAGACCCGCCAGATATTCGGCACCGATGTCGGGCTCGCCGTCGCCACCGCGCGGCGGCAGGACGAGCAGCCGCGCGCGACGGTCTATGTCTGCCTCGACATCAACGGCACATCCTACACACAGACGGTCTCCCTGCCCGGCGACCGCAACCGCTTCCGCAACTATGCCGTCATCAATGCGCTCAACTTCCTGCGCCGCACTTTGATGGGTAGTTGAATAGCGCCCTCGTGCGGGGCACGGCCTAAGTAACTTCAGTAGCCCCTACCCCAACGCCAACAGGACCATCCCGGCGACAATGAGGCAGGCCCAACCCATGCGTTGGCGCAACGCGCCTTCACCCAGCAGCACCGAGCCCATCGCCACCGTGATCAGGACGCTGACCTCGCGCGCCGGCGCGACGTAGACGACGGGCGTAAAGGCGAGCGCCGTCAGGACAAGGATGTAGGCGAGCGGGTTGAACACCGCGATCCCCAGAACGGCCCCCCGGTGTTCGCGCCATTGCCGGCGCATCGCGTCCCGGCGGCGCAACGCATGGGGCGCCAGGAGCGTAGCGCGCGCCAAGATCGATGCGTAGTCGAGAAGCAGCGGCGGGACGACCAGGATGCTCACCGTATAGGCATCCCAGGCCGTATAGCTACCGATCAACAGTCCGGCCGCGAGGCCGAATAGAACAGAACTCTTGATGTTCGCCGCCGTGCTCCGAAATCCGCCGGTGAGAAAGATGACCCCGGTCACAACCGCGAGGCCGCCGACGACGATCGGCGTGGTCAATCGCTCGCCCAGAATGACGACGGCGAACATGGTCGAAAGAAACGGCCCCGTGGCCCGGGCCGTCGGGTAGACCAGCGAGAGATCGCCTTTCCGGTAGCCTTGCTGCAGCAGCAGGAAATAACCCATGTGCAATAGCGCGCTGGCGATGCAGAAGCCGATTTCCGTCCAGCCGAGCGATGGTTTTTCGATCAGATACACAGCGACGGCGACCGGCAGGTAAAGCACCATCGAAATGACGGAGAACAGCCAGACCAGCTCCGGTCCACCATCGATCCGCTTGACCAACAGGTTCCAGGTGGCGTGGCACACGGCGGCGGTGAGAACGAGCGCCAGGGCGAAATAGGTCATTGCGACACCTCCGGGTCAGGACAACG
>CAYLTU010000210.1:0-10547 GCA_964386465.1 uncultured Rhodospirillaceae bacterium
CAGCAATAGCGTTAGTCTGATGTTACTTAATCTATTCTGATGTTACTTAATCTATAAAGAGCTGATTCAAAGGAATATCCGAACCCCAATCATGGGCTCGGATATACTTGATTCGCTTCAGTGAATTCTTCCCTTCATTCGAATCGGGAGAGACCTTCCGCCCAAAAGCGGCAATCCGCCGCCCACCCCGTCACGTTGCCGGAACGCCGGTCGGGTCTTTTCCGCCGATCGCGCGGATGATGATAAGTTCCGGGGATAAATACTTTATTCACAATCGCGTGCGCCAACTTACCACGGTATGCGGCGCGCCTTTGATCCAAAGCTTGTTGCGGGCGTTCATTTAGTGGCAAAATGGAAAACGTTGCAAAAGTAATTTGAAAGTCTATTAATGGAAATCCGTTGGCTGATCCGAACCCAATCCACGCGAATTGCGTAGCGATTCGATACGAGGTTTCGGACCAACCAGCACCGAAAAAGGCACCGCTACGAAAACAGTGCCAATTGATCTATATCAATAACGGCAAAAGTCGTTAACTATAGGTTTCTGGCTCGGAATAAGATTGGGGAAGGTATATCAATGTCTTGGCAACCGAATTTACTGTTCGCGTTTGCTCTATCCTTGGCTATGGCGATCACGGGTTCGGCGCTAGCGCAGAAGACCGGTGAAACGGCGCATGAAGACCTGTTTCGGAACAAGCAGTTTCCGTCGGCCTTCGAATGCAAACCCTGCCATGAGATCCAGTTTCGGCAGTGGTCCGTTTCGTCGCACGCCTATGCCAATCTGAGCCCGTTCTTCGTTTCGACAGAGCTGGCGCTCCTGTCCAAGGTCAACAGCACCTCGGCCGACACCTGTTCGCGGTGTCACGCGCCATTGGCGGCGGTGCTGGGAATAATGCAGATTTCCAACATGAAACGGGCGCAATTCGCCCGCGCGGGCGAAGACTTCCTGGGCCCG
This sequence comes from uncultured Rhodospirillaceae bacterium, assembly GCA_964386465.1. GTDB lineage: Bacteria > Pseudomonadota > Alphaproteobacteria > UBA8366. The sequence goes on from CAYLTU010000210.1 coordinate 956, forward strand.
GTGATCGAAGGGATAACCTGCGTCGTCTGCCATCGGTTCTCCGAACGGTATGCCAAGCGAAGCGCGCGCGCGAAGATCACGAAAGGCGACATCTTCGCGCCGATCTTCGGGCCGACCAACAACAAGATCCAGAAGGAGGCCGAAAAAGACGCGTCCTTGTCCCTGGTCACCAAACCCGGCAAGAAAGGGCGGAAGATCCATAACAAGGTCGAACCCTATCCGTTCCTCAGGGCCTCGATTTTCTGCAGCAACTGCCACTCGTCGAGGTTGCCGACCGGCTTGCACAACGAGGAAACCTTCGATGAATACCGGACCTCGCAATCGGCCCGCGACGGCGTAACCTGCCAGGATTGCCACATGGGCAAGGTGCCGGGCGAGAATAAGGGATTCGCGAAGGGCCCCGGCGCGGTGATCGGCAAGACCGAGACCAAGCACCGGCGGCTATCGAATCATTATTTCGCCGGACCGGATTTCTCGGTGCTGCACCCCGGTATCTTCCCGCATAATCCGGATGCGGTGCAGCTGGCCACCTATGAGCAATGGCTTGATTTCGACTGGAAAAAGGGCTGGGGCACGGACAAGTTCGAGGACGATGTTTCCGACAGCTACAAGTTCCCGAAATTCTGGCAGGATCAGAATCTTCGCTACGACGCCCGTGAGATCCTGGACGGTCAGCTCGAACTGCTGGAATGGGCGATGGGCCAGCGCGACGCGGTAATGAAGGCCGGGTACAAGGTGGATGAGGTCGTCTTCGGCGACACCAATATGAGCAGCGGCTTGAATTTCAAGATCAAACTGAGAAACGCCGTGCTTGGTCACAACGCACCGTCGGGCTTCATCCATGAGCGGATGGTGTTTTTCCAGATCACGGTGAAGGACAGTCAGGGTAAGGTCGTTTTCAAATCCGGCGACCGCGACCCGAACGGCGACCTGCGCGAACGCTACTCCCGCTACGTGCGCAACGGCGAACTGGAATTCGACAAACAGCTGTTCAATCTGGAAAGCCATTTCATGGCCCGGACCTTCTGGGGCGGCGAGCGCACGCAGTTAAGGTTCGTTCCGTTCTCGGCGGCGGTCCGCCCGTTTGTCCGGCCGGTCACGAATTCGACCGCAATCCTCATGCGTCCGCAAAGCGTGCGCACGTTGAAGAACAGCATCGAGCCCGGCGGTCACCGTTGGGCCAAATATTACGTCGATCCGGATCTGTTGAAGCCGGGCGAGACCTACACGGTGAATATGAAGCTGATTGCTCAACAGTTGCCGGCGTTTTTCGCCCACGTCATTTCCGGTGTCGGGCTCGACTATAACTTCTCCTTGCGCGAATTGACGAAGCGTGTAGTCGATTTAAGCATGAACCTGTGGGAAAAGACCGAGACGGTAAAAATTGGAAAGTAGAGTGTCCGACATGCTGAAATACATCATCATCGCAGGCGTTTTCGCCCTCGTCGGTTGCGGGGTCGGATTCTCGAACGGCGCTTTTGCCGCAGATAAGAAATCCAGCGACAAGCCCGCCGCGGAAAGCCCTTCGCGCTACTCCGACAAGGTGCCGGGGCTCAAGGAACAGAAGAACTTTCCTCCGCGTCCGAAGCCGGTTTTCGAATTGTTTCAGGACTATGTAAACGAAGGGGAGTACTGTTGCGAATTCGAACTGCCAACGGGCATGGTCGTATCGCCGGGCCTGTTGCTGTACGGGTTTATCAATACCGGATTGGAGGTCACCGACAACGGCGTCGCTGATACCGCCGTGGATTTGGTGACGAGACTGGACTTGTTCCTGAATCTGACGCTCAGCGGCACGGAGCGGATTTTGGTGGGCGTTTCCCCGTTGGAAGACGAGGGCGGACCACGGACCAGATATTCATTCCAACCGAATTCCGGGTTTATTAACGAATCGAACATTCGTTTAACCACCGCTTTCTTCGAGGGCGAACTGTCGGAAATATTTCCCAAGATCGATTGGTTGGGGCGGTTGCCGTTGGACTATGAGTTCTCCATTGGCCGCCAACGCGTCATCATTCAAGACGGCCTGTTGATTAACGACATGTTGGATTCGCTTGCCGTTACCAGAAGCACGATTCCGTTTCCGGGCTCCAATTTTGCCCGCATTGGCGGGTTCGTGGCTGTGAACAACGTGCAACGAAGCAATCATATCGACGATCCCCACGGCGAGCTGTATGGCATATTCACGTCTGCCGATATCGCGCATTCGACGATCGACCTCGATCTGGTTTACGTGGACAGCAGCGACGCCATCGGCGATCAGTTTAATATCGGCGCCAGTTATACGCATGGCTATGTCATTCTGGAACGCGCCGTCGATACGAAGGTTCATCTCTCTTCATCCTTTACGCCGGACCAGGAAACCGCGCAGGCGACGGACGGTACCCTGCTGTATACGAGCTTTTCCTGGGCGCCGAAACGGACCGACGACATCATGTACGTGAATTTGTTCGGGGCCATCGGTGATTACGCACCCGCCGCGCGCGAAAGGGGCGGGCCGCTGGGCCTTACCGGATTACTGTTTGCCGGAAACGGTTTGGCCGGTCCGGCAATCAACAATGGAGCCAAAGATTCCTTTGGCGGTTCAATCGGGTATCAGCTGATTTGGCCGACCCTTGACAGAAACCTCGTTTTCGAGATTGGCGGCAAAAAAGACGATTCGCATGGTGAGGTCGACCGCGTCGGCGCCGCTATACGTTATGCACAGAAGATCCACACGCATGTCTTTTTTGAAGTCGGCGGTTTTGCAGTGATGCAAGAAGACATCGACGATGGGTACGGAATTCGGACGAAGCTGAATATCGTATTTTAGGAATCCGCGCCGTCGGTTGTCCTACCCGACCGGCAACTAGCACGTTGGTCCTTTGAAATCGGCGTGCTTTAGGGCAGACTGTTTCGAAGCTGCTTCTGAATTAATTTGGGCGAGGGGGTGTCATGTCGGTTTTTTCCATCGGACGCATGGGCGTGCTATTGGCCATATCGATCATGGTGTCCATGTGGATGCCACCGGCGATCGCCAAACCCTTTTCTCAAGGCCTGAAAACCTGCCAGGATTGTCATAGGGAAGAATACAAAACCTGGGAGGCAACGAAACACTTCGCCTCCTACCGCACGGCGCACAAGGCAAAGGACGCGAAGAAGATCGCCGTTGCCGTGGGCGGCAAGAAAAACATGAAGCGTAACAAGAGTTGCGTCGTCTGCCATTATTCGACCGCGCGGAAAACGGCGGAAGACAAGCCAAAGGTTAAGACCGGCCCCGGCTGCGAAAGCTGTCACGGCCCGTCGTCCATTTGGGAACCTATCCACTTCGACTATGGCGGCAAGAACGTCAAGCGCGAGGAGGAAACTGAGGCCCACAAGGTCAAGCGAATCGCCGATTCCAAGGACGCCGGATTGGCCTGGGCCGCGATGAGCTACGATATCGCTGAGAATTGCATGAAGTGCCATGGCCTGGCCCGCACGGAAATCAGTGGCGAGGCTTTCGGCAAGATGGTGGAAGCGGGACACCCGATAAATCAAACGTTCGAAATCGTCATGTTTTCCCAGGGCAAGATGAGCCACTGGCTGGACAAACGTACGCCCGCGCATTTGGCCAACCTGTACGTCGCGGGTCAGGCCGCGAAGCTGGTTTCCGCCACACAGGCGGCCGAGAGCGGGGACGGCGATTACAAAGCGGCGCAAATGAAGCGCGCGGAAGACGCCAAGGCCGCCCTGCAAGCCGTGCCCCAGGCGGCGGCGTTGATCGCTTCGCCGAGCGATGCCGCCGCTCGTGAAATGATGGATGCGATCGGGTCGGAGGACCTTTCGGGCCTGGTCGGCGGGCAAATGCCTTGCGCCGGTTCGGATAAGGACAATCTGAAACAGTGCTAGTGTCCCGATCGTGAAATTCAAAAGATTGAATTTTGCGTGATCCAGCACATTAGCGATCTGAATTGCGGGGCGAATAGACTCGAACCATAGCCCGGGGGCCAGCCGGACCGGTACGGCTTTCATTCGCTTCACAATCATATCGTGAACGGCGTCGATACCCCTTGATCAACCGCGCCGCGGCTGGAACATGTCGCGGGCACGGTCGCGCCCGCCGACCTCTGCGCCCTGCTGGAGCGCGGCAGGGCCGTCGTGGTGGCGGACGCGCTGACGCCGGCACTGCTCGACGGCCTCAACCGCGATCTCGACCGGATCGTCGCGGCGACGGCGCCGGGCAAGTCCGCTTCGTTCCTCGAGGTGATGCTGCTGCCGCTGCTGTGCGGCATGGCGGATCATTTCCTGCTGCCGCACTGCGACGACTACCTGTTCAACACCGGGCAGCTGATCGAGATCGGTCCGGGCGAAGGCGACCAGCGGCTGCACCGGGACGATGGCGTCTGGCGGCACGTGCCCGCCCCCGGGCCGGAGTTGGAGGTCGAGGCGCTTTTCGCGCTCAGCGATTTCACCGCCGCCAACGGCTCGACCCGGGTCGCACCCGGCAGCCACCGCTGGCCCACCGGCCGCGAACCCGAACCGGACGAGATCGTCCAGGCCGAGATGAAGGCCGGCTCTGCGCTGTTCTATCTGGGCTCGACGATCCATGGCGGTGGCGCGAACCGGACCGCCGACGACCACCGCCGGGGAATGTTCGCGGGCTATGTCCTGGGCTGGCTGCGCATCGAGGAGAGTATGTTCCTTTCCGAGCCCCTGGAGACGGCCCGCGCGATGCCGCGCCGCGTACAGGAACTGCTCGGCTACAAGGCCGTACGGGCGATGGGCGTCGTCGATGTCGGCAGCCCGATGGCGCTGCTCGACTGACGCGCGGCGTTCCCTTCCCCCGGTCCCGATGCTACGGTGACGGCATCGTAGGATAGAGGAAAGAGGACACGCCATGTCACACGTGCCCCCGACGGGGTCGCCCGACCTTCCGACCAGCCAGGGCATCCGAGCCCACTGTCCGGAACTGCTCGACGGCTTGAACAGCTTCTACGAACGGATCTGGCGCAGCACCCGCGTCGACGCCGGGATCAAGGAGCTCATCCGAATGCGCTGTGCCTCGGTCAATGCCTGCGGATACTGACTGAACTTTCGCTACGCCGCGGGCCGGCGTGCCGGAATGACGGAAGAGAAACTGAGCCAGGTGCACGACCTCGACAGCCCGGTTTTCACCGGCCGCGAGCGCGCCGCGATGCGGTTCGCCACCGCCATGGCGCGGAACGAAACCCGGGACGCGCCGGAACTGTTCGCCGAAATGCGCCGATACTTCGACGACGCACAGCTGGTCGAGATCGGTTTCGTCGTGACGACCCTGCACGGCATGAACCAGTTCAACAACATGTTCGGGATCGAGCCGGAGGACGGGCCGATGGAGAGCCTGACCGGCATGCCCGAACGCGACGCGGCCGACTGACCCGGCGCCGTTCGGTAGGATCGGGGACGGATACCGCCACCACCCATTCAGGAATAGGGAGCCTTTGCCATGTCGACAAGAATCACCGTTCCCGAGGAAGATAGTCTGAGCGGCCAGGTCGCCCAGTTGGCCGCCGACTGGAAGGAAGTCGGCAGCGACTCCTCGTTTTTACGCATGCTGAGCTACCGGTCCGATCTCGTGCCGCCCTTCTTCGAGTTCTATCAGACGATGCGCGGCGACGGGCTCGTCAGCGCCAAGATCAAGGAGCTCGCGCGGCTGCGCATCGCGCGACTCAACAGCTGTAGCTATTGACTGGGGTCGTTGTCCGTTCTGGCAGAACGGCAAGGACTGACGGACGCACATATCGCGGGATTGATCGACAGGCCGGATAGCCTGTTCACAGACCAGGAATCAGCCGCTCTCGATCTGGCGGAAGCGCTGTTCCGGGCGGATGCCGGTGCGGCGGGCGCTAGTCGCGAGCTCATGCAGCATCTGCGGACGCAATTCTCCGATGGAGCGCTGGTCGAGCTGACCTGGGCGATCGGCCAGTTCATCGGGTTGGGCAAGATGATCGCGTTCCTCGGCCTCGAACGGGACAGCGACGATTAACGCGGAGCGGAAACTGAAAGAAAGATCCGACGGTATTCTTTACAATTCTAATTCACCGGTATTTCGATTAGCGTAAGACCGTAACTATATGTAATTTAATAATAAATCTAGAAATTCCAGCCTGAGATTGCATGAATATCACGATTTTCGGAGTCGCTATATTTTACACTTTTCCAATTTTTTACTCTGCGATTTTTGGTAACCCGTTTTAATTGTTAGATATTTTTGTCTGGCAAGAATATTGCAGGAAATACAAGTGTTTTTCAGAAGGAAATTGGGTTGGGGAGTTGTCCAATGAAGTTCGTAAAATCGTTTGTTTTCTTGTTATCTTTGATTTTTGCGCCGACTCTCGTGCGGGCCACGCTAATCGATTTCGACACAATCAACAGTGCAGGCGGCACAATTAGCATACAAAATCAGATTAACCTCCTGATGCCGGCCGGCGTCGTGTTCCAGATCCACCCTGGCGGCAATTTACAGGGCGAAAATTTCGACATGACGATCATCGGCGGGACCGGGTTTTCGATCAATTTCGATCAAGCGATAACCCAACTCCGGATCCAGGTCAGCGATTTCAAGGACGATGCGCTCGCGACGCTTCGCGCCTTCGATAATCCCTTCGCTTTTGACACGGGATCGACCAATCCGCCCTTCCCGGTGCCTTTCCCGACACCTGTCGACATCGAATCCGTACAGATCGTTGACCTTGTCCCCGGTGCGGGGAATGACGACTTCTTCGACCTGACCGTGAACGCCCCGTCTATCCGGTCCATCCTGTTTACGTCCGACCGGTTCTTGACCTCGGTCAGCGAAATCGAATTTAACCTCAACCCGGTTCCGGAACCCGGCGCCCTGGCGCTCTTCGGTATCGGCCTCATCGGTTTGGGAATGGTGCGGCGGCGGCGGCGGCGAGCGGCCTAGTATTCTTTTGAGAGTGCGGGCTTCCGAATTCTAGAACGGTTTTAGTTTTTCGGCTTACCTCAGTCCCGGAAGGCTCAGCCCTTGCGCACGTTGGGGGCACAAAATCCGCGCGGATGGGTCGATGTACGGACGGCTCGAGCGCTTGCGTGATTGCAAGAACCGGTCCGGAAACTTAACTCACAGGCGTCTCACCGGCCCTTCCACACCGGCTTGCGTTTCTCGGCGAAGGCGCGCGGGCCTTCCTTGCCGTCCTCGCTGTGCCAGTCGACCTGAATGCGCTTCTCGTGCATGTGGTCGTAGAGCGGCCGCCAAGCATAGCGCAGGTCGAAGGCGCGTTGGAACGTCTCCTTCGTGGTCTGCACGGCGAGCGGCGCCTGCCGGGCGATGGTCTTGGCGATTTCCAGGGAATGCGCCACCAGATCGTCGGCCGGCACGATCTCGGTCACGATGCCCAGCTCATAGGCCCGTTGCGCGTCCATCCGTTCGGCGGCGCCCATATAGGCCATGCGCCGGATCGGGCCCTGCGGCGCGCGCAGCGCCATGCCCAGCATCTCCCGCAGCGGCACCCAGCCGACGCCGACATGCGGTTCGAGGAAGGTCGCGGTTTCCGACGCGATGGCGAAATCGGCCTGCCACATGAAATGCCAGCCGCCGCCGGCGACGACGCCGTTGACGGCGCAGATGACCGGCTTGAAAAAATCCTCCGGCACGTCGCCCCAGGCGTCGAACCCGGTATCGCCCTCGCGCGAGGCCAGCTTCATATCCGCGCCGGTACAGAAATGCCGCCGGCCGGCGCCGGTCAGGACGACGACCCGGACCGCCTCGTCGGCCTGCAGTTCCGGCCAGAGCGCGATCAGCGCGCTCGCCATTTCGGCATCGCTGGCATTGCCGGATTCCGGCCGGTTCAGCGTCGCCAGGGCAACGCCGTCTTCCCTCTCGCATAACACCGGTTGGTAGGACATGGCTGCGTCTCCTTGTGGCGGGCCTAAAGGCTGTCTCGACGGGAGCCGCTGAAGGGAACGGCCCCAATATGACGGCCTGGGGTTGCCGCGGAAGGATACCAGTTACGCCGCCGCTGAAAAACGGCGCAGCCGCCGCACGGCTTGTGCGGCGAAACGGATTGGTGCCTATTGGGAAGATTCGTCCCAAATCCTTCACGACTTCACGGAGCCGCCAATTTGAACGTCTCGCTGCAAATCGAACTCGCGCGCCTGCTTGCGACGTTGCGCCGGGAAGGACGTCAACAGAGCGGCCTCGAGGCGCGGCTCGTGCCGACCGACAAGGCCACGGCGTATCGCATCGCGCAAAGGGTCGAGGAGGAATTGGGCTGGGAGGTCGCCGGCTGGAAGATCGCGGCGATCAAGCCGGAAATGCAAAAGGCGCTGCGCACCGACAGCCCGATCTACGGCCGCGTCTTCGCCCCGATGGTCAAAGTTTCGCCCCTAAGGGTGGTGCATGCCGATCTGTGCAGCCCAATCCCCGAGGTCGAGTATCAGGCGCGGCTCGGCGGCGACCTACCGCCCCGCGCCGCGCCCTATGCGGTCGAAGAGGTCACCGAGGCGGTGGCATCCCTGCACCCGGGCCTCGAGCTCGCGGAATGCCGGTTCGTCCATGACGACGCGTTCCCGCCGCTCGCCGCGATCCTCGCCGATGGCGCCGGCGCCAGCACGATCGTGCACGGCCCGGCGATCGAGAACTGGCGGGACAGGGATATCGCGGCCCAAGAGGTATCGCTCACTTGCAACGGCACGCCGCGCCGGCAAGGTACGGCCGCCGCCGCCCTGGACCACCCCATGGTCCCGCTGACCTGGCTCGCCAACGAACTGTCGCGCAGCGGGATCGGCATGAAGGCCGGCCAGACGATCAGTACGGGCACGCTGACCGGCATGCTGCGGCCAAAACCCGGCGAGACCTATCTGGCCGATTTCGGGCCGTTTGGGACGGTGTCCGTGACGTTTGAGTAGACCTAATTCTCGCAACATGGGCAGTCAGCTTCTAATCTGCTTTCACGTATGCGGCCACGCTGCTAAAACACACAGACACTTGCAATGTTGCATTGCAAGACCTGACCCGCTCTCATCCCTACGGTTTCGAAAAAAATCATGACGGCCTCTGCGAGCGGCTTCTAATTTCGACGTAGCGCGCAACGGTTCCAGCTACTACTATTTCTCTATGCGGGTATTAGCTTTCGCCCTGACAATTTTGATATGGCTGGTGCCTACCGCTCGGGCATCAGACGTTTCGTCTATTGAAATTCTCAGCAAAGAGGACGCTAAGCAGGTTTTCGCGCTAAGCCAGACAGCTTGGCTCCAAAACGTTGTCGCTGCGGCGAACGCCGGGCTGGCGAGGGCAATACGAACAAGTCGCACGAGCGTTGCCATGGTCACCGAACACCCGGGGCTTGGTTATCTATTCGTCAAACCCGACTACAAACAAACCCCCAACCGACCTGATTTCGTCCAAGTCACAGTTGCGTACCTTCCGAAGTTTGTTTCGATGTTCACCAACAAGCAGCTTCAGAAGGACATCATGGAAGGCGCCAGAACGCAATTAGCGCCTGACTTCAAGGTCTTCGCTAACTACGAGCTCGTAAAGGGTAGGCCAACGTTCTTTTTCACGATTTCGGACGCTCGTTAGTCGATCGTGAAGTATTTCCAACCTCCTGTTTGGATTGGTATTTTACAG
>CAYLTU010000211.1:0-10528 GCA_964386465.1 uncultured Rhodospirillaceae bacterium
GGCATGGCGCATGGCCGCATCCTGCGCAGCCCGCTGCCGCACGCGAAGATCGTCGCGATAGATTGCTCCGCCGCGCTGGCGCGCGAAGGTGTGGTCGCGATCCTGATCGGCGCGGACCTCGCCGATCTCGCCCAGCCCTATTGGGGTCTCTACTTCAACGACCGACCGGTCATCGCGCACGAAAAGGTCCGCTATGTCGGCGAGCCGGTCGCCCTCGTCGTCGCGGAAACGCCCGCCATCGCTCAGGCCGCGCTCGATTTCATCGATGTGTCCTATGAAGAATTGCCGTTCACCGACAACGCCGCCGACGCGGCCGCCCCCGACGCACCCCTGCTACACCCCGTGCGCGAGCCGATCGCCGACTTCTATTTCAAGGGCCAGGCGCGCCCGGTCGAGGGCACGAACGTCTATCAGAAATTCCCCGTCAGCACCGGCGACGTCGACGCGGCCGAAGCCGGCGCGGCGCATGTCTTCGAGCACAGCTACAGCTTCCCCGGAATTTCGCATTTCGCGATGGAGCCGCATTGCGTGACGGCCGCCTTCGAAGGTGACCAGTTGACGGTCTGGTCGGGCGCGCAATCGCCGACCGCCGTGCAGAAAGTGCTGGCCCGGATCTTCGCCCTGCCCATCGCCAATGTCCGGGTCATCGTCCCGCATATCGGCGGCGGATTTGGGGGCAAGGCGTCGGTCAAGATCGACCCGCTGGCCGCCGCCGCCGCGTTCAAGGCCGGCCGACCGGTACGCGTCGCGCTGACCCAGGAAGAATCGATGCTGACATGCCGCCGTCTCGGCGCGTCGATCACCCTGCGCACCGCGGTCAACGCCGAGGGCATCATCCTATCCAAGCGCGCCAAAATCCTGCTCGACGGGGGCGCCTATGCCGATACCGGTCCGGCCGTCGCGGCCAAGGTGGCGAACCGCGTCATCGGCCCCTACGCCATCGATAATCTCGAGATCGAATCCCGGGCGGTCTACACCAACACGGTGCCCGGCTCCGCCTTCCGCTCGATCGGCGGCCCGCAGGCGGTCTGGGCGACCGAAAGCCAGATGGACGAGATCGCGGCGGCCCTGGATATCGATCCGGTCGACTTCCGGCACCGCAACCTGCTGCCGCGCGGCGGCAAGGTCTTGGAAACCTTGCGCCCCCTGGATGCCGATATCAGCGAGATGATGGGCCATGCGGGTCAGGCGATCACCAGCATGGGCGGCCGGCCAGCAGCCGGCGTCGCAGTCGCGGCAACGGACCCTGGGATCCTGCCGCTCGGCGGGGCGCTGGTCCGCGTGCTGGCCGACGGCTCGGTCCTTGTGATGGCCAACAGCGCGGAGATCGGCCAGGGCGTGCGCGACGTGTTGCGCAATGTCGCCGCCAAGACCCTGAACCAGAACCCGGACGCTATCCGGGTCGCCGGTCCCGACACGGCGACGACTCCGTTCGATTGGGGCACCGGCGCCAGCCGCTCGACGGTCATCATGGGCCTGGCGGTGGAAGATGCGGCGCAGGACGCGCGCGAACAGCTCCTAGCACTGGCGGCCGCCGCATTCAGTACAGATTTGGATGCGGTCGTATTGGTTCCGGGCGGCGTTACAGCCGGATCGGAGACGGTGCCGTTCGACCGCCTGTTCCACACCGCCTTCGGGATCGATTCCGGCGAGGTCGTCGGCCGCGCCATGGTGACGCCGGCGCGCAAGGGCAGCGACTTTGCTCAATCGCCGCTGTTCTGGGAAACCGCCGTCGGCGCCTGCGATATCGAACTCGATGAGGACACCGGAGAGCTGACCGTGACCCGCTTCGCCGGTGTCGCCGATATCGGCCATGCGATCAACCCGGCCGGCGCGGAGGGCCAGGAGGAAGGCGCCTCGATCCAGGGGCTCGGACACGCGCTGTACGAACATCTCACCTATGCAGACGGCCAGCCGGTCAACGCGACGCCAATTGCCTACCGGATTCCCGCCGCCGGCGACGTGCCGCACGCGGCCCGCACCGTACTGATCGAAAATGCCGACGGGCCCGGTCCGATGGGCGCGAAAGGCATGGGCGAAGGCGGCATCCTGCCCGTCGCCCCGGCAATCGCCAACGCGCTGGCGCGGCGCTACGGGGTCCGGTTGCGCGACCTGCCGATGACGCCGGAGAAAATCTGGCGCGCCCTGCGCGAAAGGAACGGCGATGTATCCTAGCCCGTTCACATATCATCGCCCGACCAATGTAGAGGAAGCGGTAACCCTGTTGGCCCGCTACGGCGACGATGCCGCGCCCTATGCCGGCGGAACCGAGCTGCTGCTGGCCATGAAGATGGGGTTTGCCCAATACGATCACCTGATCGACCTGAAACGCCTGCCCGCGTTGCGCCGCATCGAAGGGGATGGTGAAGTTCTCTCGCTTGGCGCCCTGGCAACGCATGCGGAAATCGCCGCCAGTCCGGTGGTCCGCGAATTCCTGCCCCCCTTGGCGACGCTCTGCAACGAAATCGCAAACGCGCGGGTGCGATCTACGGGAACAATCGGCGGTAATCTCTGCTTTGCCGAACCGCGCGCCGACCCGCCGACACTGCTTGCGGCGCTCGACACGCGGCTTTGCCTACTGTCGCCGCGCGGGGAACGCCACGTTCCGGCCGGCGACTTCGTAACCGGCGCGCTGGAAACCGTGCGGGCGCAGGACGAGCTGCTGCTGCGTATCGAAGTTCCGCTTCCTCCGACTGCGATCCGATATGAACGTGTCGTCTTCGGTCATCGAACCATCGCGGGCGCGGCCGCGGCCGTTGCGGCAGCCTCGACACGTATCTGGTTAGGCTGCGTTGCCCTGTGTCCAGCGCGCCTGCCGGAAACCGAGGCGTTGCTGGCCACCGACACTGGCGCACCCGACGATGCTGCGCTGAGCGAGACCCTGTCACACGATATCAGGGCACTAGACATCGTGGACGACGAGGATGCGAGCGCCGACTACCGGCGGCATTTGGCCAAAACCGTCACACTGCGCGCGATCGCTCGCTGCCGGGAGGTCATGGTTTAATGCCGACAACCCTGGATATCGTATTCACTTTGAATGGCAAGCCTGCAAAAGCAACCGTCGTCCCGCACACGCTGTTGATCGATTTCCTGCGCGACGCACAGCGTCAGCGCGGCGTCAAACGGTCCTGCGACATGCAGGTCTGCGGCGCTTGCACGGTGCTGGTCGACGGCCAACCGGTCAGCAGTTGCACGACGCTGGCCGTCGATATCGACGGCACGGCGGTGACGACCATCGAAGGGCTGAGCGACGGCGATACGCTCGACCCGGTGCAGCAGGCCTTCCTCGATCATAACGCGCTGCAATGCGGCTTCTGCACGCCAGGGTTCATCCTCGCGGCGAAGGCACTGCTGGCCACGAACCCGACACCCAGCCGGGCGGAGATCGTCCATCACCTGAACGGCAATCTGTGCCGCTGCACCGGCTACCACAAGATCATCGACGCGGTGGAAAGCCTTGCCCGGACCTAGCATTTCCTTCGACGGCCGGGAGCCGGTCGTGGCCGTGCTGGCCAAATCCGACGCGGCGGTCGCAGCGGGGGTGGAGACGATCTGGCTGGCCTGTCACCTGTTCCAGCGTGACATCATCACGACCGCGAGCGTCCTCTTGGGCCGGCACCCAAACCTCAAGATCGTCCTGGTCGTCCTCAGCCCCTATATGATGCATCCGGTGCATGCCGCGATGGCGGCGGCGACGCTCGACGAGTTCTATCCCGGCCGCATATCGCTCTGTCTCGGCATGGGCGCGCCCGCGGACCTGGCAAGCGTCGGCGTCGAGGCCAAGGCACCGCTGGCGACGATGCGCGAGGCCCTCGATTTATGCCGCGCCCTGTTCGCCGGCGACACCGTGGCGATGGAAGGCGAGCGGTTCCGCGTGACTGGCCGAAGCCTGGGCTCCGGCGCGTGCAAGGCATCGCTGCTTCTCGCCGCGTCCGGTCCGAAGATGCTACAGCTCGCCGGAAGCCATGCCGACGGCGTACTGCTGTCGGCCGGCGCGTCAGCCGGCTATGTCGGCTGGTGCCTCGAGCGGGTCTCGCACGGCGGGCCCGGTCCGGATTTTCGCCGCTGCGGCCTTATCTACGCCGCCGTCGACACGGACGCGGTGAAGGCGCGCGACCACGTGCGCCCGATGCTGGCGACCGTGCTGCGCGGCAAGCATCACGCGCGGAACCTGGACCTTGCCGGCAGCCGGCTCGATCAAGACGCCCTCGCCGCCAGCGCCCCGGACAAGGCGGCCGCGTTCATCGACGACGAAATCGTGGCCAACCATGCCGCCGCCGGAACGGCTGCAATCTTCGCCCGGCGGATCGCCGGCTACCGCGCCGCGGGTCTGGACGATGTGATCCTGGCCTCGATGCGGACGCCGGAACAGATCACCGCCGTGCTTGCGGCACTCAATTCCTCGGCATAGGAACCGGCCCATGAAATTCAGCATCTGTCTGTCGACCGGGTTCGAAGGGGTCATGTATCCGATTCCGTTCGCAGCACCCGCGGATTTCGTTGCCCAGGCGCTATTGTGCGAACGTCTTGGTTACCATTCGGTTTGGGGCAACGACCACATCACGACGCAGGACTATGTCGCCGAGAAATTCGGCGACGCGGCGCCCAGCTTCTACGAACCGCTGATCACGCTAGCCATGTGCGCCCAGGCGACGACAACGCTCGTCGTCGGCACCGCCCTGCTGGTAATGCCGATGCGCGAACCGGTCTTCCTGGCAAAGCAGGTCGCCACCCTGGACCGGCTGTCGGGCGGCCGTTTCATCCTCGGCATCGGACTCGGCGCCTACCGCGAGGAATTCACCGCGCTGTCCCCGCGCCTGCGGCGCGCCCGACGAGGCGACATGCTGGATGAGGGCATCGAAGCGTTCCTCAAGCTGATCGAACAGCCCGCTGCCAGCCATGACGGCGAGTATTACGCCTTCGAGAACATTCGCATGCATCCCAAGCCGGACCAGAACCCCTATCCGCTGTTCATCGGCGGCCACAACATGGCGATGGTCGAACGCGCCGCGCGGTACGGCCATGGCTGGCTCGGCGGCTGGCGGCCGGGCAACGAGCTGGCGGAACGGATTCAGGTCATCAAGGACCGCAGCGAAGAACTGGGCCGGCCGCGCGACGCGGTCGAAATCGCGCCGCAATTCTCCATGCTGCTGGCCAAAACCGACGAGGAGGCCGAGGCGAAATACATGGCCAGCGGCCTGGTCGCGCACCGCAAGTCGCTGGCCTATACCGGCCGCGATCTCAGCCAGCAGGTGACGGCCAACCTAATCGGGTCGCCGGAGACGGTCATCGTGAAGGTCGCTCATTTGAAATCGATCGGTGTCGACCACTGCTGCGCGCTGATGATCCCTGTCGACACGGTGTCGGAGATGAACGACCAGATCGAATGGTTCGCCCGCGACGTGATGCCGAACGTCTGACGGCGGCGCTGGATTTCCGCGCACGGGCGAACGACAATGCAACGAATTTAGGGAAGCGAGGAAATCATGGGCATTATGCAGATGGCCGAACAGGCCTTGAAGGAACTGGACACGATCGACGCCGCCGAAGCGGTCGCGAAGAAGGACGACGGCAGCCTCATTTTCGTCGATGTGCGGGATATCCGCGAGGTCGAGCAAAGCGACACGATCGAGGGCTCGCACCACGCGCCGCGCGGCATGATCGAGTTCTGGTTCGACCCGGAAAGCCCCTATTACCGCGAGATCTACGGCGACAAGGACAAGACCTACGTCCTGTTCTGCAACGGCAACCCGCGCTCGGCCCTGTCCGGCAAGGCGCTCAAGGACATGGGCATCGCCAACATCGCCCAACTGTCCGGCGGCATACCGGCCTGGCGCGAGGCCGGCGGACCCACTGTGGAGAAAAAGCGGAAGTGAGGTCGCGGCCCTTTTTCTCGCGCTAGCTGAAAGTCTTGCGGTAGCGGGCGATGTTGTCGACACCGGTATTGGACCGCGTATCCGAGAGAAAAACGAGCCCCTCGGCGATCTTCAAGCCCATACAGTACGTCATGTTGCCAGCCGGCGCTGTTACGTAAGGCCGCGCCAATTTAGACGACAGCACAAAACGCCAAACAGTTAACCGATCACTACCGCACCCTCTTAGGATGACAAAAGCATTCAGGTGATCATATGATCGCGAACATGGCCGATCCACTGTTCCAGTCTCTGACGATTCGCCACCTTACCTTCAAGAACCGCTTCATGAGCACCAGCCATGCCTGCGGGCTGGAGGAAGGTGGGCTGCCGAAGGAACGTTACCAGCGCTATCACGAGGAGAAGGCCAAGGGCGGCATCGGGCTGACCATGTTCGGCGGGTCGTCGAACGTCGCGCCCGACTCGCCGTCGGTGTTCCAGCAGCTCTATGTCGGCGACGATTCGGTCATCCCCTATCTGCAGCAGTTTTCCGAGCGGGTGCACAAGCACGGCGCCGCGATCATGTGCCAGATCACCCATCTGGGCCGCCGCGGCGAGCCCTACGCCTCGAACTGGCTGCCGACCATCGGGCCCTCGCCGATCCGCGAGACGCTGCACCGCAGCTTCCCGAAGGAAATGGACGAGGACGATATCGCCCGCGTCGTGAAGGCCTATGGCGCGGCGGCGAAACGGTGCCAGGAAGGCGGGCTCGACGGCATCGAGACGCTCGCCAGCTCGCATCTGATCGGACAGTTCCTGTCGCCGCAAACCAACAAGCGCACCGACCGGTTCGGCGGCTCGCTGGAGAACCGCTGCCGTTTCGGGCTGATGGTCTTCGAGGAGATCCGTAGGCAAACCGGCGACGATTTCCTGGTCGGGTTGCGCTGCTCGGTCGACGACGCGATGGAAGACGGCCTGTCGGCCGAAGAAGCGCTCGCCATCGCGAAGGTCTTCGAGGCTTCGGGCACGATCGATTTCTTCAACGGCATCTACGGCCGCATGGACACGCTGATCGGCCTCGCGGTCGACAACATGCCGGGCATGGCCTCGCCCATCGCCCCCTGGCTGCAGGCCGTGGGTGCCTTCAAGCGCGAGGTCGGGCTGCCGGTCTTCCACGCCGCCCGCATCACCGACATCGCGACGGCACGCCACGCGATCCGCGACGGGCTGCTCGACATGGTCGCGATGACCCGCGCGCATATCGCCGATCCGCACCTGGTCCGCAAACTGGCGGAGGATCGCGAGGCGGAAATCCGGCCCTGCGTCGGCGCGACCCACTGCATGTCGCCGCACCGCCCGGTCTGCCTGCACAACGCAGCGACCGGCCGCGAGACCGCGCTGCCGCAGATCGTGACGCCAACCGAAGGCCTGAGACTAAATGCGGTTGTCGTCGGCGGGGGGCCGGCGGGACTGGAAGCCGCGCGAGTGCTATCCGAACGCGGCCATTCAGTCGTATTGTTCGAAGCCGCACCCCAACTAGGCGGCCAGGCCCGCATCGGTGCGCAGGCAAGCTGGCGGGGCGATCTGATCGGCGTCGTCGATTGGCGGGCAAGCGAACTCGAGCGGCTCGGCGTCGACGTACGCTGCAACCGCCTCGCCGAAGCGGACGATGTATTGGCGGAATTCCCCGATATCGTCATCGTCGCCACGGGCGGCGTGCCGGACCTCGATTGGCTCGACGGGCTGGAACACGCGACAAGCATCTGGGACTTTCTGACCGGCAACGCGCCGGTTGGCGAGGAGGTCATCGTCTATGACGGCACCGGCCGCCACCCCGCCCCGCACGGCGCGGAGCACGCCGCGATGGCGGGCAGCCAGGCCGCGCTCATTTCAATCGATGGCGAACTGGCGGCGGAGTTGACCTATGCCGAGCGCGCGGTCTGGAAACGCCGCCTGTACGAGCTCGATATCGCCATGACGTTCGACCACCGGCTAACCAGTATCGCCAAGACCGGCAACCGACTGACCGCCACCTTCGTCAACGAGACCACTGGCGCGGCGATCGAACGCACTGCCGACCAGATCGTCGTCGAGCACGGCACGGTGCCGCTGGACGAGATCTACCACGATCTCCGAGGACACGCCGCCAACGACGGCGTCACCGACCTCGACGCGCTGATCGCCAACCAACCACAGCCACATTCGGGTCGAGCGGGATTCGAGCTGCACCGGATCGGCGACGCGGTTTCCAGCCGCAATATCCAGGCGGCGGTCTACGACGCCTTGCGGCTGTGCCATGTGATGTGAGTCGCCGCGTACGCACCGACCCGTCGCCCCCCTCACCCCGACCCTCTCCCCCTTGAAGGGGGCGAGGGAGAATTACGATTCGTCCATTTATCCCTCGCCCCCAAGATTGGGGGAGAGGGTTGCGCAGGCTTGGCGGGGCCGCTGGCCGCGCCCTAGCCGGAGCTGGGTGAGGGGGCGGCGATGACGATTACGCCGCGTCCCGCGCCGCCAATGTCTCGACCCACACCGCCTTTATCCATTTCGCGCAGGCGACCGAGTGCTCGAAGATCGAGTATTTGTTGCCCATGCCGTAATCCGGGCCGGGGATGAACTCGGTCGAGACCTGGCCGAACGGACTGTCGTCGTGCGCGGCGTGATGGGCCAGAAGGTGGCGGACCACTTCCTTCCACGGTTCGAGTTTCGCCTCGTCCCACGGGCTGTGATACTCGCCGGGCGCGGGCTCGATGAAGGGGTACTGGATACCGCGGCCGACCCGGCCGTTCGGATGCTGGCCCCAGATGTTCTTCGGATTGTTCGGCACGGCGGCGCGGGCGTGGCAGTGCCAGACATAGCCTTTGCCGATCCACTGGTCGCAGACATTGCCGTCCTGGTAGGGATCGAGCACCACGGCGCCGGATTCCACATCGGGCCGCATGTTTAAGACTTCCTGCTCCTCCGGATTGTCGATTTTGAAGATGACGTGCGAGTGATCGAGCGTCATGCGGTAGGGGATGCCGCGCGCCTCGACCAGCTGGGCCACTTCCATGACGCGCCCGTAATGCTCCGACCACATGTTGACATGCACCTCGAAGGTCGGCCGGCACCCTACCTCTTCGCCTATCTCGAAAACGCGCGAGTAGATATCGGCGACTTCCTCGTTACTGACCAGGTGCCCGTCGGCGTGGTGCATCATGATCTGCGTGTTGTGGACCTTGCTGCCGAGCCGGGCGCTGGTCCGGATATTCTGCTCCAGCAGCGCCTCGTCCCGGCCCAGCGTGTAGAACCAGCCGCCGGCGCGGATCGGCAGTTTGTATTTCTCGCTAAGCCGCATGTACTCGTCGACCGCATCGAGCGATTCCGGCGTCTTATCCAAATAATCGTAGACGCCCGACTCGCGCACCATGCGGAATTTCGTCTCCAGGTCGAATTCGGTCTCGCCCCCACTATGACAGACGCCCTTCTCGGTGATGCCGACCAGTAACTCCTCGCCCATCATTTTATCCCCCCTGACGCTCGGGCAAGATTAGGCTGGCTATCGTCCTGGAGTAAACTCGGGAAAAGGAGATCGACATGAAACACGCACTCGACGGCGTATCGGTCCTCGAAGTCGGCGTCATGACGCCGGGTAAATTCTGCGGCTTCCTCATGTGCGGATGGGGCGCGCAGTCCCTGCGCGTCGAACGGCCGGGACAGGAGGGCGATCTTTCGACCGAGGACCTGTTGCTGAACCGGGGTAAGCGCTCGATCGCGCTCAATCTTCGGGATCCGCGCGGCCAGGACCTTCTGCTGCGCCTGTGCGCGAAAGCCGACGTGCTGATCGAAAGTTACCGGCCCGGTGTCGCGGCGCGTCTGGGAATCGGTTACGACGCGGTCCGCGCGGTCAATGACGGCATCGTCTACTGCTCTCTGTCCGGGTTCGGACAGAACGGACCGGACAAGGCGCAGCCGGCCTACGACCTGCTGTTCCAGGCGCGCAGCGGGCTGACCCATCTCATGGGTGCCGAGACGCCGGTCTCGCCACGCACCTGGCTGGCCGATGCCGTCTCGGGCCTGATGGCCGCCAGCACGATTTCCGCCGCCCTTCGCCAGAAGGCGGTAACCGGCTCCGGCACCCATATCGATCTGGCGATGCTGGACAGCGTGTTCGCGCTGCTCGCCGTGTCGCACGGCACGGCAGGAGCGCGAAGCGCCGGTGCGGAAGTCGAAGCCTGGGCCCGCCGGCCCGCCTACGATATCTACGAAGCGGGCGACGGGCGCTTCATAGCCTTGGCGGCGGCGCGGGAAGCGTCCTGCAAGGCGCTGTTCGCCGAATTAGGGCGGCCGGATCTGGGCGAGACCGCGCTTCTTCCCGGTGCGGCCGGTGAAGCCGCCGGCTCGTTCCTGCGGGAGACATTCCGAACCAAGCCCGCCAACGAATGGGTCGAGACCCTGTCGGCGCTGGATATCGAGATTTCAAGGGTCAATCGGCCCGAGGAAGCCTATGACGATGCGCAACTTCTGGCACGGGGCATGTTGCGCGACACCGCGCACCCGGCCGTCGGCGCGCTGCGCCAGATCGGCGTGCCATGCGGCGATCTGGCGGCCCCCGCGCCGGCGATCGGGCAGGATACGGACGCGGTCCTGCGCGCGCTGGGCTGCGACGACGCGGCGATTTCCGAACTGCGCGG
>CAYLTU010000212.1:0-7715 GCA_964386465.1 uncultured Rhodospirillaceae bacterium
CGAGTTGATCCGCCGCCACGATATCGACTGCGATGCGGCCCGGCAGGGCTGGCTGCAGCCGGCCCATGCGGACAGCCGCTTGACGGGGCTGCGCGCCAAGCACGATCAGTGGGCGGCGCGCGGGGCGCCGGTCGAAATGGTCGACCGCGACGCCATGGCGGCGATGACCGGCAGCCCGATCTATCGTGGCGGCTGGATGCATCGCGGCGGCGGCCACATCCAGCCGCTCAGCTACGCACGGGGTCTGGCCCGCGCCGCCATCGATGCCGGCGCCGCCGTCCATTGCGAAACGCCGGCATTGGAATTGCGGCGCGACGGGGCCGGTTGGTGCGTCATCACGCCGGCCGGCGAAGTCAGTACGGATACGGTCCTGTTGGCGACCAACGCCTACACCGATCAACTTTGGCCCGGCCTGGCGCGCAGTATCGTGCCGGTGCGCTCGTTCCATATCGCCACCGCGCCGTTGAGCGCGAACGTTGCCGCATCGATACTGCCCGAGGGTCATGGCCTTTCCGATACGCGGCAGGCGCTGTGGGCCTTCCGTATGGATCGGCAGAAACGATTGGTTACCACATGCATGCCGGTCACGACCTTCGGCGCGCGCCGCGTTCTACGGCGCTCGACTTTGGCGCGTCTGCGTCACGCATATCCGCAAATCCCCGAGGCCGCGTTCGATTATGTCTGGGACGGCAAGGTCGCGATGACGACGGATCGTCTGCCGCACTACCACGAGCTGGCCCCCGGTATCCATGCCGGTCTCGGCTACAGCGGCCGCGGCATCGCGATCGGTACGGCGATGGGCAAGTTCCTGGCGGAACGTGCGCTGGGGCGTTACGGCGCCGACTTGCCGGTTCCGAAGACGGCGCTGCGGACCCTGCCGCTGCACGATTTGATCGTCCCGTTCAGCCGCGCGCTGATCCTCTATTACCGGTGGCGCGACGGCCGCGCCTGACATCGAAGGGAACCGAAAGATGAACGACGGTAACGGGTATGCGAACTCGGACCTGCTTTGGCCGCGAGAAGCGTTGCTCGCGCGTCTTGACGATCCATCCTTGCGGTTGATCGACGTTCGGCCCGGCGAACGGTTCGCCATGGGCCATATCCCCGGCGCGCGGCATTTCGACATCTATGCGGTGAATTGCGACGACACCGACGACGCGCCGCTCGAATCGTTCACCCGCATGTGGGCATTCCTGTTGGCGCGGCGCGGCGTGTCCTTCGACGACACGATCGTGTTCTGCGGCGAGATCACCGGCATGACGGCCGCGCGGGGGCTTTGGTTTCTGGAGTATCTCGGCCATCGCGACGTTCATGTTCTTGACGGTGGTTATTCGGGATGGGATGCCGCCGGCCTGCCGGTCACGCGCGATGCGTCGGTCTCGAGCCCGTCGGTTTTTCAGTTTTCGGCCGATCGCGGCCGACTGGCGACCTACCGCGACGTGCAAGCCGCCATCGGTTCGGGCGATAGCATCGTCTTGGATACGCGCGGGCGCGCGGAATGGACCGGCGAGGACCGGCGCGCGGCGCGCGGCGGCACGGTTCCCGGTTCGGTCCATCTGGAATGGACCAACCATTTGACGCAAGAAGGCGCCATGAAGCCGGCATCGGAATTGCGCGCCCTGTTCGAGGCGCATGGCGTGACGCCGGACAAGCAAGTGATCGCGTTGTGCCAGACCGGATACCGGTCCGCCCACGCCTATCTGGCCCTGCGGCTCCTCGGTTATCCGAACGTGCGCAACTACCTGGGATCATGGAACGAGTGGGGCAACCGAGAGGGCCTTCCGGTGGCCGTACCCAAGGGCTAGAGCGTTTCGATCAACAGTGTAAGTCAGACGCCGCCGTAAAGGCTCCGTTAACTCAATCGCGCTATCTTCGGGCAACCTAACAATCCGTCACCCCCACGATTCAGGGACGGTGATGCGGAATCCGTGCGCGAGGAGTACCCCCATGAGTGAGCTAGCTGTCGTCGAGAATTCGGATCAGAACAGCTTCAATCAAGTCGCCGTCGATAAGGAACAGCTTGTCACGATGATGATCGAGGACCAGATGTTCGGGGTTCCGATCTTGCAGGTCCAAGATATTGTGGAGCCCCGCTTGATCACGCCGGTACCTTTGGCGCCGTCCGCGATCGCGGGTGTCATGAACCTGCGAGGCCGGATCGTGACCGTAATCAATCTTCGACGTTGTCTCGGTGTCGGCGAAAAGCCGGGTAATAACCGCGGCATGGGGATCACCGTCGAGTATCACGGCGATCTTTACTCTTTGCTTGTCGATTCGATCGGCGATGTGCGCGACCTGCACCGGCGCGATTACGAAAAGCCGCCGGCGACGCTGGACGAGAAGCTGCGGCGACTTTGCACCGGTGTCTACAGGCTGCCGGATGATCTTCTCGTCGTCTTGGATATCGAGCGGATCTTGGACACCGATATCCTTACGCAGACGCCGCAAATCGTCCTGAAGCGCCGCGAATCCGTGACCGAACGGGCCGCGAAGGAAAAGGCGAAGCTGATCAAATCGAGCAATTTGGAAAAAATTGAAGAAGACAGCCAAGACGCTAAACGCGACGCCGTCGAGGAGAAAGCCGCTCCGTCGAAAGCGCGTGCGACACGGAAAGACGAAAATGTCGTCAAGTTTCCCGAAGCCGCCTCGGTTGAAGAAGCAGTTGAAACCGTTGCGGTGGGCGGCAGCCTGTTCGAGCGCCTTGGCGGCGACGCTGCCGTCGAGGCCGCGGTCGATATCTTCTATGCCAAGGTCATGGGGGACGAGACGCTTAAGCCCTTCTTCGAAGGTGTCGACATGGACCGTCAGAGTTTCATGCTACGCATATTCCTGACCGGCGCCTTCGGGGGTCCGCAGGGTTATAACGGCAAATCCCTACGCGCGGCGCATAAACCGCTGGTCGAGAAAAAGGGATTGGGCGAGGCGCATTTTGCGGCCGTCGTGGGCCATTTGCAGGCGACCCTCGAAGATCTTTCCGTTCCGGCAGCGGAAATTCAGGAAGTCATGGCGATCGCCGCCAGCACACACGACGACGTTTTGAACTTATAGAACCTCGCGAACGAGCCGTCGGAACTGTTCCTAAACGTCTAGACAGCGCCGGCGGTGACGTTCGTCAGGGTTTTTCCCGTTAAAGCGCCTTGAAGAAGTCGTTGCCCTTGTCGTCGATGACGATAAAGGCCGGGAAATCCTCGACTTCGATCCTCCAGATCGCTTCCATTCCGAGATCTTCATATTCGACGACCTCGACTTTCTTGATGCAGTCGAGGGCCAGGCGCGCCGCCGGTCCTCCGATCGATCCGAGATAGAAGCCGCCGTGGCTCTGGCAGGCCTGGCGAACGACATCGGAACGGTTGCCCTTCGCCAGCATGACCATGCTGCCCGCGCCGCCCTGAAACTGATCGACATAGGAATCCATGCGGCCGGCCGTCGTCGGCCCGAATGAACCCGAGGCATATCCCTCCGGCGTTTTCGCCGGTCCCGCGTAATAGATAGGATGGTTCTTGATATAATCCGGCAGTTCCTTGCCGTCGTCGAGCAACGCTTTCAGCCGCGCGTGCGCGAGGTCTCGGGCGACGATAATCGGCCCGGTTAGCGATAACCGCGTCTTGATCGGATACTTTGTCAGGGTTCCGAGAATATCCGACATCGGCTGATTGAGATCGATCCTGACGACCTCGCCGCCGAGGTTCTCGGAAACCGTTTCCGGCATATATTGCGCCGGGTTTGTCTCCAGCTGCTCCAGATAAATGCCGTCGGCAGTGATCTTGCCTTTCGCCTGACGGTCGGCTGAGCAGGACACGCCAATGCCGATGGGCATGCTGGCGCCGTGCCGGGGCAAGCGGACGACGCGGACGTCGTGACAGAAATACTTGCCGCCGAACTGAGCGCCGAGGCCCATGCCTTGCGACATTTTGAAGACGGCTTCTTCCATTTCAAGGTCGCGGAACGCCTGGCCCTTGTCGCCGCCTTCGGTCGGCAGGGTGTCGAGATAGCGGCAGCTTGCCAGTTTGACCGTTTTCAGGTTGAGTTCTGCGGACGTGCCCCCGATAACGACGGCCAGATGATATGGCGGGCAGGCTGCCGTCCCCAGAGACTTGATCTTCTCGTCCAGGAACGGCAGCATTTTTTCCGGATTCAGCATCGCGGGCGTTTCCTGGAAAAGATAGGTCTTGTTGGCCGAACCGCCGCCCTTGGCGATGAATAGAAACTTGTAGGTGTTGCCCGGTTCGCTGTAGATGTCGATCTGGCTCGGCAGGTTCGTGCGGGTATTGGTTTCCTCGTACATCGACAGCGGTGAAACCTGACTGTAGCGCAGGTTGCTCTGCGTGTAGGTCCGCATGACGCCTTCGGCCAAGGCGGATTCGTCGTTGCCGCCGGTCCAGACGCGTTCGCCTTTTTTGCCCATGATGATGGCGGTGCCGGTATCCTGGCACATCGGCAGGATGCCGCCGGCCGCGATGTTCGCGTTTTTCAGCAGGTCGAAAGCTACGAACTTGTCATTGTTGGAGGCTTCGGGATCGTCGAGAATCTTGCGGAGTTGCGCCAAGTGTCCCGGCCGCAAGAAATGGTTGATGTCGCGAAATGCTTCCGCGGCCAGCACGGAAAGAGCCTCCGGCGCGACTTTCAGTACGGATTCTCCGTCCAGAGACGCGGTGCCGACGTGATCCGATGTGATCTTTCGGTAGGGCGTATCGTCCGCGCCGAGCGGAAACATCGTTGGGTGATCGGTGGCGGGCATGGTGGTTTCCCCTCTGCAACATTTCACGGCCGAGCAATCAGTCTACCGCGACTAAATTCAGCCAGCCACGCCGAATCGCGTCTGCGCATCGAAAATTCACGGACGCTTGCGCGCGTAGAGCGCCGGCGCAGCGCCATCGCAACAGCCGGAACTTAAGAATTGCAGCGCGGAGTAGGGGAAGTCGGGCGGAGAGCCGACTGTTCGTCACTTTTTCCGGAAGGTGTCGAGTGTGACGACGTTGCCGTCGGATTCGGCGTCGGCGGGTTCTTTCGGATCGTAGGAATCACTGTTGTTCTGTTGGTCAGTCTGGAATTCCTTTTCCGAAGCGATAAACTGGCCGGGCGTCGGCTCTTCCGCTTCCTCGAATTTGAACTGAAGTCTGAAATTGGCCGAGGGGTCGGCAAAAGCGGAAATTGCGTCGTACGGTATGCGCAACTGCTCCTGCACATTGTTGAAATCAAGAGATACGGCGAAACCGGCATCGTCCACGGTCAGGTCTTCGAATTGATGCTGCAGGACGATCGTCATTTCGTCCGGATATCGCGTAACGAGGTAATCCGGGATCTGCACGCCGTCTTCGCCGGTGCGGAACGTGACATACAGATGGTGTTCGCCGGGAAGGCCTTTTTTGGCGACAAGCGCCATGGATTCGCGCACGACGGCGCGCAACGCCTGTTCGACCATTAGGTCGTATCGCATCAGATCGTCCGTCATAATCCCCCTGTAACGCGGCTGTTCCGCCACTTTATTGTCCTTCGGGCGGATAGTTGGGGGGCTTCTGTTGCCCGGCGCCCCCCGGGCCGCGCTTACCTAGTCAGACTAAGCAGCGAGACGGGCTTCGCCCGCAAAGTTATCATTCGCAATTAAGCGATTTAGCCCGATAACGGTGGTGCCATGCCGGGCGCAGACCAAATCTTTACCACGCGCGTCGATCCTGTTTCGCCCCCATACGCGCTTCCGGTATATTTTCGGAAGTTGGTGGAGGCGCCGGGTACCGCCCCCGGGTCCGCAACGCTTATTCCATAAAGCCCTGTAACGCCATAGTCGGTCTCCCGACACCTCATATATAGGCGGAACGGAGCAATAAAAAAAGACTCGATCTCCGCGCGCGCGAAAGAGCGGCCTCTAAATCGTCATAGGAATCGGATAGTGCAGATGCACGAATCAGGTAGAATTGGACGATAATGCAGCAATATCTCGATCTCATGCGCCTGGTTCACGAGACCGGCGTCTACAAGGGAGACCGGACCGGGACCGGGACCTACAGCGTGTTCGGCCACCAGATGCGGTTTGATCTGGCAGACGGATTTCCCCTGTTAACCACGAAAAAACTGCACCTCAAGTCGATTGTCCACGAATTGCTGTGGTTCCTCGCCGGCGATACGAATATTGCCTATCTGCGCGCGAACGGCGTGCGTATATGGGACGAATGGGCCGACGAAAACGGTGAATTGGGACCGGTCTATGGGGCGCAATGGCGGTCCTGGCCGGCGCCGGACGGCAGCCATATCGATCAGATCGGCCGGCTCGTAGACGAAATCAAATCGAACCCGAATTCGCGCCGGCATATCGTTTGCGCCTGGAACGTCGCGCAGGTCGACGATATGGCCCTGCCGCCCTGTCACTGCCTGTTCCAGTTCTATGTCGCAGAAGGGCGGCTGTCCTGTCAGCTTTATCAGCGCAGCGCCGACATCTTCTTGGGAGTGCCGTTCAACATCGCGTCCTACGCCTTGCTCACGATAATGATGGCGCAAGCGACCGGATTCGACGCGGGCGAGTTCGTGCACAGTTTCGGCGACGCGCACATCTATACAAACCATCTGGAGCAGGTCGATGTCCAACTCCAGCGTGTGCCCTACCCGTTGCCTATCATGCGGCTAAATCCTGCCGTGACCGACCTGTTCGCTTTCCGCTATGAAGATTTCACCTTGGAGAACTATCAGACTCATCCGCACATCGCCGGCAAGGTCGCCGTTTGACGCCGCGCCTGTGTCTAATCGTCGCGATGGCGCGCAACCGCGTCATCGGCCGGGGCGGGGAAATGCCGTGGCACCTCCCAGCCGATCTGCGGCACTTCAAGGCCGTGACCATGGGCAAGCCCCTGATCATGGGGCGCAAGACCTTCCAATCGATCGGCCGGCCCCTGCCGGGCCGCACCAATATCGTCGTGACGCGCCGTCCGGATTTCACGATAGAGGGCATTCTCACTTGTACCGACTGGGCGGCGACCGTCGCGCTGGCCGGTGAGATTGCGCAGCGGGACGGAGTGGATGAAATCATGGTCATCGGCGGCGGGGAAATCTACGCGCTCGCCCTGCCGCGCGCGGACCGGATCTATCTTACCGAAGTACAGATCGACGCAGCCGGCGACACCGTCTTTCCTGAAATTGAATCCGGCGCGTGGCGGGAAAGGAGCCGCGACTCCCATCCGTCCGACGCTGACGCCCCCGGGTACGATTTTGTCTTGTTAGAGCGGTAGCCGGACCAGCGCGCGCAGCCCGCCATGCGGCGAGGTTTCCATATGGATGTCGCCGCCGTGCGCCCGCGCGATGTCGCGGGCGATGGCGAGGCCCAGGCCGGTGCCGCCGGTCTCCGGGTTGCGCGATTGGTCGAGCCGGAAGAAGGGCCTGAACACCGTTTCGCGCGCATCTTCGTCGATCCCCGGTCCGTCGTCGTCGATCGCGATCTCGGTCACGTCGCCGCGCTTGCCGGCGCGAATCCAGACATGGGTGCCGTAGCGGTTGGCGTTGGCGATGAGATTGTCGAGGCAGCGCTTGACCGCGTTGGGACGGCACCAGGCCTCGAGCCGGCCTTCGACATGCGCGTCGATCGCGGCGCCATTGCGCTTCCACTGCGTGACGACTTCATCGACGACGTCGCTGAGATCGGTCTCGAGCGCCTCTTCGTCGCCCTCCCCCCGGGCGAAGGTCAAATAGCCTTCGATCATCTTCTCCATCTCGGCGACGTCAGCCTTCAA
>CAYLTU010000212.1:7815-10420 GCA_964386465.1 uncultured Rhodospirillaceae bacterium
GTGGTCGAGCTGAACAGCCGGTCGCCCGGCGCGACCACGCGCAGGACGGCTTCGGCCAGCTGTACGTCGATGATGACTTGCTCCTTGAAGGAGGTCGTATCGATCTGGAAGCGCGGGCCAATGCGTTCTTCCAGCGCGTGGCTCAAGAAATGATCGATCCGCTCGTTGGTCGGTGCGGTCTTCTTGTTGGGCAGGATCACACCCGGTTCCAAGGTGATGATGAAGCCGAACGTGTCACGGGCGCGATCGAAAATGTCCGTCCGGCTTTCCGGTCCAGGATTTTCACGCAACATGTTGAGCACCATCGAGATATCGCCGGCAATCGAGCTGGAAAGCCGGCGGGTGATCGTATCCCAGTGGCGGTCATAGAAAATGTGAGTGGAGATTACCTGTAGCAAAATAAGTGGCGAGACGATGATCAGCAGCGATCGGCCGAACAGGGTTCGAGGCAGGAACCGTTTTATGAAAAGCGCCGGGCTCAATTTTCTAGTCCGGCCGCAAGACGTAGCCTTGCCCGCGCACGGTCTGCAGATAGCGCGGCGCTTTCGTATCCGGTTCGATCTTGCGGCGCAATCGTGTCACCTGGACATCGATCATGCGGTCGGTGCCGTCGATCGCGCAAAGCTGAGTCAGCGCCTCGCGGCTCAACACCCGGCCCGCATTCTCCGCCAAGACGCGCAGCAGGCTCGCCTCCGTCGTCGTCAGCCGGAGGGCGCCGTTCCCCCCTTGCAGGATATCCCGGTCCGGATCGAACAGGTACTCGCCCAGCCGAATTTCGCGGCTCACCGGTGCGGGACGGGCGCGGCGCAGCACCGTACCGATACGCAGCACCAGTTCGCGCGGCTCAAAGGGTTTTGTCAGATAGTCGTCGACGCCCCCTTCAAGCCCGTCGATGCGCGCTTCGGTCTCGCCCATCGCCGTGAGCATCAGGATCGGCACCGCGCTGGTTTCGCGGATCGACTGGGTGAAGGCCAGCCCGTCTTCACCGGGCATCATGCGGTCCATGACGATGAGATCGAATTCCATCGCCCGCAAGCGTTTCCGCGCGTCTTCCGCGTCCGTAGCGACGGTGACGCGAAACCCGTTGTCCATCAGGTATTTCTGAAGCAGCTCCCGCAGCCGGCGATCATCGTCGACGACGAGGATATGCGACATATCCGCATTCATCCCGCGATTATATCGGTCGTTCGGACCGATTGCATGCGAATGTGTCAGCGCTGTGTTTTGTCGAAATGCTTGAAGCGATTGCGATCATCGTCGCGCGAGATCAGGCCCAGCATGACCTTGCGGAACCCGTCGACCGCTTCGGCCCCGGCATCTCGATAGGCCCGCGAAAACCGTGCCCGCTGGTCGGCGGTCAATTGCCGTTCCATCTCGCGCCCCTTCTCGGTCAGGCGCAGTAGGCGCTGCCGCCGGTCCTGCGGCCCCTTATCCTGTTTGATGTATCCTTCGCGCACCAGCTGGCCGAGCACCCGGCTGAGACTTTGCTTGGTGATCTGCAGTATGTCGAGCAGCGCGGACACGGTGTCGTCCGGATAGCGGCCGACGAAATAGATGACGCGATGATGGGCGCGTCCGAACCCCGAACGCCGCAGGATCGCGTCCGGCTCGGCGATGAAATCGCGATAGGCATAGAACAGCATCTCGATACCCTGACGGAGTTCCTCGTCGCGCAGGAATAGCGGATTGGCGCTGGTTTCGGCCGGCGTGTTCACGATTGGGTTGCTCCGTGTTGAGGTGAAATATTTACGTCAGCATTGTTGACATAAAAAAGTTAGAATGTTACATCCATCGCCGAATTTGCGACGGTATGTTACGATTTTGAAGGTTATCGGAAAATTTTTGCATCCTCGCAAGGTGAAATAAAGACGAGACCCCGGCTGAATAATTGAGCGGCGACGGGTTTTGGCGGAATGCCAAAGGAGAAAAATTATGGAAATGAGTTACGACGACCGGCCCGGCCAGATTTGGTATGACGGCGAACTGATGCCCTGGAAAGACGCAAACGCGCATGTTCTTTCCCATGCGCTGCATTACGCCTCTTGCGTCTTCGAGGGGGAGCGCGCCTATGAAGGTCGAATTTTTAAACTAACGCAGCATACCGAACGCCTGTTCGAAGGCGCGCAAACGATGGATATGGTTGTTCCCTATACGGTGGCGGAAATCGATGCCGCCTGCAAACTCGTCGTCCAAAGCCAAGGCATAAAGGACGGCTACATCCGCCCGATCGTCTGGCGCGGATCGGAGATGATGGGTGTTTCGGCGCAGACGACGAAGATCCACGTCGCGATCGCCGCCTGGGAGTGGCCGGACTATTTCGCCGACCGGATGACCGGTATCCGGATGAAGTGGGCGAAGTGGCGGCGGCCCGACCCGGCGACGATTCCGTGCAAGACCAAAGCGGGTGGTCTCTACATGATCTGCACCCTGTCCAAGCACGAAGCGGAGAAGGAAGGGTTCGCCGATGCGCTGATGCTCGATTACCGCGGCTATATCGCCGAGGCGACGGGCGCGAACATCTTCATGCTGCTCGAAGACGGCAAGCTGCACACGCCGGAGCCGGACTGTTTCCTCGACGGGATCACCAAACGCACCGTAATGGCGC
>CAYLTU010000213.1:0-10403 GCA_964386465.1 uncultured Rhodospirillaceae bacterium
TTACATAGCCGGGGTCCGAGGTCTGGATGCCGGTGCACACCGGCGTGTCGCCGTCGGCGACCAGCGGGTTGTAGTGTGCCAGCGGCCCGAATTCGACACGCTGCGCGTCGGCTAGCTTCTTCAGTTTTGCGGTTTCGAGGGTCATGGCGCTCTCCAGAGTCGTTTGCGGCACGCTAGGTCATTTCGAGTTCAATCCACAAGTACGACGGCCTTGCCGGTGATTTCACGGTTGAACAACCGTTCGGCTAACCCACCCAGCCCTTCGAGATTGTCCCGCGCATCGATAGGGGTGATGAGCCTGCCCTCGGCGACCAGCCCGGCCAGGACACGCAACCCGTCGCGCGCCGGTCGGCGTCCGAATTCGGTGAACAGGTAGAGTCCGTAATAGCTCGACCGACCGGTGCGAAAATATTCGCCCGCATCGATCGTGACCGATGTGCCGGCGGAGATGCCGTAGCTGACCAGCGTGCCGCCGCGCGCCACCAGATTAAGGCAGCCGGCCAGCACAGCTCCGCCGACGGAGTCGAGGATGCAGTGGTACGGCGAATTCTCGATCGCCGCCTTGCCGTCCTCACCGACGATGACATGATCCGCGCCGATCGCGCGCAACGCGTCGGCGGTTTCAGCCCGCCGCACGAGCGCCGTGACCGTGGCCCCCGACAGTTTGGCGAGCTGCACGCCGTACTGCCCGACCCCGCCCGACGCGCCGGTGACCAACACTCGCCGGCCGAGCAACTGCCCCGCCTGTTCCAGCGCGTAGAGCGCGGTCAGCCCCGCCACCGGCAAGGTCGCCGCGACCTCATACGAGACGCTGTCAGGCAGCGGCGCCAACCAGGCGGTCTCCACGGCCGCGCGCTCGGCCCAGGCGCCGGTGTTCATGACGCCCACGACCCGCGTCCCCGCCGCCGGCCCAGAGCCATCCGCCGCCGTTTCCAGCACCTCGCCCGCCACGTCCCAGCCGAGCAGGGTTCCCGCAGCGCTGCGCCGCGCCCGCTTGACCTCCCCCAGGTTGAGTGAGATCGCTTTTACCGCGACCAGCGCCTGGCTTGACAACGGGGATGGGTCGGGGGCGTCGGTGAGCGCAAGGTGTCCCGGTGCGGTGGGATCGACGAGAACGGCGCGCATGGGTTGTCCTTTCGTTGGTTCGCATACTGATTTTCTATCATCCCGTGCCGGAGGTCCGGAAGTGTTGCGCGAAATGAATTTGATGATTGTTAGCGTTGGTGCATTCCGTCACACTCGCGCGGATTGAATAGAAACAATCGAAAACGCTGGCTAAACAGCAATAAGGTGAAAGGGAGAGCGATGAAAGGAAGACTATTGGGCGCGGCAGTGGCTGCCGCGGCGGTGTCCGCGCTGGGATTCGGCGCGATGGGCGGGCGGGTTGCCGAAGCAGGTGTCCTGGACGGCCTATGGCACGACATCTTCGGGTTACGCCAATGGCGTGGCGATCGGTAATGTCCTGAAAAAGAACTACGGGACGGAAGTCCGTCTGCTACCGGGCAAGAACGATGTTTCGCGGATGATTCCGGTCGCCAAGGGAAAGGCCGACCTGTGCGCCTGTGGCGCGGCGGCGATCCTGGTGCAGGAAGGCGTGTTCGACTTCGCCAAGCCGAAATGGGGTCCGCAGCGCGTCTTTAACGTTTTCAACAACGCCAAGGGCCGCAACGGCGTCACCATGGCGCTGGCCGGTGATATCGGCGCGAAATCGATGGCCGATCTCAAGGGCAAGCGTATCGCCTTCGTCCGCGGCGCGCCCGCGCTGAACGCCAATATGGCCGCCGGCCTGGCATTTGGCGGGCTGACCTGGAACGACGTGAAGCGGGTCGACTTTCCGGGTTGGAAACAGGCCGTCGACGGTGTCATCAACGGTCAGGCGGACGCGGTGATCGCGTCGACCGTCTCGCCGCATATCCAGCGGTTGGCGGCATCTCCCCGGGGACTGATGCACCCGGCCTATCCGCATGACGACGAGGCCGCATGGAAGCGCGCCCGATCGGAAATGCCGATCTGGAACAAGCGCAAGATTTCCGTCGGCATCAGCCTCGAAACCAACATGCAAGGTAAAACGCCGTACGATGGCACCGGTTTTCCGTATCCGATCTACGTGACCTACGCCGACCGGTCGGAAGACTTTATCTACGAGCTGACCAAGGCGGTGGTCTCCCGTCATGCCGAGATTACCGAGGCCTTGAAAAATGCCGACGGCTATGGCCTGAAGCGTCAGATCCTGAAATGGGTCATGCCGTACCATCCGGGTGCCATCAAATATTATCGCGAAGTCGGCGCCTGGACCGCGGAACACGACGCCCACAACGCCAGTCTGCTGAAAAGGCAGGACGTCCTGGCCGCCGCCTGGAAAAAGGTGAAGGCGATGAATCTGGACGGAGAAGCGCATGTGAAGAAGTGGCTCGAAGCCCGCGCCTCCGCGTTGGAAGCCGCAGGCATGGACGTGCCGTTCCGTTAGGACGAACTGAAACATCCACGGCGGCCGGATTGTTTCGGCCGCCGTGGTTCTTTTTCCCTATTATTTGACCAGTCGGGGGATGGGCGGGCTATGACGGATCCGCAAGCGGAAACTATCACCGCCGAACAGGCGCAGGCGCAGGCTGCGGAAGCCACGGACCGGCACCGCAGGCTGTCGCCTTTCTGGATGACCTTGCTGTTGGTCTCGGCCATGACTTCGGTGTTCATGGCGGTCTACGTCATCTTCAACCTCGGCATTACGGTCGGTGTCGTCCCGCTGGACACGCAGTACTACTACGCCATGCTGGCTGCACTGTTGCCCCTGGTTTTCTTTCTTTATCCGGTCTGGCCGGGCGTTGGGCCGAAGGACCGTGTGCCCTGGTATGACGCCGTCGTGGCGGTTCTGACATTGTGCGTGGCCGCTTATTTCGTCGCGGCTGGCGAAAGCATCATCGATGAGGGCTGGGAATACGACGCGCCGGACCATGCCATTTATTTGACGTACTTCATATGGGTCGTTGCGCTGGAAGCGACCCGCCGCGCCGGTGGCCTCGTCATCTTCATCATCTGCCTGATTTTTTCGCTCTATCCCATTTTGGCGCCCTACGCCCCGGGCTTTCTGCAGGGTGAGGCGAACGAATGGGCGGATACCGCGACTTACCACGTGTTCGGTACAGAGAGCCTGATCGGCGTGCCCATGGAAGCATTCGCCAATCTGGTGGTCGGCTTCCTGATCTTCGGGGTCGCGCTGCAATTTACCGGTGGCGGGACGTTCTTCCTCAACCTCGCCTTCGCACTTTTGGGCAGGCGCCGCGGCGGTCCGGCGAAGGTGGCGATTTTCTCGTCAGGCCTGATGGGCTCCATGTCCGGCAGCGTCATCACCAACGTTCTGACGACCGGAGTCATGTCGATCCCGGCGATGAAACGGGTCGGCTTCCGGGCAAGTTACGCCGGCGGGGTCGAGGCCTGCGCGTCGACCGGCGGCGTGCTGATGCCGCCGATCATGGGCGCGACGGCATTCGTCATGGCGGTGTTCCTGGAGATACCGTACTCGGAAATCGCCATCGCCGCGATAATTCCGTCGTTGCTGTATTTCTTCGCGCTGTTCATGCAGATCGACGCCTACTCGGCGCGTTATCACCTGTCCGGCCTGCCGGAGGCGGAACTGCCGACGCTCGGTGGTGTGATGCGCGACGGCTGGTATTTCGTCGCCGTGTTCCTGCTGCTGATCGTCATGCTGCTCTATATGCAGCAGGAGGCGCAGGCGCCGTTCTACGCCACCGCGCTGCTGCTGGTGATCAACCAGTTCGCCAAGCAGCACCGCTGGGGATGGCGCCAACTGTTCGACTTCGTCGTCGGCGTCGGCAAGCTGTTTACGGAACTGGCCGCCATCCTGGCTGGCATCGGCCTCATCATCGGGTCCCTGTCGCTGACCGGAAAGGTCGGCACCATCGCCTACGAGCTTGTCAATTATGCAGGCGACAACGTGTTGCTGCTGCTGATCATGGGCGCGGTCACCTGCTTCATCCTCGGCATCGGCATGACAATCACGGCGGCCTATCTTTTCCTGGCCATCACCCTGGCGCCGGGTCTGGCAAAGTCGGGATTGAACGACCTCGCCATTCACATGTTCATCCTCTACTGGGCGATGATCTCCTTCATCACGCCCCCGGTCGCCATCGGCGCCTATGCGGCGGCCGGTATCGCCCAATCCAATCCGTTGAAGACGGGTCTGGAGGCGATGCGCCTCGGCACCATCATCTATTTCGTGCCGTTCTTCTTCGTCCTCAACCCGGCGCTGATCGGCCTCGGCGAGCCGCTGGAAGTGGCCGTGGTGTTCGTGTCCGCCGTGGTCGGCGTGATCCTGGTCTCGGCGGGGCTGCAGGGCTACATGATCGGCGCCGGCGCGCTGGGCGGCAACAATCCGATACATTGGCTGCTGCGCGTAGCCCTGTTCGCCTCAGGCATGATGCTGGCGCTGCCCGGCGGTGAAATCATCGGCTACAGCCACTGGGAGCTGAACGTGACGGCCGCCCTAGTCGGTATCCCGGCGGTGATCGTGACATGGCTGCTCAACCGCGGCGGCCCGCAACCCGGGGTCGAGACGGCTTAGGGCAGCGTTACGTTGCCGTAGGTTTCGAATGGCACGCCCGCCACCGCGCTTTCGCGTCCGGCGGCCAGACTTCCTTCGCGCTGTAGTACGCCTCGACCGCCACGGCATCGGGCGGGATAACGACCCAGGGCTGCTTCGAGGCGCTGTAGATATGGATGTCCGGCG
Source organism: uncultured Rhodospirillaceae bacterium (assembly GCA_964386465.1). GTDB lineage: Bacteria > Pseudomonadota > Alphaproteobacteria > UBA8366. Next base: position 4,745 of record CAYLTU010000213.1, read on the forward strand.
GCGCGCGGTCGGGATCGTCCAGGGTTCCGACCCGTACGAAAGCTATCGCCTCGCCAGCGCCATTGTAGTGGCTCCACAGCGCGACCCGGCATTTGGGACAACGCATTATCTTCTGCCCTTGTCCGCTCTCCGACGGCGTGTCGACCGTCTCCGGCGCGCCCTGCAGCACTTCGACCCGATCCGCCTCGATCAGCGCGTTCAATGCGAACGCCGCCCCGGTCTCGCGCTGGCACCAGCGGCAGTGGCAGCAATGCACGAACATCGGCGGGGAAGCGAGGCGGTAGCGCGTGCCGCCGCAGGTGCAGCCTCCCTCGAGAATTGTAGTAGTTTCGTTACTCATTCACATGGATTCCATAGTCCCGTGCCGCCCCCGCGACCGACACGAACCCGTCTCTTATGTCCGCCAGTACTCTCTCTCGCGCACGGTTTTTAGGAGCGCCAACCCCACCGCCGCCGGCCTGGGTCAGGGTGATCGTGTCGCCGTTCTGCAGAACATAGCTGCCCTTGGGGTGCACAACCTCGCCGTTGATACGGTGCTCGCGCATCTGGCCGTCCTGGCCGCCGTCGAAGCCGACCGGCGGGAATTCCGTGCGGTTGGCCATGCAGAAGATCGTCATGGGGTGGCCGCTGTCGTTGCGCAGATGGACCGCCTGGCCGACGCCGCCGCGCGCAGCACCAGGGCCGCCGCTGTCGGGCAGGAAACGTTTTTCCAGTACGGTCATGCCGGTGATCGCCTCCCAGGTCTCGACCGGGACGACGGCCATGTTGGAGGGTCCCGGGATCGTGTCGTGGCCGTCCTGGCCGGCGAGCGCGCCGAAGCCGCCGCTGGAGAAATAGATCGTGGAGATACCGCGGCCGTTCGGTGCGGTGCCCTGGATCGTCATCAGGTCCATCATGCCGCAATCGGCCTGCACCTTGTCGGGCGCCGATTCCGCCAGCGCGCCGAAGATCAGCGAGGGCACGAAATGGCCGATGATGTGGCGGCCGCCGGTGGGTGACGGGGGCTGGGCGTGCAGCAGACAGCCCTCCGGCGCGCTGACCGTGACCGGGCGGGTGAAGCCTTCGTTGTTGGGGATCGTGGCCGCCGTCATGCATTTTATCGCGTAGAGCGTCATGGCGTTGGTGTAGCAGAGCGGCACGTTGATGCCGTGCCGCACGCATCCGCCGGTGCCCGTGAAGTCGACATGGATCGACTCGTCCGCCACCTCGACCGTACAGGCCAGCGTGCTTGATCCCTCGACTCCCTCGATCTGGACCTCGTGGGCGTAGGCGCCGTTCGTCATCTCGGCGATCTTGTCACGCATGGCGCGTTCCGACTGGGTGCGGATCGCTTCCGACAGCGGGCCTAGATCCTCGATGCCGTACTCGGCCATGAAGTCGAGCAGTTGGCGGCCGCCGACCTCGTTGCAGGTCACATTGGCCAGCAGGTCGCCGATCGTCTGGTCCGGCACCCGGACGTTGGTCTCGACCAGCTCCAGGATGAACGGGTCGAGCGTTCCCTCGTTCGCCAGCTTGCAGATCGGCAGGCGCAGCCCCTCGTGAAATACCTCGGTTGCCGCCGCGCCGAAACCGAGTCCGCCGATATCCGGCAGATGCGTGATGCTCATGGTGTAGCCGACCAGCCGATCGCCGCGGAACACCGGGCGCATGACCGAAATATCGAAGATATGGCCCGTGCCCATCCACGGATCGTTTGTCGCGATGACGTCGCCAGGCTTCAGCGTCTCGGGCGGGAACTTGTCGAGCATGTAGCGCAGTGTGCGTGGTGCGGTGCCGATGAAGACCGGTACGCTGAAGGAGCCTTGCGCCATCAGCTTGCCGTCGGCGTCCATCAGCACGACGGACAAATCGTAGCTCTCCCGCACGATGGTCGAAAAGGAGGTGCGCACCAGGGTCGAGACGATCTCGTCGGTGACCGAGATCAGCCGGTCCCACATGATGGCGAGGCTGACGGCATCGTAGGCGGGGTGGGTCATGTCAGGCGGTTCCCTGAAAATTCGACCGATCGAGTTGCGCGAATGTTGCGATTCTCCCCTCACCCCAACCCTCTCCCCAGGGAGAGGGAGCGGACTCGATGCCGAAAGAACCCTCTCCTTGGGGAGAGGGCAGGGTGAGGGGAGAAACGCTAATGCTTCGCCAAGCTTGAATGTTCTCCACTTTCCTCATCCCTCCCCCAATTCCGCGACTAGATTGCCCGCCGCATCGACTCTTGCCGTCTCGCCAGGACCAATGACGCAAGTCGACTCGCGTTCTTCGACCAAGGCAGGGCCCTCGATCTCCGTGCCGGCGACCAGGCGGTAGCGATCGTAGACGGGACTGTCATGCGCCTCGGCGCCGAACCAGGCGCGGCGTGTTCCTTTTCGCGCGCCGCCTTCCGACGATTCGTGCGCGGTCATGCGGTACCCGCCCTGTAGGCCGGTCTCGGGGCCGGTCGCCTCGACCTTCCAGTTGACGATCTCAAGCGGAGCGCCCGGCGTGCTGACCGAGAACAGGGCGGCGTAGCGCGCCTCGAAGAGAGATGTCAGCCTGTCGAACGCCGCGTTAGGATCGCCGTCCGGCAGGACGATCTCGATCTCGCGGCCCTGGCCGTAGTACCGCATGTCGAGGCTGCAGCGCACCCGAATGTCGGTGGGCGCGACGTCCGCCCGGCGCAGGAATCCTGTAGCCTCCTCGATCAGCGGCGCGAATGTCGCGGCGAAGGCGTTGCCGTCGAGATCGTCGATGACTGCGAGGCGGGAGCGGCTCAACTCGAAGGCGAGCGGGCTCGCCAGCAGCCCCAGCGCCGACATCACACCCGCACCGATCGGGAAGACGACGCGGGGGATCTTGAGGATCCGGGCGACCGCCATCGCGTGCAGCGGTCCGGAGCCGCCGAAGGCCACCATGCTCGACTGGCGGTAGTCGAATCCGCGTTCCGAGGCGTGAATGCGGAAGGCCCGGGCGACGTCTTCGTTGATGATCTCGTGGATGCCCCAGGCGGCGCGCGCTAGGTCCAGCCCGAGCGGTGCGGCGACGGTTTCTCCGATGGCCCGTTCCGCCGCCGCGACGTCGAGCGCCATTTCGCCGCCAAGGAAGTGTTCGGGATCGAGGTAGCCGAGCACCAGATTGGCGTCGGTTAGGGTCGCGCTTTGTCCCCCGGCGCCGTAGCAGGCAGGGCCGGGGTCGGCGCCGGCGCTACTCGGGCCGACACGCAACAGACCGCGCTCGTCGACCTCCGCGATGGAGCCGCCTCCGGCGCCGATTTCGATCATGTCGATCGCCGGCGTGATGACCGGCAGGCCGCTGCCGCGCTTGAAGTCGTGCACCCGCGCGACCTCCATATCGTACTTGCGCAAGGGCGTTCCGCCCCTAACGAGCGCGCCCTTCGCGGTCGTGCCGCCCATGTCGAACGACAGCAATTCCGGGAGACCAAGGCCGTTGCCGTGCAGAGCGGACATCAGCACACCGGCGGCGGGCCCCGATTCCAGCATGCGGACTGGAAATCGACGCGCTGCGTCGGGTGCCAGCACGCCGCCGCTCGACGTCGTTATGAAGAGTTTTCCGGTAAATCCGAGTTCGGCCAGTCCAGTCTCCAGCCGCTCGAGGTAGCGGTCGAACATGGGCTGCGTGTAGGCGTTGATGCAGGTCGTGGTCCAGCGTTCGTATTCCCGCATCGTTGGCACAACGTCGGCCGATGCGGTGACGAATAGGCCGGGAAATTCCCGCCGCGCCATTTCGGCGACCGATTGCTCATGCGCCGGATTGGCGTAGGCGTGCAGGAAGCAAACCGCAAGCGATTCGATCTTCTCGGACTCGATCAACTCGGCAACGGCGCCGCGCGCCGCATCCAGGTCCAGCGCCTCGGTGACCGTACCATCGAAAGCGATCCGCTCCGCGATCTCGCGCCGTGCCGGCCGCGCGACCAGCGCGGAAGGGAAGACGAGACGCAAATCGAACAGATCGTAGCGCTGTTCCAGCCGCATGTCGGGGATGTCCTGGAAGCCCTTGGTTACCAGCATGCCGGTCATCGCCCCGCGTCGCTCGATGATCGCGTTGGTTACCAGCGTCGTACCATGCGCAATGGTCTCTACGGCATCCATCGTGACGCCGTTGCGATCCAGCAGCGCGCCGACGCCCGCCAGTACCGCCTCGGACGGGTCGGACTGCGTCGTCAGCAGCTTGTGGATCGCCATCGTCCCGCTATCCGCCCCATAAAGCGCGAAATCGGTAAAGGTGCCGCCGATATCGACGCCGATACGGTAGCTCATGGGAAATCCTTGTGTGGCTTGGAGTTTGCCGAAGTGGTGCGATATCGCATTATAGCGGCGAAGCGAGTCAAGACACTGGCGTATTGGATAAGGGTTGAGCATGACGAAGGCTTTCGAAAACATCCGGGTGGCGGATTTCTCCCAGGTTCTGGCGGGACCGTTTGCGACACAGCAACTGGCGCTTTTGGGTGCGGACGTGATCAAGGTGGAAGTGCGCGGTTCCGGCGACCAGGCGCGCGGCATGCTGACTTCGGGCGAATATCTCGAGAAACGGATGGCGCCGATATATCTGAGCGTCAATGCCGGTAAACGGTCGATGACCCTCGATCTCAAGCACGAGCGCGCCAAGGACATCGTGCACCGGATGGTTAAGGACTCCGACGTCTTCATCCAGAACTTCAAGGGCGGCGTGATCGACCGGCTCGGCTTCGGCTACGAGGCGATCAAGGAGATAAATCCGTCGATCGTCTATTGCTCGATTTCCGGTTATGGACAGGAGGGCCCGAAGGCGAGCGCCGCCGCCTATGACAGCGCCGTCCAGGCGGCGGCAGGCATGATTACGACGACCGGTTATCCTGAGAGCGGGCCGACCCGGATCGGTTTCACCGTGGTCGATATGACGACCGGGCTAACCGCGTCCTATGCCATCGCGGCAGCCCTGTTCCGCCGCCAGGTGACGGGCGAAGGGCAGTTCCTGGATGTATCGATGCTGGACAGCGCGCTGACCCAACTGGGACCGCTGGTCGCCAATTATACGGTCGCGGGCGAGGAACCGAAACTGAACGGCAACTCTTCGCTCACTGGGCTCGCTTCGGCGGAGCAGTACGCCTGCAGCGAGGGCCATGTCCTGCTGGCGGTGCTGCTGGACAATCAGGCGGCGGCACTTTTCCGGGTGTTGGGCCGGCCGGAACTCATCGAAGACCCGCGCTTCGCGACCCATCAGGCGCGGCTCGATAATTACCAGGACGTCCGAACCGTCCTGGAAGAACTGTTCCGCGCGGATACGGCGGCCAACTGGGTGCCGAAGCTGGCGGCGGCCGGCGCCCCGGCATCCGAACTGCTCACAGTGCCGCAGGCCATCGAACAACCGCAACTGGAGCACCGCAACGTGTTGCTGGATTTGCCCGCGCCGAAGGGCCTGGACGCGCCGATCCGGACCGTCGGGTCTGGCTTCCAGTCGCCGGCCGATACGCCGGGCACGGACGTGCCGCCGCCAGGAATCGGCGAGCATACGGAAGAGATATTGGCGGAACTCGGTTACGATTCCGAGGCGATCGCTGCGTTCCGAGCGGACGCGGTGGTGTGAGGTTGCGACTTAGAGCAGATCGGGGTTAGTTGGAATCGCCTTTGGCGATCCAACAACCGCGTGAATCTGCTCTACACTATAGAAATCGATCGGATTCACAGTCTTA
>CAYLTU010000214.1:0-3638 GCA_964386465.1 uncultured Rhodospirillaceae bacterium
GGCGGCCACATGCTGCCGGAAACGCGCGGCGGCGAACTGGCGGCGGCGGTCACGGGCTTCCTCGCCGCTTGAGAAGGCGAACGTGCGAAGACCGGACGGGTGCGCCGGCGCGCGATCGAAAATATATCACCCGAATGGGTGACTTACCCCATGGCAAACTGTTGTAATTAAAGCCCCAATACAGTGAACCATTAACAAGAACACGGGGTAAAACGATGAACCATTCAGCAGCCTGGCCAGTCGCAATCGGCACCTTGATCGGATTTTTCGGCACCTTGTCGATCTTCGCGCAGCTCGCGCTCGGCTGACCGCGTAACGAGGCCCGACTTCCGGGAACCGCGGATGCGCTGCCGCTCGATGGTTAACGGCGCGGCCGCCGCTACGAAACGACCGAAGGAAAACCCATGAAACGCGAAGCGATCGTAAGTTTTCTCATCCAGGAAATGGCGGAAGAAATGCCCTTCGTCATGCGCGCGCTGCCCGACGAAAACGTCTGGAGCGCGATCGTCGCCGGCCTGGTCCGGGACGAGGATCCGGACGAACTGGCGCCGGAAATCGACGAAAGCCGCGCGTACGACGCGGCCGACGCCGACTGGAAGGAAATCTACGGCGAACTGCGCGGCATGATCAACGAATGGCCCGGCGAAGCCGCCGCGCTGGCGGCGTAAAGCCACGGGCGAAGCGGCCCCTCCCCGCAAACCTCCCTCACGAATTACAGCACACCGTTGTGTCCCGGCCCCCGAGCCGGGACCCAGACTGCGCCTGCGTTGGGCATAAAGCGCAACGCGACGAGGTTTCACGGCTGGGCCCCGGCTCGGTGGCCGGGGAACAGGGGGACGAGGTTTAAAGGCTGGGCCCAGGCTCGGCGGCCGGGGAACAGAGGGACGAGGTTTCGACGCCGCGACCCCGGCGCTAAGCTCCCCATATGCCCTATTACGTCTATATCCTGGCGAGCAAGCGCAACGGCACGCTCTATGTCGGCGTAACGAACCATCTGGCGCGGCGGGTTTACGAACACAAGCGGGACGCGGCGGACGGCTTCACGAAGCGCTACGGCGTCAAAATGCTGGTCTATGCCGAAACCCATGAAAGCATCGCCGCGGCAAGGGAGCGCGAGAACCGGATCAAGCGCTGGAAACGCGCCTGGAAACTCGCGCTGATCGAACGCGATAACCCCGACTGGAACGATCTGTACGAGACGCTGTGACACCGCCAAAACGGTGTCCCGGCCTTGAGCCGGGACCCAGGCTACACCGGCGTCGGGCACAAGGCCGACCGCGAACCTCCCTCACGAATTTCAGCACACCGTTGTATCCCGGGCCCCGAGCCGGGACCCAGGCCGCGCCGTCGTTGGGCATAGGGCCGACCGCGACGAGGTTTCACGGCTGGGCCCCGGCTCGGTGGCCGGGGAACAGGGGGACGTGGTTTAAAGGCTGGGCCCCGGCTCGGTGGCCGGGGAACAGGGGGACGAGGTTTCGGTGTCGGCGCCGCAATGACTTCCCGGGCCCGAGCCCGGGACGACGGCAAACGGCGAATTCATCCATCGCCCCGCTGGCCGCGCCGCCGCGCGCGCTAAGCTCCCCGCCGCAACCGCCGCGGCAGGGAGACCCGGCCATGCCGCTCGACGAAGCCACCTTCGAGGCGTACCGCGAGGACGGCGTCGCCGTGCTGCGCGGCGTCTTCTCCGACGACTGGATCGACCGGCTGCGCCAGGGCGTGGCGGAGAACATGGCCACACCGGGGCGCTACACCAAGGGTTACACCAAGGCAGGCGACCCGGGGCATTTCTTCGGCGACTATTGCAACTGGGCGCGCATCCAGGCCTATCGCGACTTCCTGTTCGACTCCCCCGCCCCGCGGCTGGCGGCCGAACTGATGGGCTGCAAGAAGGTCAATCTGTTCCACGAGCACGTGCTGGTGAAGGAGCCCGCGACCCGCGACCGCACGCCGTGGCCAGCCCTATTACCGCGTCGACGGGCGCGACAACTGCTCGCCGTGGGTGCCGCTCGACCCGGTGCCCGAAGAAACCTGCGTCGAGTTCGTCGGCGTGCCATACGAGCGCGAGGACGAAGGCTACGAAAATGTCCCCGACATCGACGCCGCGCGCAAGGACCACCGCCTGCTGCGCTGGGCGCTGAAACCGGGCGACGCCATCGCCTTCCCCTTCCTGACCGTGCACGGGCGCCCCTGGCAACCCCAGCCAAACCGCCCGCCGCCGCGCCTTCGCCGCCCGCTTCACCGGCGACGACGCCAGGTATGCCGTGCGCGAAGGCGAGATGTCGCCGCCGTTCCCGGAGGTGACGCTGCGGGCGGGGGACGCGATGGATTGCGACACGTTTCCGGTGGTGGTGGGGGGGTGAGTGGGCGAATTTTCCAACTACTCCCTATAACAGATCTCGTTGTGCCATGTCAGCGCACTGGGATCGGGCCGCTGCCCTTCGTCACTGGGCGTAATAACAGGCCTGCCGTGGAGAGCGTAATAATCCCTGCCGTTCTCAAATTCCTCCTTAATGCGGCGACTGACTTCGAAATGCAGATCCGGTGTCACGGTCACGTAGCCAGCGTCGAACAGGCTATGGATATCACGGCGTAACAGGAGCCCGTTCGGCGCTTCGTGTGCGCCGCCGAGACTGTAGGGGCGAATATGCGCCGCCTCCAGTGCCGGCAAGGTGCGCTCCCGTGTCACCGCACAGCGCCGCTCATAAATATCCGTCACCAGAACACGGAACGCTCCCTGCCCCAAGCGCGGGCGGATCAGGCGCGGTTCGCCGAACCGCTCCGCCGACTCTGAAAGACCTGGGGCTTGCAGGCGATTCAAGCGGTCGTTCACGGCGTCCCACAAGGCCATCCCTTCCGCATCGCCGGTGTCGTAGGTCTTGAACTTGACGATGTTCGGCGACCAGCTTCGCGGCGGCGGAAACCAATCCCGCTCCTCGAAGAAGAAGGGCTGCGTCAGGATGCGGCAACCGATGGAGAAGTTGCTGCGGTCGTCCGGGTCGGCCTTGCGGTATTTCTGGATACGCGCGCGCATTTCTTCCGCCGATTGCGCCCCATTCATTTCCCCGAAAGCCTCCCAGGCGAGCGTCCAGGGCAGCGCGTTGGCGTAGGCGAAGATGCCGCCGCCGACAATCATGTTAATGGGCGCGTGCAGCTTGAACAGGAACAGCTCGCCCGCCTGGAGCGCCCGGAAGTTCGCGGCGGACGGCGCCCAGAAATTGACCTCACTGATGTCGGGCATGCGGCGCAGCGTTTCGAACCAGCCCCCGTCCGTCACGGCGATGACAAGATTGATCGCCACGCGATTCCACCGCTTTCAGTTGCTACATCGACATATTTATCGCGCTACCATAACTTGCCGGCACGCGCTGGTCGATCCGCTACCATCGCGCCTCGTCACTTTCACGCCGCATTCACCCGCAACTCCACCCCTTCGTGCCGGCGAAGCGTGTCGATGACCTTGGCGATGTTGCCCAGACTCGGGTTGCCCTTGGCGCTGAGCATGCGCATGAGGCTCGCGGGTTTCTTGCCGGTCAGCGCGGCGAGTTCACCGAACCCCATCGTCGCGTTGACGTAGTCGCGCAGCAGCGTCTTGGCCACCGCCGCCTCGTCGTTGAGCAGGCATTCCGCCGCCTCGGTCA
>CAYLTU010000214.1:3738-10290 GCA_964386465.1 uncultured Rhodospirillaceae bacterium
TTCACGAACCCCGGCAGGCTGGCCTCGTGTTCGGTGTCGATTTCGATCACCGCGCTCATGCCGGCGCGCAGGGTGGGACCGCCCTTGGGGTCGGCGAAGACGAGGCGGAGCGGCAGGCGCTGGACCACCTTGATCCAGTTGCCGGTCGCGTTCTGCGGCGGCAGGATGGCGAATTCGGCGCCCGTGGCGGGGCTGATCGACTGCACCGTGGCCTGCCAGATCACGTCGGGATAGGCGTCGATCTCGACCGCGACCGCCTGGCCGAGTTCGACGTGGGTGAGCTGGGTTTCCTTCAGGTTCGCCTCGATCCAGACGTCCTGGTCGGAGATGACCGCGAACAGCGGCGCCTCGGCCTTGACGAACTCACCCGGCTCGAGCTCGATCTTGCTGATCCGGCCCGTCGTGGGCGCGTAGACCTGGGTGCGCTGCATGTCGAGCAGGCGGCGGTCGTAGGCGGCCTGGGCCTGCAGGAACTTGGGGTGATCCTCGGCCTTCAGGTTGGGCTTGCCCTTGAGGCCGGTGAGGATCTGGCTTACCTCGCTCTTCAGGATGGCGATCTTCTGCTTCGCCGCGGCGGCGTTGCGGCGCGCCTGGTCGTAGCGCTCGCGGCTGACATTGCCGCGTTTCAACAGGCTGGCGCGGCGCTTGAAGGTGTCGTCGAAATAGGCCCTGTCGTCGCGCGCGAGCTTGAGCTCGGCGACCTTGACCCGGTAGGCGGCGCGGCGCGATTCGATCTCCGCGCGGGTGCTGTCGCGCTCGGCCGCGGCGTGATCCAGCGCGATGCGGTAGGGCTCGTCGTCGAGGCGGAACAGCAGCTGGCCGGCCTCCACCGTGTCGTGCTCGCGCACCTCCACGGCCAGCACCTTGCCCGACACCTCCGAGGCGATCGTCACCTTGTCGGCCTTGACGTAGGCGTTCTCGCTGGTCACGTAGCGCTGGCTGGCGACGTAGTAATAGGCGCCGACCAGGGCCGCCGCGCCGGGCACGAACACCATCAGCACCATGCGCACCACGAAGCGGGTGAAGCGGCGCTGGCGGCGCACCGGCGGCGGGCGCGGCGTGTCCGGGCTTTGCGCGGTCTCGGCCGCGGCGGGAAGCGTTTCGGCCTCTCCGGAGTCGGCTGTCTCGGAATTGTCAGTCATCGTCTCCTCCCGCCTGCGCCAACACACTCCCCGTGTCGTTGGCCGATTGCCGGGCGATAAGATTGTTCTTGATTACGGTGAGGATGGATTTCAACTGCTCTCGGTCGGCGTCGGTCAGGCCCTTCAGCGCCTCGTCCTGCACCTGGTTGGCCAGCACGACCATCTCGTCCAGGATCGGGCGGGCCTTTTGGCTGAGGTAGAGCCGGTGCACCCTGCGGTCGCTCGCGTCCGGGCGGCGCTCGACCAGGCCGGCCGCCTCCAGCCGGTCGATCATGCGGCCCATGCTCATGCGCTCGACCTCGATGATGTCGGCCAGGCCGGACTGGTTGATGCCCTCGCTGCGGGCCAGGAAGACCAGCACGCGCCATTGCGGGCGGGTCAGGCCGAGATGGCGCGCGCGGGCATCGAAATGGGTCCGCATCAGGCGCGAAACGTCGTTCAGCAGGAAGCCGAGCAGCTGGTCGAGGGAGGTCTGAACCATAACCCCCGTTATAGATGCCGTGCTTACAATAAACAAGCCTACAATATACAAGCTTACAAAGCCGCGAACCGCGAAACGCCCTTCCCTTGAGGGTAGAAAGGCGGTATCTGGTGCGGTCGATGGCGACCCAGACCCACAAGGCTCCGCCCGGCTTCGAAGACCAGGCCTACGACTTCGCGGAAGAGACCGCCCCGCAGCATGTCTACATGATCGCCTCGACCCCGCGCGCCGGCGGCACCCTGCTGGCGCGGCATCTCTGGGCGAGCGGGATCATGGGCGCGCCGGCGGAATATTTCGGTTTTTACAGCACCTTCCTGCGCCTCGTCGTCCGGCTCAAGCCGGATACCTACGAGGAATACGTTTCCCTGCTGCTGCCGCGGCGGACGACCGCGAACGGCGTCTTCGGGTTCAAGGCGCATTACGACCATGTTCAGTTCATGCAGATATCCGGAATCCTGCACCGCTTCCGGCAGATGCGGGCCATCGCGATCGAGCGCCGCGACCATCTGGCGCAGGCGGTCTCGCAGGCCCGCGCGCTGCAGACGGGCCAGTGGAACTCGCTGAACCAGACACCCAAGACTGCGCCGGTCTATGACCCGGACCTCATCCGCTGGTGCATCCGGCATCTGGCCGACCAGCGCAGCGGTTGGCAGGAATTGTTCAAACGCCAAAACGTCACGCCGATCAAGGTCGACTACGACACGCTCGCCGCCGATCCCGAGGGGGTCGCGCAAGACGTGATCGCGCGCGCGGACCTGCCCAAAAGCCCGGTGACGCCCGTCGACCTGCCGACGCTCGAGCGGCAGGCCGATACGATCAACGCCGAATGGCTCGACCGTTTCAAGCAAGAACCCGACAGCGCCTGATGCCCGGACGCCGCGAGATCGCGCTGATCGCCGTCAGCTGCCTGTTCGCCGGCCTCGTCGCGGAAGCCGGCCTGCGCCTCGCCGGCATCGCCTATCCCATCTTCCACCGCCTGGAGACGCTGCGCGGCTGGTCGCCGCAGCCAGGCGTCTCCGGCGTGTGGATGACCGAAGGCGAAGCGCCGATCGAAAACAACAGCGAAGGCTTCCGCGACCGCGAGCACGCCCTCGAGAAGCCGCCGGGGACCTACCGGATCGCCGTAATCGGCGATTCCATGAGCGAGGCGCTCGCGGTGCCCCTGAAAAAAACATACTGGTCGGTTCTGGAACGCGAACTGGCCGCCTGCCGCGGCGCTCCGGTCGAGGTCATGAGCTTCAGCGTCTCCGGCTACGGCACGGCGCAGCAGCTCCTGACCCTGCGCCACAACGCCCTGAAATACCGGCCGGACCTCGTCCTGCTCGCCTTCTTCACCGGCAACGACGTCTGGAACAACGAACCGGCGCTCGACGGCCACGAGGACCGGGTCTATTTCGTCCTCAAGAACGGCAGGCTGGAACTGGACGACGGCAACACGCGTTCCGACCGTTTCCGGACCAAAATGCTGTGGCGCGGCGCCCTCAACACGGCGATAAACGCCTCGCGCCTGTTCCAGCTGGTCCGCGAATTCTTCACCCGCCTACGGAACGTCCTGCGCGGCGACACGGGCCAGGCAGACGCCGTGTTCGACCCGTCGAGCCGCGATTACGCGATTTTCAAGGTACCCTCGACGCCGGAATGGCGGCGCGCCTGGGCGACCACGGAAGCGCTGTTGCTAACGATGCGCGACGAGGCGAAAATATCCGGCGCGGATTTTCAGATCGTCAATCTGACCGCGCCGGTACAGGTCTATCCGGACGCGGCGCTGCGCCGCGACTTCGCGAAAGCGCTGGGGGTCGAGGATCTAGACTATCCGGACCGCCGTATCGACGCCTTCGCCCGCCGGGCCGGTATTCCGGCGATCAGCCTGGTTGCGCCCCTGCGACGGCACGCGGAGAGCAGTGGCGAATACTTGCACGGATTCGACAATACGCGACTCGGCACGGGACACTGGAACGAAACCGGCCACCGACTCGCGGGCGGCGAGATCGCCAAGGCGCTTTGCGCGCAGAACTAGACGCTGGAATGACTCAGAGCCCGTATGGGCGGGCGGCCGCTCAAGACTGGCCGAGTTCCTTTTTCAAATCCTGGATAATGGTTTTTTTCCAGTCCTCATTATCGCTTCTGAACCATTTGCGGCCCTGAAAGGCGTCGACATCGACCGAATATCCGGAGTCGCTGCTCTCGGTCGGCCAGACGAAGAACTTTACCTTTTCGGTATATGTGAGCTCGTACTTGCCGTCCTGACCGACGATCGTGCCCATTTCGGGGTCGGGCTTGGTCACCTTGAAACGCCGCGCCATCACCGTGTTGGCCGCTTTCCAGAACTTGTCGTAGGACGTGTCCTTCACGCCGATCCAGACGCCGTTCTCGGTCGGCCGCAACGCCTTTGTCTGCAGAAGGCAACCCGTGACCAGAAGACCGGCAACAAGAACGGTCAAAATCCTAAGCATGCTCGCACCCCTCGTAACGATACCGCGCGTATTTAGCATATCAAACGGGCCGCGTGTGCAAAATTCCTGTAAGTCGCTCGAATTTATCGAATTTCACAAAATTTCAAGGACGTGACGGGCGTCACTGCGACGCGGCCCGGATCCCGTTAGGATTGCTTCAAATAACGGACGCGAACAATGACCGAGCGGAAAGAGAAACCCATGACGATCACCGACGCAGACATCGAACGTGCCATCAACAAGAACCTGGTTAAACTCAACCTGACGCCTGACGCGGACGTGTCTATTGATTTCGATAGTGAAGATGGCGGTGACGTCACGGTCAACGGACTAATTGATTAATTTCAAGCAGAAGCCTCATAGTCAACTTTAATTTTATAACCTAATTATTTGTTATGGCATTAGAAACTTTAACCGCACCAATCAGAAGCACGCCTCCGGCTCCGGCATTACGGTCCGTTGGCAGCGGCCAAACCGAAAACCGCGACGATCAGCGGCCGGAATCAACCGCATCCGAGGAATCGGTGGGTGCAACCGCCTTACAGGCAGGGAACGCGGCAATAGCAGAGGTATTGCGCGGATCCATCGTCAATTTGGTCGTATAACGCCGAAAAGCGACCTTAGCGTCGAATTTACGCATCCGCCCCGGATCAATCCCGCCGGGACATTTCGGCGCGTCCCTATACTCACATACCCTGTTTCATGTTAGGCAAGGCTTTCAGCCGAGTAAGCGCCGAGCGGTTTTCGCGTTGCGCGCGAGCCCGTACTCAAAGAGATTAACGGTTCCGGCGTCCGATTCCGGCGCCCGCCCCGCAACGCTGATCGAAAGACGGAAGCCTTGGCCGTCGAAAGCATTGACGACCTGTTCGAGCGCTATGGTCCGGCCTATCGATGGCTGGCGTCCGCAACGTGCATGCTCGGCGCGATGACGATGGTTCTGTCGCAGACCACGGTCAATGTCGCCTTTCCGGACATCATGGGGGCGTTCGGCATCGGACGGGACGAGGCGCAATGGCTCTCTTCGGGGTTCTTCGCCGCCATGACGGCGGGCATGCTTCTGCAGGCTTGGCTGGTATCCATATTCGGCGAGCGGGCGACCTATTTCACGTCGCTCTGTTTGTTCCTTTTGGGTGTCGGGATGTCCGGTCTCGCCCCAAATGCCGAAACCTTGACCGCCGGGCGGCTTTTGCAGGGCCTGACCGCCGGTATCATTCAGCCGCTGGCGATGGCGATCGTCTTCAAAATCTTTCCGCCGGCCCGCCGCGGTAGCGCCATGGGTTTTTTCGCCATGGGCATCGTTTTCGCACCGGCGATGGGCCCGACCCTGGGCGGCTTCGCGATCGAGTGGTTCAACTGGCGTTACGCCTTCTTCCTGACCGTACCGAGTACGATGGTCGCCTTGGCTTTGGGACTGGTATTCCTGCCCAGCCGGAAAATGCCGGCACGGATCCCGCCCTTCGACGTCACCGGCTTTGCCCTGATGTGCGTCGCCCTGTTCACCCTGCTGCTCGCATTGAGCAGCGGAACGCGTGACGGTTGGGCCTCCGATAAGGTTGTCCTGCTGTTCCTGTGCGGCAGCGCCGCGGCATTCGGCTTCATAGCCTGGGAAGTACATATCCCCGACCCGCTGCTGAACATGAAACTGTTTCTCAATTTGCGGTTTACCTCCGCTTCGGTCATCTCCTTCTTCGCAGGCGGCGTATTCCTAACCTCGACCTTCATCATTCCAGTCTTCGTACAGCAGGTTCAAGGCTATACACCGTTGCGCGCCGGGTTGCTGCTGATGCCGGGCGGCCTCTCGCTATTGATCCTGTTTCCCATCGCGGGACGCGTTTCCGATACGGTTTCGGCGCAAACCCTGCTCTGCCTCGGTCTCGGCGCATTCGCGGCCGGCTTCTTCCTGCTGTCCGGCACCGACGTCAACACGCCGTTCTGGACCTTCGTCGCGATCACTCTCTTCATTCGCTTCGGCATCGCTTTCACCACGCCGGTAACCAACGCGGCGGCACTGAAGTCGTTGCCCAGCGACCAGGTCAATCAGGGTTCCGGCGCGGTGAGCTTCATCCGCATGCTCGGCGCCGCGTTCTCGCTCAATATCGTCGTTGCGTTCCTGGAAACCCGGGTGCCGTTCCATAGCGATGCCCTGACGGCGACCCAGACCGCGGCCAGCCCGACCAGCCAGGCATACCTCGGTGTGGTGCGGCACCTGCTTTCGGAGGCCGGCGTCGCCAGCGCTTTGGAATATCCCGGCGCGCTCCACTATTTGGGACAAGTCATCTATGCGCAGGCGAACACGGCCGGGTTCCAGGACGCATTCACGGCGCTTAGCATCGCAAGCGTCTGCGGTCTGATTCCGGTCTACATCCTGTCGCGGACACCAACCCGCCCACCGCGTGGTTGAACCGGCAACCAAACCACCGCTAAGCTCGCGTTTTCAGGAGGGGAAGAGTATGGGAACCGAAAAACGAATCGCTCT
>CAYLTU010000215.1:0-10249 GCA_964386465.1 uncultured Rhodospirillaceae bacterium
CCAGCAGCACGCAGGCGACGTCTCAGTGCTTCCGTATAGCCGTGAAAGGCTCTAGTGTCCTGATCGTGAAATTCATGGGATTGAATTTCGCGTGAATCAGCACACTAACTATTTGATTCTAGTGTGATTCAGATCCCAAATTTCGTCGCATTCAATGCGACGAACTTCAGAATCATCACACTAGTGGGTCATCAAGACCGGCATGGCGCTGACGTCCAGCATGTAGCGGGTCGCGCCGCCGAAGACGAGTTCGCGGAAGCGGTTATGGCTGTAGGCTCCCATGACCAGTAAGTCGGCCGAATCGTGCCGCACCGCGCCCAGGAGCGCTTCCCCGACGGTGATCGAACCTTGCGCGACATTACGGGTGTCGGCCTTTATCCCGTGCCAGGACAGGTAACGGGCCAGCTCTTCCAGGGGCGCTTCGGCCTTGCTGTCTTCCGCCACTGAAATCGCGGTGACCGTATCGGCCGCGGCGAGTAATGGCAGCGCGGCGCCGACGGCGCGCGCCGCTTCGGCGCTGCCGTCCCAAGCGATGGCGATGCGATCGCCGAAATCCTCCTGTGGCGTCGGCGGCGCGAGCAGCAATGGCCGTCCGCTATGGAGCAGCGCGGTTTCGAAGGCGGCTTCGTTCTCGACGTCGTCTTCGAGGTCGCCGCGCGGCGCGATGATCAGGTCCGCGAGCCGGCCGTAGCCGGCGGCGGTTTGGCTCGATGCGCCGACGACTTCGCGCCAGGAGCAGCTCGGACGATCGTCCTCCAACCCGCGTATGGCGTCGGCGTCGGCAGGCGATTCCGCGAAGACGAACCCAGCCTTGTCGCGCCAATCGTCGAAATCGTCGCGCGCCCGGCGCGCCAGATCGCCGGCCTCCGCTTCCGCCTGCGCGATGAATTCCTCGACCAGCGCGCCCGAAATGCCTTCGCCTAGATAGGGAATCGCGTCGCGCGGGTCGATCCGCGTGGAGACGACTTCGATATGGGCGCCCAAACGCCTAGCCATGCCGCGGGCCGCCGCCAGAACGGATTCGTCGGATACACGGCCCGTCAGCGGCGCGAAAATCACTCTTATTGTCACTTTCCGACCTTCCTCTTTCGCTCGAATTGACTAAAGCTGTCCTTATTCAAGCGTAGGGCGGCGTGGTCGGGCGATGACCTAAATCAAACCGCCGGCCGCTTCAGTTCGACGCCTTGGTCAGCTTGGCGCGGGCGCTGCGCACCGGCTCGCCGTCGCGGATGCGGGAAAAGACAAGGTCCATGCCGTATCCGGATAGCGTCCGCGCATAGCTTTGCATGTTATAGGCGCCGCTCTTGCTGATGGTCAGGATGAACACGGTCATCGTGTTGCCTTCGATCTTGGCCCAGATATAGGGGTTGCCGGACAGCGGATCGCCCGAAGGCGCGCCGCGGAATACGTTCGGCTGTTCGGTCCGCGAAAAACTGGCTGTCTGCGTTTTGCGCCGTACGTTTGGCTTTGAGGGGTCGCCGCCACCACGGATGATCGTCGTCCAGGTGACGTTGAAACCGCCGCCGCTCGGCGCGATGACGATGTCGAGATCGCGGACCGTCGTGCCGAAATAGATGCTGTCCTTGTCTTCCGCGAAGCCGCTGCCCTGGAAGGTTCCGAAGAAATGGGCCGGCGTCAGGTCTTGTGCATGCGCCATTCCCGTCGCCAGGAACAGGGCACAAACGGCCATCCGTATCGATTTGAAAAGATGCATCGTTAATTTCTCCGTTAGGGCCACCGCACTTCCGGTGGGAGGGACATCAGAATGGCTTCCGGATTGCCGCCCGTCATGATGCCGAACCGCGTCCCCCGGTCGAACAGTAAATTGAACTCGACATAGCGGCCGCGCCGCACGAGCTGGTGTGCGCGTTCCGCCTCGGTCCAGGATTCGCCCATCCGCCGGCGGACGATGGCGGCGTAGGTCTCCAGGTAGGAGGTCCCGACATCGCGGACGAACGCGAAATCCGCCTTCCAGTCTCCGCTGTTGAGATCGTCGAAGAATATGCCGCCGACGCCGCGCGCTTCCTCGCGGTGCTTCAGATAAAAGTACTCGTCGCACCACTTCTTGAATTTCGGATAGTAGCTCTCGTCGGCCCGGTCGCAGGCGCCGCGCATGCCGGCGTGGAACGTTTCGGTATCCTCGTCTACCGGGGTCATCGGCGTCAGGTCGGCTCCGCCGCCGAACCATTGTTTCGACGTGACGATCATGCGGGTGTTCATATGAGCCGCCGGCACGCGGGGCGAACACATGTGGGCGACCAGGGAAACGCCCGATGCCCAGAACCGTCCGTCGCCGGCCGCCCCCTTGATTTCGTTGCGGAACTGTTCGGAAAAGACGCCGGTCACGGTGGAGATGTTGACGCCGACTTTCTCGAAGACGCGACCGCGCATCACGGACATCTCGCCGCCGCCGCCGTCGCTGCCATCTTCCGTCGGGCGCTGCCATCGGCTGCGTTCGAAGCGGCCAGGCTCGCCGTCAGCGGGACCGGTATCCTCTATCGCCTCGAACTCGGCGCAAATCGTGTCCCGCAGCGTCCTGAACCAAGTTTGCGCCTCTTCCTTCTTAGCGTCCATATCCATCGTCGGCCGTTTCGTCTTGTTGTCGTGTGGGAAATCCGCCGGTTTGCCGAAGCGCTTCACCCAATACCATTGCCGCTGCGAGCGCAACATTGAACGAGCGCGCTTGCCGTGTCATCGGAATCACGAGGCGGGCCCCGGCTTCCTCGTGAACGTCACGCGGAACACCGGCAGTTTCGCGGCCGAGCAACAGGGTGTCGGTCGGTTCGAAAAAAAAGTTGGTGAAGGACATCGACGCTTGAGTCGTCAGCAGGACGATTCGCGCCGGTTTGGATTCCTTGAAAGCTTGCCAGGACGCATGGCGTGTCACGGACGCGAGGTCGATATAATCCATTCCCGCGCGCCGCATGCGTGGCTCGGACCACACGAAGCCGCATGGTTCGATGACGTCGAGGCCCACGCCGGTTCCGGCGGCGAGTCGGAGGATCGCGCCGGTGTTTTGCGGAATATCGGGTTGAAAGAGAGCTAAGCGCATGAATCGCCCGTAATATTCCTCGAATTTCGCGTTCACGCCTTTGCAAGCCGCCCGAATCGCATTATACGATAGCGAGCCGACCGGTCACACCTTCGCGTCTGATTTAACTGCGGATTTACCTGGCTTTCTCGCGACGAATATTCTCGTAGAACGGGCCGGGTGGGGCCAGCAATGCCTTAACGCAAGGTTATTGTTTCGGGAGTAGGCTGGGTTATGATGCGCCGGTTTCCTCGTTTCGACGAGGCCAAGCGCGACTGAGGGGGTAAGTAATGGCAGATACTGCGACGCCACCCGATACGGGTGACGAAGACGCCGGGCGACGCGATTTTCTAGTGCTCGCGGCCGGCGGTATGGGCGTTGTGGGCACGGCCTGCTTTGTCTGGCCAATGGTCCATTCCATGAACCCCTCCGCGGAAGTACTGGCGCTGTCGACGATCGAGGTGAACCTGGATCCAATCGAAGAAGGGCAGTCGATCACGGTCGTCTGGCAAGGCAAGCCGGTCTTCATCAGGCGCCGGACAGGAGCCGAAGTCGCCGAAGCCGAAAAGGATGACGCGGTGGACCTTCGCGACCCGGAGAAAGACGGTGATCGCGTTCAGAAGCCCGTGTGGCTGGTAATGATTGGCCTTTGCACCCATTTGGGTTGTATCCCATTGGGCCAGAAGGGCACCGATCCGAAAGGCGAATTCGGCGGCTGGTTCTGCCCGTGCCACGGCTCGCACTACGATACCTCGGGCCGTATCCGCAAGGGGCCGGCGCCGACGAATTTACCGGTGCCGCCGTATAAATTCGTCGATGACAAAACAATTCTTATTGGGTAGGGGGCGTCGATGAATACTGCGCCGCAGTGGAAGAATCCGGTGATCCGGTGGGTCGATGAGCGCCTGCCGGTCTTTACCTACTTGGACCATGAGTATGGTCAGTTCCCGATGCCGAAGAACCTGAACTATTTCTGGAATTTCGGGGCGCTGGCGTCGATCATTCTGATCGTCATGGTCGTAACCGGTATTGTGCTGGCGATGCAATACACGCCGCATGTCGACCACGCCTTCAACAGCGTCGAGCGGATCATGCGGGACGTCAATTACGGTTGGCTTCTCCGCTATATCCATATGAACGGCGGGTCGATGTTCTTCATCGTCGTCTATATCCACATGTTCCGCGGTCTCTATTACGGGTCATACAAGGCGCCCCGCGAGTTGCTGTGGATGCTGGGCGTCGTCATCCTGTTGCTGATGATGGCAAACGCTTTCATGGGCTATGTGCTGCCTTGGGGGCAGATGAGCTACTGGGGCGCCACGGTCATCACCAACCTGTTCTCCGCCATTCCCTATATCGGCGACTGGATCGTGACCTTGCTGTGGGGCGGTTTCGCCGTCGACAACGCGACCCTGAACCGCTTTTATTCGCTGCATTATCTGTTGCCGTTCGTGCTCTTCGGGGTCGTCGGCATGCATGTCGTCGCGCTGCACATCACGAAGTCGAACAATCCGGACGGGATCGAGATGAAGGGGCCGCAGGACTCCATACCGTTCCACCCGTATTTTACCGCCAAGGACGCGGTCGGGACGGGCTTCTTCCTCATCTTCTTCGCCTTCTTCGTGTTCTTCGCGCCGAACTTCTTCGGCGAACCGGACAACTATATAGAAGCGAACCCGCTGGTGACGCCGGCCCATATCGTACCGGAATGGTACTTCTTGCCGTTCTACGCGATTCTGCGTTCGATCACCTTCGATGTTCTGTTTATCCCGGCGAAGCTGATGGGCGTCATCCTGATGTTCGGGTCGATCCTCATCTTGTTCGTCCTGCCGTGGCTGGACACCGCCAAGGTGCGCAGCGCGAAGTACCGGCCAATTTACAAATACGTCTTCTGGATATTCTTCATCGACTGCCTCGCGCTGGGCTGGGTCGGTTCGCAACCGCCGGAGGGTATTGCCCTGATCGTCGGCCAGATCGGGACGTTCTACTACTTCATTCACTTCATCATCGTGATACCGGTACTCGGGAAAATCGAAACGCCCTTGCCGTTACCGGCGAGTATCGCCGAGCCTGTTACCGGCGGCGGGGGAGGAACCTCCGCGGGGGCCGCGGCTGCCAAGATGGAGAAATCGTAATGCGAAAAGCGATGATAAGCGCGGCTGCAGCCGTCATGATGGCGCTGGCGGGCCCGGCCTTGGCAGCCGGAGGCGTCGAAATCCCCAAACGCGATTGGTCGTTCGAGGGCCTGTTCGGGACCTATGACCGGGCTGCGATGCAGCGCGGGTTGCAGATCTACATGGAGGGCTGCTCGGGCTGCCACAGCTTGAACCTGATCTACTATCGCAACCTGGCCGACTTGGGTTATACACCGGCGCAGATCAAGGCATTCGCGGCTGAGGCCGAGGTGCCGGCCGAACCGGACGATGAAGGCGAAATAAAAATGCGCCCGGCGCTGCCGTCGGACCGCTTCGTCAAGCCGTTCCCGAACGACAACGCGGCGCGCGCCGGCAATAACGGCGCCATGCCGCCGGACCTGTCACTGATGGTCGAGGCGCGGATCGGCGGTCCAAACTATCTTTACGCACTGTTGACCGGATTCGGCGATGCGCCGGAAGGCGTCACGGTGATGGAAGACATGAACTACAACAAAGTTTTCCCCGGGCATCAGATCGCGATGGCGCCGCCGCTCTCCGAAGACGGTGTTGAATATACGGACGGAACCAAGGCGACCGTCGCGCAGCAGGCGGAGGACATCGTAACCTTCCTCGCCTGGACGTCCGAACCGAATATGGAAGCGCGAAAGGAGATGGGCCTGAAGGTCATGATTTTCCTGATCGTTTTCACCGCGCTCTTGGTAGCGGTTAAGAAACGCGTCTGGGCCGACGTTCACTGACCGGTTCCGCCATGTATGAGTTAATGGGCCGCAGCGCAACCTGCGGCCCATTTTCGTTTCGGCCAGTTGCCCAATTTACGGAGCGATGACCATGAGAATGCGTCTTTTTCGGATGCTGGAAAATGCCCAACCGCCTACACCGTTGGGGCGGGCGGTGGATGTGTTCCTGATCGCACTGATATCCTTGAATGTGGTCGCGGCAATCGTTGAAACCGTTGGTTCCGTCTATGCGCAATTCGGATTACATTTTGATATTCTCGAAACCGTTTCGATCGTCGTTTTCACCGTCGAGTACCTGGCCCGCATATGGGTCTGCGTCGATGATCCGGCAGCACAGAACCGCGCGCCGTTGCGGACGAGACTCCGCTACATGGTTTCCCCGCTGGCGCTGATCGATCTCATCGCCATCGCACCGGCGTATCTGGCTTTTTTGTTCGCCGTCGATCTCCGGTGGTTGCGTTTGTTCCGCCTGCTTCGGTTGTTCAAGCTGACGCGATACTGGTCGGCCCTGAATTTGCTCTATCGCGTCTTGCGCGACGAGGCGCAGATCATCGGCGCCGCGCTGTTCTTGCTGTGCATTATCATGGTGCTGGCGTCGGGCGGTATGTTCGTCGTAGAGCACCGAGCGCAACCCGAAGTATTCAGCAGCGTTCCGGCGGCCATGTGGTGGACGGTGTCCACGCTTACGACGGTCGGTTACGGCGACGTCGTTCCGGTGACCACCTTGGGGAAAATTTTGGGCGGCTTCATCTCGCTGATAGGCATCGGCATGGTCGCCTTTCCGGCGGGAATTTTGGCCGCCGGTTTCGCCGAACAGATCCGCCGAAGCCGCCGGCTTTACAGGGAACGGGTCGACGAGGCGATGGCGGAAGGGCGTGTCTCCGAGGATACGGCCGCCGCGCTTGAGGAGGCGCGAACCGAACTCGGTCTCAGCGAGGACATCGCCTCCGACATCGTCCGGTCGGAAGCCGCCAAAAAGGAGGATCCGGAACGCTGCCCGCATTGCGGTGCTGTTCTGCCATCCGATCAGGTGTGATTAGAGGCAGGGTCGATTTCACTCATTTCATGGACGCGTGTAAGCAGTTAGGCTGAGTCCAAATAACGGACTTCGATAGGAGAATACGCTCATGAAACTCGGCCTGCTTCCCGGTAAATTCAGCGGCCACTTCAAGATCGACATGGACCTGGTCCGCGAGGCGGAAGATCTTGGATTCGATTCCGCCTGGACCTCCGAAGCCTGGGGCAACGATGCGATCACTCCGGCGACATGGATCCTGGCGAATACGACCAAGCTCAAGGTCGGCACGGCGATCATTCAGATGTCGGCGCGCACGCCATCGATGGCGGCGATGACGGCCATGACCCTACACGACCTGTCCGGCGGGCGCTTCATCCTGGGCATCGGGCCGTCCGGGCCGCAGGTCATCGAGGGTTGGCACGGCGAACCCTTCGGCCGGCCGATCGGCCGCACGCGGGAGTACATCGAGATCATCCGCAATATTCTGAACCGGGAAGCGCCGCTCAAACATGACGGCCGGCACTACCAGATACCGTTCCACGGCGAAGGGTCGACGGGGCTCGGCAAGCCGTTGAAGAGCATCATGCATGGCGATCCGTCGATGAAGATCTATACCGCCGCGATCACCCCTGCCGGTCTGCGGGCCAGCGGCGAGCTGGCGGATGGCGGATTCCCGATCTACATGGATCCGACCCGTTTCGATATTCTCGAAGAACCGTTGAGCGAAGGTTTTGCAAAGGCCGGAAACGGCAAAGGCCTGGCGGACTACAAGGTCTCGCCCTTCGTCGCGGTAGAGGTCGGCGACGATATCGAGGCCTGCCGTGCGCCGGTTAAACGGGAAATGGCGCTCTATATCGGTGGCATGGGCGCGCGCGACAAGAACTACTACAACGATTACGCCAAGAAGCTGGGCTTCGAGGCCGCGGCGGTGGAGATCCAGGACCATTTCCTGGCCGGCCGGCGCGCCGAAGCGGAAGCGGCGGTGCCGAACGAGCTGGTCGACGCCGTAGCCCTGGTCGGCCCGAAGGAACGCATCGTCGAGCGGGTCGGCGTCTGGAAGGATGCTGGAGCGAAAGGCCAAGTCGACACGATGGTGATCCGCCGCCCGACCCGCCAATCGATGCAGGCCATCGCCGAAGCGGTGCTGTGACCGGCTACACGCTGCGCTTCTACCGGGACGAAATAGGGCCAGGCGACGGCCCGGTTTCGCTTCCGGCCGGCCTAAGGACGATCTATGTACGATCCGGTGCGGCGCGTTTAAACGGCGCGGCCGTCACGGAGGACGATGCGTGGTTCGGGGACGGTGTCGCGAAGGTCGAGGGCACGCGGGCGACGTTCTGGCGGTGTGAGTTTGCGCCGCGCGCGGACAAACCGCTTTTGCCGCCGAATGTCGTGTCGGTCTTGCTTCTCGATTCGCCTTTGAAAACGCTCCCGAGCGATGGCGGAATGATGATGCGCTGTGACAGCGTGGCGTTTCCGCCGGGCGGGTGTGCGTTTACACACACCCATAAAGGGCCGGGAATCCGCTGTCTTCAGAAGGGGACGATCCGGATCGACAGCGACGGCGGTTCGAACCATTACGGCCCCGGCGAACCGTGGTTCGAAGCAGGGCCGGTGCCCGTTTTTGCGCAAGCCGACGCGGATCGCGAGACCCGTTTCATCCGAGTCTCGATCCTGCCCCGGGCGTTGGAAGGCAAAAGCTCGATCACCTATGTTCTGCCGGAAGACCGGGACAAGCCGAAATCGCAAACCTACCGCGCCTATTTCGACCGGTTCATCGATGCATGATTAATCGCTTTTTCGCGATCCCGTTTCGCGCTTAACTGAATAGGCGGCAAAACAGCGGGATGTGGAGGTCTCATGAGCGATATACATCAGGATCGGTTCGGCAATCCGCACGCACCCGACGTTCCTTATGCGCGGGGAGATTTCATCGGCAGTACCGCGGACGATCTTCGAAAGCTGGGCCACGCCTGGTCGATGATACGAAGCCGGATCGACGCGGAGTCTCCGGGCGCCGTCTTCAATTTTAGCGGTTTGGAACGCCGGTTCGAGATGCCGCCGGGCGAGGCCACGCCGCTCGACGACGAGATCGCGCCGGCGCTGCTGAACGACCGGCTGCGCGGCCTCGGCTTGGAGCATATGGGCGGCGTTCCGGACCGGCATGACATGATGATGTTCAACCGCCAGACAGCGGCCGTTTTGACCGCCATGCTGGAAATGGCGGCGCCTGGCGATACGGTGATCGGTGCGTCGCCGACCTATAGTCATCCCTGTGTCATTCGGGCGACGAAGCGGGCCGGTGCGAAGTTCGTCGACACGGTAGGCGTCTCGGCATTCGGCGAAGCTTTGGACGCCGCCCGTGCGGCGGGCGAAACCGTGTCCGTCGTCGCCCTTACCCGGCTAGCGGTCAGTTATGAGATCATGCCGGTGCGCGATATCGAAAAGATTATTGAAATGGCCCGTGCGGCCGGCGCGCGAATCCTCGTCGACGATGCCGGTGGCGCGCGCGTTGGCCCAGCCGTGTTCGATCAACCGAAGTCGCTCGAATTCGACGTCGATATCGCGTCGACCGGGCTCGACAAGTACGGGACGATTGGCCCTCGTCTCGGGCTCCTCGCGGGCGACGCTGGCCTTGTTGGAATAATCCGTGCGACGGCTTTCGAACTCGGCGTAGAGGCGCGGCCGATGCTGTATCCGGCGGTCGTTCATTCCCTGGCGCAGTACGACCCGCAGCGGGTCCGCGATCTCGTCGCGACGACGAAGGAAGTCGCCGAAGCGTTGAAGGCGCGTTTCGGCAACAGGGTTTCGGAAACGCCGGTGACCGCGCAGTTGAAGGGTGAAGATATCCTGGAAATGGCGATGGAGCGGGCCGGCCTGACGGAACGGCCGGCGATGCCGATCGAGGCGACGGCCGGTTTCGCCATGGCCATGGCCCGGGACCACGGAATTCTGACCGTGCATCTGGCCGGACTACCGCCCGGAACGTCCGCGTTGCTGTTCAAATTCATCCCGCCGGAAACGCTGGAACGTTTCGGGGGGGCGGATCGTTTCGCCGAAGCTGTCGACGACTCTATCAACACCCTGGCGACGGCGATCGGCAGCCCGGGCGAAATGCGGGCTTTGCTCTATGGCAGCGCCGACGCCGCATGAATTGCGGGCGAGCGTTTGAGCGTGAAATGTGTCGGAATACCCCTCCCGAAAAATGACGCTCCGCGCAGGGGGATTGGGGAGGGGGTGCGCGGAGCGCCACTGCGACGGTAATCCGTCGACCTTACCTTTAAGATAAGCCGAATCCGTTTCAGTA
>CAYLTU010000216.1:0-10036 GCA_964386465.1 uncultured Rhodospirillaceae bacterium
GCGGCGGTGCGGCAGGTCTCGATGGCCGACATGACCTTCAGTTGAAGGCGGTGGCTTCTCCCGACAGGACGAAGACGCATTCGTCTTCGTGATGGTGAACGTGATGTTCCGTGGTCTCGTGGCCCGGCTCGACCTCGATGACGTGAAAGCCGAACCCGGTGAGGCCGACCAAGTCGCCTAGTGACTTGTTGTTCCGCCTGGCGTTCCGATTGAGGAAATGGCTTTTTTGCAGCCCTTGCATTTCCGCGATTTCCTTGCTCGAGACAAGGTATTTTTCTTCGGCCATTCGGTTGTTCCTTCAGTGACTAAAAAGGGTTGCCGGACTATCCCTGCCAGCCCATACGGTCCTACAACTCCTACCAGTCGGCCAGGGTTTGCCTGGCGGCACGACGGTGTCGGTCAGGATGCCTTCCGCAGGGTCGGGGGCAGGCATGGGCGCAGTTTAGCGCAGGATGGCGGGCTGTCTAATGAAGGGTGTTGGTTCGCTGGCCGATCCTCTCAACCCGGTTCACCACGCCGGGCGGTTGGTGATGCCGCGCAAGGCAGAGGCTGCGTTTCGGATCAAATATCCTTGCAGAACCGCAAGGCGTCATAGATGGCGGCGTGCACGTTGCGGGACGAGATCGCGTCGCCGATGCGGATCAGCGCGAAGGCGTCCGGTGCCAGGTCCCAGGGCTGCGGCCGCCCGCCCAGCAGCGCGTCGTAGTCGACGCGGCCCTTGTTGGCGCTCTTCGGCTTGAGGGACCGGTAGAGGCCGTCGAGCGGTTTTGTTCCGTGATTGACGACGACCTGATCGACCACCCGGTCCGCCAAGGCCGGGGCGTAGTCGGACGTTATCCTGCAGCGTAGCTGGTTGCCGTCGCGCTCGATCGCTGCCGGGAATTGGGCCGGCGTGAACGTCACGCCCAAGGGCTGCAGCACCTCCAAGGAGGGCGTGAGATTCATGCCCATCACGCTGGCCGCGATCGACCGCTCGCGATTCACGATTTCCACCGTTGCTCCGGATTTGGCGATCGCTTCGGCGGCCTGCAGCGCCGCGTAATCTCCCGCCTCGTCCCAGATCAGAACATTGGTTCCCGGTTTCGCGTCGCCGGTCAGAATGTCCCAGGATGAGACGGCCAGCCCCGCGCCGGGAATGCGCGCTTCCATCGGTATGCCGCCGGTGGCGACAATGACGATGTCGGGGTTTTCCGCCAGCACGTCCTCTTCGTCTGCCGGCGTATTGAAGCGGAACGCGACATTGTTTGCCGCGCATTGCGTCATGCGCCACTCGATCGCCGACGCCATTTCCGTTCGGCGCGGCGATTGGACGGCGAGCCTAAGCTGTCCGCCCGGCTCACCGGCCGCTTCGAACACGGTGACATCGTGTCCCCGTTCGCCGCACACGCGGGCGGCCTCCAGCCCCGCCGGACCGGCGCCGACGATCACGACTTTACGGCGAAGCGCGGCGGCCGGAATTTCGTGCGGCATCGTCAACTCCCGCCCGGTGGCGGCGTTGTGGAAGCACAGCGCCTCGCCGCCTTCATAGATGCGGTCCAGGCAATAGGTCGCGCCGACGCAGGGGCGGATGTCCGCTTCGCGGCCTTCCATGATCTTGCGCACGATATGGGGATCGGCCAGATGGGCGCGGGTCATGCCGACCATGTCCAGCTTGCCTTCGGCGATCGCATGCCGGGCCGTGGCAACGTCGGGGATGCGGGCGGCATGGAACACGGGAAAATCGACCGCCGCGCGCACCTCGCCGGTGAAATCCAAATGCGGCGCCGACGCCATGCCGGTTACCGGAATGACGCGGGTCAGGTGGGCGTCGGAATGGATTTGGCCGCGGATGATGTTGAGAAAATCGATCAGTCCGGAGTCGCGGAAATAGGCCGCGATCCGCTTGCCTTCCTTCGCGTCGATCCCGCCATCTTCCTGTTCGTCCGCGACCATCCGCAGGCCGACGATGAAATCCGGACCGACGCGCTTGCGAATTTCGACCAGGGTATCGGTCGTGAAGCGCAGGCGGTTCTCGAAGGAGCCGTTGTAGTCGCCGGTCAACTCGTTCAGCAGCGGGGTCCAGAAGGCATCGGTCAGATGGCCATAGGCTTCGATCTCGAACCCGTCCAGGCCGGCCGCCTTCACCCGCTCGGCCGCGTCCGCATAGTCCTGGATGATCCGCTCGATATCCCAGTCCTCGATCAGCTTGGTGGAGGCGCGATGCGCCGGTTCGCGCCGTGACGTCGGCGCGACGACCGGCAGCCAGTCGCCCGCGTTCCACACCGTGCGGCGTCCCATATGGGTCAGCTGGATCATGACGGCGGCGCCGTGGTCGTGGCATTCGTCCGCCAGCTTGCGCAGCCAGGGAACCACGTCGTCGCGGTACATCATAACCTGGTTGAAGGTCGGCGTGCTGTCACGCGACACCACCGCCGAGCCGGCCGTCATGGTAAGCGCAACGCCCCCTTTCGCGCGCTCCGCGTGATAGGCGCGGTAGCGGTCCTTCGGCAGGCCGTCCTCCGGGTAGGCCGGTTCATGACTCGTCGTCATGATCCGATTGCGGAGGGTCAGATGCTTGAGTTGATAGGGGTGCAGCAGCGGGTCGGTCGGCATGGCGTCAGTATATAGACATGGCGTCGGTAAATAGAAACGGCGTCGTTTGACCCGCGCCAAGGCCTGGCCCGGCGTCGGCGCACGATCGCGCCGATCACGAGATCGTAGGTCGCATTCGCTTGCCGGCGGGGGGATAATGTGCGGCGTTAAAGGCGAAGCGGCCCCCGATTAGGATAAATTTTCGAAATTCGTTAAATTACCGGGGCTGTATTCTTGTCCGGTCCGTTGATCGAGAATGTTTCGCGGATTCCCGACGTAATCCAGACAGTGCGCGAGGATGAATGGCGAAAAGGCGAAAGATAACCGTTGATGGGAACGAGGCGGCGGCCTCGGTCGCGTACAGAACCAACGAGATCATCGCGATCTATCCCATTACGCCGGCCGCGGTGATGGGCGAGTTGAGCGAGGAATGGTCGGTCCGGGGGGACAAGAACCTCTGGGGCGGCGTTCCGGAGGTCGTGGAGATGCAGTCCGAGGCCGGCGCCGTCGGCGCCGTGCACGGCGCGCTGCAGACCGGCGCCCTGGCGACCACCTACACGGCGTCCCAGGGTCTTCTTCTCATGATCCCGAGCCTGTACAAGATCGCCGGCGAGCTGACCTCGTTCTGCATGCATGTCACAGCCCGCACGGTTGCCACCCACGCACTATCGATTTTCGGCGATCATTCCGACGTCATGGCCTGCCGCCAGACCGGGATGGCGATGCTGGCTTCCGGGTCGGCCCAGGAAGCGCAGGACATGGCCTGCATCGGCCAAGCCGCCACGCTCGAGACGCGCACGCCGTTCATTCATTTTTTCGACGGTTTCAGGACCTCCCACCAGATCGACAAGATCGAGGAGCTGACCGACGCGGATCTCGACGAGATGATGGACGCCGGTCATATCGCCGCCCACCGCGAGCGGGCGCTGACGCCGGACGATCCGGTCATTCGCGGCACCTCGCAGAACCCGGACACCTTCTTCCAGATGCAGGAAGGCCGGAACCCCTATTACCAGGCCTGCCCCGGCATCGTCCAAGGCGTGATGGACAAGTTCGGAAAACTGACGGGGCGCTCATACCGTCTGTTCGACTATGTCGGAGACCCTGAAGCCGAGCGGGTGATCGTGACCCTGGGCTCGTCCGGCGAGACGGTCGAGGAGACGGTCGCCTATCTCAACCAGCGGGGCGAGAAGCTCGGCGTCGTCAAGGTCCATCTCTTCCGCCCGTTCTCGCTCCAACATTTCATCGACGCGCTGCCCGCAACGGTAGAGGCGATAGGGGTGCTGGACCGCACCAAGGAGCATGGCGGGCTCGGCGAGCCGCTCTATCAGGACGTGGTCACCGCGCTCGCCGAGGCCAAGGCGGCCGGGTTATGGGCCGGTGAATTCCCGACCATCGTCGGCGGCCGCTACGGTCTATCGTCGAAGGAATTCACCCCGGCCATGGTCAAGGCGGTGTTCGACGAACTGACCAGGGAAAAGCCTAAACCGCATTTCACCGTCGGAATCATCGACGACGTGACCGGCCTTTCGCTCGACGTCGACGAGGCGTTTTCCACCGAGGGCGAGGAGGTGAAGCGGGCAATCTTCTTCGGTCTCGGTTCCGACGGCACGGTCGGAGCCAACAAGAACTCGATCAAGATTCTGGCTGAGCACACGGATTTCCACGCCCAGGGCTATTTCGTCTACGATTCCAAGAAAGCGGGATCGATGACGATCTCGCATCTCAGGGTCAGCCCCGACCCCATCCGGTCGGCCTATCTGATCCGCGAGGCGGGGTTCGTCGCCTGCCATCAGTTCAATTTCCTCGAACATATGGACGTCCTCCAATATGCCGCCCCTGGCGGAGATTTCCTGCTCAATTCGCCGCATGGCCCGGAGGGTACCTGGGATAAGCTGCCGAAGGTCGTGCAGGAGCAGATCATCGAGAAGGACCTGAAGGTCCACGTCATCGACGCGCAGAAGGTGGCGATGGATACGGGCATGGGGCGGCGCATCAACACCATCATGCAGACCTGCTATTTCGCCATCGCCGATGTCATCCCGCGTGACGATGCGATCGCGCGGATCAAGGCGGCGATCAGGCGAACCTACACCGTCAAGGGCCATTACGTGGTCGACATGAACTACGCCGCCGTCGATCAGGCGCTCGACCACATGCACGAGATGAAGCGGCCCGACCACGCCGCCGGCGTCGAGGTTCCACCGATCGTTTCCGAACGGGCCCCCGATTTCGTGAAGCGCGTGACCGCGATGATGCTCGCCGGCAAAGGCGACATGCTGCCGGTCAGCGCTTTTCCCGTCGACGGCGCCTGGCCGGTCGGGACGACGAAATGGGAGAAGCGCAACCTGGCCCAGGAAATACCGACCTGGATCCCGGAGCTCTGCATTCAGTGCAACAAATGCGCGCTGGTCTGCCCTCACGCCGCGATCAGGGTGAAGGCGTACGACGAATCGGCCCTTGAAGGGGCGCCCGCCTCCTTCCTGCATATGAAGAACAAGGGCCGGGAATTCGGCGACAACGCCGCCTACACGATTCAGGTCGCGCCCGAGGACTGCACCGGCTGCACGCTGTGCGTGCGGGTCTGCCCGGGCAAGGACAAGCGGGATCCGGATCGGCTGTCGCTGGAAATGAAGCCGCAGCCCGCGCTGATCGCGGCGGAACGCGAGAACTGGGAGTTTTTCTTGGCATTGCCGGAAGCCGACCGGTCGAAGCTCCGTCCCAACGTCAAGATGTCGCAATACGCCGAGCCGCTGTTCGAATTCTCCGGCGCCTGTTCGGGGTGCGGCGAGACACCGTATCTCAAGCTCCTGACCCAGCTTTTCGGCGACCGTGCGCTGATCGCCAACGCGACCGGATGCTCGTCGATTTACGGCGGCAACCTGCCGTCCACCCCGTGGACCAGGAACTGCGAGGGCCGCGGCCCCGCCTGGGCCAACTCGCTGTTCGAGGACAACGCCGAATTCGGCCTCGGCTTCCGTCTGACCCTGGACAAACACAGGGAGCAGGCACGAGCGCTGTTGCTGGACGCGGGCGGTGCGCTCGCCCAGGAAATCATCGAAGCCCCGCAGGAGAGCGAGACCGAGGTCAGGGCGCAGAGGGCCCGGGTGGAGACGCTGAAGGAGCGGTTGTCCGGCGCCGACGATCCCGCCGGCCGGCGCCTCCTGGAGCTCGCCGACCATCTGGTCCGCAAGGACGTCTGGATCATCGGCGGCGACGGCTGGGCCTACGACATCGGCTTTGGCGGCCTCGACCACGTCCTCTCGACGGGCAGGAACGTCAATATCCTTGTGCTCGACACCGAGGTCTACTCCAACACCGGCGGTCAGCAGTCAAAAGCGACGCCGATGGGGGCGGTCGCCAAGTTCGCCACAGGCGGCAAAACGGCGGCGAAGAAGGATCTGGGCCTGATGGCGATCAGCTATGGCGACGTCTATGTCGCCTCGGTTTCCTTCGGGGCCAGCGACTCCCAGCTGCTGAAGGCCTTCAACGAGGCCGCCTCCCATCAGGGAACCTCGCTGATCATCGCCCATGCGCCGTGCATCGAGCATGGCTACGACCTCGCCGATTCGCTGGACCAGATGAAGATGGCCGTCGATGCCGGCTACTGGATGCTCTACCGTTACGATCCGAGGCTCATAGAAGCCGGCAGGAAACCCCTGCAATTGGATTGCAAGCCGCCTTCGATCGAACTCGAGGAATATTTTCAGAACGAGAACCGGTTCCGGCTGGTGAAGCGGCGCGATCGGGTGCGCTACGAGGAAATCGTCGAACGCGCATCCGCCGAGCTCCAGTGGCGCCGCGCCGTCTTCGAAAAGCTCGCCGAGATGAGCCTCCCGCAAAAGGCCGGCGAGCAAGCGGCGGCCGAGTGAGTGCCCCGCCACGGGAAGCCCCGATCCAGGCGTCCCGGCCCTACCAGCCCATGCGGTCCTTGAATTCGTACCAGCCGACCATCATGGGCAGAAACCAGGGGCGGCCGTAATAGAGTGGGCGGGTCGAGAAATCGTCGGCGCGGAAGGCGGTCTCCGCCGGCGCGTTGCCGATGATGTCCTGCGCCGCCTTGGCGCCGAGCCAGCGCGCCCAGATGACGCCGGAGCCGCAGAAACCGGCCGCGTAATGCACGCCGTCGCGGACCACCAGCTTGGGCAGAAAGTCGAAGGTGAAGCCGGTATAGCCCCACCAGCTGTGCGTGAAGCCGATCCCGTCCAATTCCGGGAATATCTCGATTAGGTTGCGGCTCAGATGCGCCAGCTTCTTCATCGGATCTTCGGTCAGTGCGCCGGCGCGGCCGCCGAAAACGATGCCGGCGCCGTCCGGCGACGGGCGGAAATAATGGTACAGGTTGCGCGTCTCTCCCAGCATGCGCCTTTTCGGCATCAGCCGGTCCATGGTCTCTTTCGGGATCGGGTCGGTGGCGATGATCTGGCTTGGGATCGGTACGACGCGCTTGCGCAGCCAGGGCGTGGCCGGGCCGGTATAGCCGTTGGTCGCGACGATGACGTTGCGCGCGCGGATGGTGCCGCGTTCGGTCGCGACGGCGTGCCCGTCGCCGTCGCGCTGCACGCCCGTCACCGGCGTTCGGCCGTATACGGCGACGCCGGCTTCCCGCGCGCTGTCGAGAATACCCTGGTGAAAGCGCGCCGGATGCAGCCCGCCGATATCGTGGCGCACCTGGCCGCCGAAATAGAGGTCGCTGCCGATCTCGCGATGCTGCTCGGCCTTGGGCACCATCTCGACGCCGATGTCGAGATGCTTGTTCATCAGATCGGCCTCGCGGCCCAGCGTGTCGTAGTGCTTCGGACGCATCGCGCCGGTGAAGCGGCCGACCAGTTTCCAGTCGCAGTCGATCTTCTCCGCCTCGATGAAGCGGGCGAGATCGAGCCGCGCCTCCACGCCCTCCTGGTGGATCCGCTTGGCGCGCTCCAGGCCGTAGGCCTTCACCATGCCGGCGAATCCGAGCTTCAAATTGCCGCTGGCGATACCGCCATTGCGGCTCGACGCTCCTTCGCCGGGGCGGTCCTTTTCCAGCACCACGACATCGCGCCCGGCCCGCGCCAGGGTCAGCGCCGCGCTCAATCCCGTGAAGCCGGCCCCGACGATCACCACGTCCGCCGTCTCCGGCAGCGCGGCGTCTTCCGTTTCGGGACACGGCGCGTCCTCCCACCAATAGGGATCCGGATTCACCGATGCGGCCATGATGATGTACCTCCCAATTCGTGCGAACTTGCCATGTTCGCGGTGGGCCGGCAAATGGGGCAAAGACGGACACCTCGATAAATTCACCCACGGCGCTTGTCTGTAATCGTCCGGTACGCTTTTCTTCAAGCGGACCAGGCCCGAAGGGAATCGAAGCATGACCGAGCAGGGTGGCGGCAAACCGTCCGTACCTGACTACGACGTCGTCGTCGCGCGCGGCATGCGCGCACCGATGCGCGACGGCATTGTCCTGTCCACGGATATCTACCGCCCGGCACGGGACGGCGAGGCCTTGCCGGGTCCGTTCCCCGCGATCATCACCCGCTCACCCTACGACACAAGGTCGGGCAAGGGACCGTCGTCGCAGGCGCGGAACGGCGAGTTTTTCGCGCGGCACGGCTATCTGTATGCCGCGCAGGACATGCGGGGAAGCTACGAATCGGAAGGCGAGTTCGTGCTGTTGGATGGGGACGGGCCGGACGGGTACGACACGATCGAATGGTTGGCGGGCCTTCCCTTTTGCGACGGGCGCGTCGGTACGCAGGGCACGTCATTGCGCGGCTGGAACCAGAATGCGGCCGCGCTCGAACGGCCACCGCACCTCGAAGCCATGTGGGTCAATCAGGGCGGCTCGAACGGCAACGTCAACGCGCTCAGGCACAACGGCGCGCTTGAGCTGCGGTGGCTGACCTGGGCCGTGGCGTACAGCCCGGTCGCCAAGGAGGCGCGCGCCGACCCGGCGCTGCAACGCACCCAGATCGATAACGCGGAAAGAGTCTACGAATGGCTCGAACGTTTGCCGTGGAGCACCGGCGACAGTCCGCTGGCCGGAATTCCGGGATGGGAGAAATGGGCCCTCGATCTCTATACGCACGGCGACGCGGATTCGTTCTGGGACAATCCCAGCCGGAACTTCGAACCCTATCGCGCTACTTCCGCCAACGTGCCGACGATGTATGCCGGCTCCTGGTACGATTCCTATTCGCTGGCCACCATCGACAAATTCCAGTGGTTCCAGGAAAGCCTAGACGATCAATTTCTGCTGATGGGACCCGGCGTCCATGGCGGCCCCAATTTCGACCGGCGCATGGCCGGCGAGGTCGATATGGGACCGGCCGCGCCGATTGCCGGCAATCTGGCGGAAAGCCGGCTGCACATGATGCTTCGCTGGTTCGACCGCTGGCTGAAGGGTATTGAAAACGGCGTTGAACGGGAACCTCGCATTCGCCTGTTCGTCATGGGCGGCGGCGGAGGCGAAAAAACCGCAGGTGGCCATCTGATGCATGGCGGCCGATGGAGCGACGCGCCCGAATGGCCGCTGGCTTCGGCGCGCGACACCGCGTTCCTTCTGCAGCCAGGCGGCGGGCTCGATGCCGGCAATTCGCCCGCGGAGGGCGGTGGTGCCACCAGCTTTGCCGCCGATCCGGACGACCCCCTGCCGACGATCGCCGGTAATGTGTCCTCTCTCACCGAGAATCTACCGGTTCCGGGCCGGTCCAAGATGCCGGATCCGACAACCATGCGCCGTTCCATCGTCATTCAGGGCGCGGCCGATCAGGTGACGCGGCCCGACCTGCATTGCGAACCGCCCTTCGGACCTCTCGCCGACCGGTCCGACGTAATCGTGTTCGAAACCGCGCCCTTGGCGGACCCAGTCGAGATCATCGGACCGGCTTGGATATCTCTTCAGGTTTCCTGCGATGCGCCGGACACGGACATTTTCGCGATGCTGCTGGATATCTATCCCGAAAGCCCCGAATGGCCGACCGGCTATCGTCTCAATATCGCCGACGGGATCATGCGGTTGCGCTATCGCGAGGGCATGGACCGGCCGAAGCTGCTGAGCCCCGGAGAAATCGTCGGCGTTTCCTTTCCGATCTACCCGGTGTGCAACCGGTTCGACCGCGGACATCGCATTCAACTCTTGATCAGCGGGTCATCGTTCCCGCGTTTCGACGTGAACCCGAATACCGGCGAGCCGATCGGCCGCCATACCGCCAAGCGTCCGGCGCAAATCACCGTGCACCATTCGGCTTCCCATCCCTCGAAGATAATATTGCCCGTAATGCAAACTGCCTGACGTACTCGGACATTGCACCGGAGACGCGCGCCGGTTTCCTCGGCTGCGCCCCTTTGCCGCAGGGTAGCGCCCGAAAAGCCTTATCACTGCAATATGGGAATCTATACCAAAGATCATCCGGCAACACTGAAGGTTACGCAGCATGGCAACGATCACCAAAGTCACCCTCACCGAGTTCGCGTTCACGAT
>CAYLTU010000217.1:0-9975 GCA_964386465.1 uncultured Rhodospirillaceae bacterium
GAATCGTGATCGCGCAGTTGATCCAACCCGTCTTCCGGCATCATCCGCCCGGTCTGTGCGTATGTCTCGCAACTCCAATCGTATTCGTCGAACGCCAGTTCGAAGCCATGCTTCCGGCTGGCCGCCTCGAGCGCCTTGATACCCTCGGGAACCACTTCCTTGCCGATCCCGTCGCCGGGGATGACCGCAATTCTGAAACGCGCCATGGACGACCCCATTCTTCACCCAGAATGTCGGACCCTAAACGCTTGTCCAACCTAAGGGAAGCGCCTGCAATGCATAACGCCCATGCGTCATTTCCGCGGCTAATCATTGCGTTGTCAGACCCGCACCGAAGTGTATATGTTCGCGCCAGCCGGTGGGCGGCCGGCAAATACATCAGGCTGGATTGAGGAACGACAGGTGAAACGATCAGAGCTGTTGCGCGTCGAAAGCTACCTTCGCCGGAAATTCGGCAACAATTCGATATCCTTGAAGGAGCAGAAGGACGGTTCCTGCGAGGTAGAACTCGGTGACGAGTTCATCGGCGTGGTGTACCGCGACGATGAAGATGAAGACGTATCGTACGACTTCCACATGGCGATCCTCGATATCGATCTCGATGATGCAACGGATATCCCGCTCCCCAACTAGCGGCCCGGCGGGTCATGCCGTCAATTTCACCCCTTAACGCTGAGAGTATCGAGCAAGCGGCAAGCGCGCTCCGCGCCGGCGAATTGGTCGCCTTCCCGACCGAAACGGTCTACGGTCTTGGCGCTGACGCTACGAATGATGCGGCGGTCGCGAAAATCTACGAGGCGAAGGGAAGACCAAGTTTCAACCCGCTGATCGTCCATTTTCCGGACCTAGAGAGCGTCCGGCAGGTGACGGAATTTCCGCCGCTGGCGAAAAAGCTCGCTGCGCGGTTCTGGCCCGGCGCGATCAGTTTCGTTTTGCCGCGAAAGGTCAATTCACCGCTGTCGCTACTGGTGAGCGCCGGTCTGCCGACCATCGCCGCCCGTGTGCCGGCGCATGAAGGCGCGCGTCAACTTTTGCGCGCCGCCGCTTGCCCGGTTGCCGCGCCCAGCGCCAATCGATCGGGACGGATCAGCCCGACGCAAGCTGTCCACGTCGCCGACGATCTCGGCGACCGTGTAGGCGTCATATTGGATGGCGGGGCCTGTTCCGTCGGTGTTGAATCGACGGTAATTGATCTGACGGGTCCAGCGCCGGTGATTCTAAGGCCGGGCGGGGTCACCGCGGAGGATATCGAGGCGGCCACAGGGCAAACGGTCGGCGTTGCGTCGTCGAACGAAGAAAACCCCTTGTCGCCGGGAATGCTGCTCAGCCATTACGCCCCAAGTCTTCCGGTTCGGCTCAACGTCACCGCGGCGGATGACGGCGAAGCCTTCCTTGGATTTGGACCGTCTTGCACCGTCACGTTGAACTTGAGCGCCAAAGGCGATCTTGTCGAAGCGGCGGCAAACCTGTTCGCCCATCTGCATGAATTGGACGATCCGAAGTGGGCCGGTATCGCGATAATGCCCATCCCGGAAGAAGGCCTTGGTCGGGCAATCAACGACCGTCTGCGCCGCGCGGCCGAGCCACGAACTTAATTGGACCGCTCAAGTTCTTGAAAAGTGGTGCCTTGCCGGAACCGCATCGATAGCCTAAGCCTTGCCGGAAGCTAGCGGATGTCCCCATGGCCATTACGTTCGACAATGTAAACACTAGGCAATCGGCCGCGCTCGACCGGATCAAGCAGATCGTCGGCGATAAGGGTTGGAGCACAGATTCCGACACGGTCGCACCGTATCTCGCCGATCAGCGTGGACTGTTCCAAGGCGACTGCGCCATGCTCATTCGCCCGGATTGCACGGAAACGGTCGCCGAAGTGGTCAAGATTTGCGCTGCGGCGGATATCGCGATCGTGCCGCAGGGCGGCAATACGGGGTTGGTCGGCGCCGGCATTCCGGACAGTACGGCGGTCCTGGTCAGCCTCGGCCGGATGAACAAGGTCAGAGATATCGATCCGCTCGACTATACGATCACGGTGGAAGCCGGCTGTGTCCTCGCCGACGTCCAAAAAGCAGCGGAAATGGTCGACCGGCTGTTTCCCCTCAGCCTCGGCGCCGAGGGCAGCTGCCAGATCGGCGGTAATCTGTCGACCAATGCGGGCGGCGTGAACGTATTGCGCTATGGCAACGCGCGGGAACTGGTCCTCGGGCTGGAAGTCGTCTTGCCGGACGGTCGTATCTGGAACGGCCTGAAGCGGCTGCGCAAGGACAATACGGGATATGACCTTAAGCAACTCTATATCGGTGGCGAAGGGACGCTCGGCATCATCACGGCGGCGGTCTGCAAGCTTTTCCCCAATCCCAAAGACGTGCAAACCGCGTTCGTCGCATTGCGCGATCTCGATGCCGCGCTGGAAGTGCTGTCCCGCGCGCGCAGCGCCAGCGGCGATCGAGTGACAAGTTTCGAGCTGATCTGCCGCCAGCCCTTGGCCTCCGCGATCCAATTCATCGAAGGCGTCCGAGATCCGCTAGAGGAAGTGTATGCCGAATATGCCCTGGTCGAGTTCTCAGGCGCCCAGGCGGACAGCGGCATGCGGGAGGCGATGGAAAAAATGCTCGCGGACGGGTTCGAGGCGGGCGAGATCGTCGACGCCGTCATCGCGCAATCGGAGACACAGCGCGCTTCTTTCTGGTTCATCCGGGAAGCCGTCGTCGAAGCACAGGGCTATGAGGGCGGCAGTATCAAGCATGACGTGTCCGTCCCCGTCAGCCGCATTCCGGAATTCATCAGAATCGCCGACGCGGCGATCACCGATCTCATTCCCGGCGCGCGGCCGGTCGCCTTCGGCCATTGCGGCGACGGCAACATTCACTACAACATCGCGCAACCGGTCGGAGCTGACAAACAGACCTTCCTCGACCAGTGGGACAGGGTGACCAAAACCGTGTACGACATCGTGGTAGGTCTCGGTGGCTCCTTTAGCGCCGAGCACGGCGTCGGTCAGTTGAAACTGGCGGAAATGACGCGATACAAGGACGCCTTGGAACTCGATATGATGCACAAGCTCAAGGACGCGCTCGATCCGGCCGGGATCATGAATCCCGGCAAGATGCTGTAAGGCAATTCAAGTGACGGGAAGCCAATGACTGACTACAACGCCCCGACCCAGGACATGCGGTTTGTGATGAACGAGCTGGGTCTGCTGTCGGCGATCCAGCAACTGCCCGGCTGCGAAGACACGAATGCCGAACTGGTCGATGCCGTTTTGGAAGAGGCCGGGAAACTAGCCGGCGGCGTCCTGGCGCCAATCAACGCCTCGGGCGACACACAGGGTGCTACGCTGGAAAACGGCGTCGTGCGGACGGCGGAAGGCTTCGCCGACGCCTACCGCCAATTCGTCGATGGCGGCTGGAACAGTATGCCGTTCGATCCGGAATATGGCGGTCAGGGACTGCCCTGGCTGATCGGTATCGCGGCGGAGGAAATGTGGATTTCCGCCAACAACGCGTGGTCGCTCTGCCCCATGCTGACGATGGGCGCCGTCGACCTGCTGAGCGAACACGGCACGCCGGAGCAAAAATCGACCTATCTCGAAAAGCTCATTTCCGGCGAGTGGACCGGCACCATGAACCTGACCGAGCCGCACGCGGGCTCGGACGTCGGCGCGTTGCGAACACGCGCCGTACCGGAAGGGGACCACTACAGGATCAAGGGGCAGAAGACCTTCATCAGCTGGGGCGAGCACGATATGACCGACAATATCGTGCATCTGGTGCTCGCACGGACACCGGACGCACCGCCGGGCTCGAAGGGCATTTCCCTGTTCGTCGTGCCTAAATTCCTGATCAATGAAGACGGCTCGCTGGGTCAGCGCAACGACCTGCGCTGTGTATCCCTGGAGCACAAGCTCGGCATAAAGGCGTCCCCGACCTGCGTCATGTCCTTTGGCGACGACGAAGGTGCGATCGGCTATCGGGTCGGTGAGGAGAACAAGGGCCTCGCCTGCATGTTCACGATGATGAACAACGCACGGATCAATGTCGGACTGTCCGGCCTGTCCATCGCCGAGCGCGCCTATCAGCAGGCGGTCGAATACGCACGCGACCGCGTCCAGGGCGCGGGACCCGACGGCACACCGCTGCCAATCATCCGCTACCCTGATGTTCGTCGCATGCTGCTGACCATGAAATCGTCGATCGAGGCAATGCGGGCGCTGGTGTACGACACAGCGACGTCGCTCGATCAATCGCGCCGCGCCGACGATCCGGAAGCGCGCCAGGCGGCGCAAGCGCGGGTCGACTTGCTCACGCCCGTGGTGAAGGCCTGGTGCACCGATCTGGGAGTTGAGATCGCCTCGATGGGCATTCAGGTGCATGGCGGCATCGGTTACATCGAGGAGACCGGCGCGGTGCAGCATCTCCGCGATTCCCGCATCGCCCCCATCTACGAAGGGACCAACGGCATTCAGGCGCAGGACCTAGTCGCGCGCAAAGTGCTTCGCGACGGCGGAGACGCGGCGAAGCGTTATATCGCCGAGGTCCGGACACTTTGCGGCGCGCTTGGCGAGTGTTCCGGCGACACAGCATCGTCATTGCGAACCCAGTTGGCCGCAGGCTGCGACGCGCTGGCCGAAACGACGGATTGGCTGCTCGTCGAAGGAAGCGCGGATATGGCGCGCGCGCTTGCCGGCGCCACCCCTTATCTGCGGCTATTCGGGACCGTAGCCGGCGGCGCGATGATGGCCCGCGCCACACTGGCGGCCCAAGCGTCGCTTGACGCGGAAACCGGCGATCCGGCGTTCTACAACGCCAAGCTCGCCTCGGCACGGTTTTACGCCGAGAACATCCTGCCGCAGGCCGCAGGCCTGATCGCGCCTGTCTGCCAAGGGCACCGCGCGGTCCTGGAATTCGCCGAAGACAGTTTCTGATCAGGTCTCAACCTTCGAACAAACGAACATCGTCTTCCGCCGGTAAAGTCGCCAGCATATCGGCTATCGTCTCCCCGGTTCCGGGATGGCAATGTCCGGCCGCGATATCGGCCAGAGGCTGCAGCACGAAACGGCGCTCCTGAAGCCTCGGGTGCGGGATCGTCAAGCGAGGCGTCTCCATAATAAGATCGTCGTAGAACAGAATGTCGAGGTCGATCGGCCGCGGCCCATATCGCCGTCCGGCAATCCGCCCAAGCTGCATTTCGATCGATTTCAACATATCGAGCAATGGCTCCGGCGGCAGTTCGGTGTGTCCTTCGATCACGATGTTGAGAAATATCGGCTGATCCGTCACATATTTCGGCTCGGTCTCATAGACTGCCGACCGTTTGACGATGTGGACGGCATCCGCCAACAGAGCAAGTCCACGTTCCAACAAGGCGGATCGATCGCCTTGATTACTGCCGAGCGCGATGAAGACAACCGGCACAGTCACTTCGCTTTCGGTGGTTTCCGAACGATCGCATCGGTCATGCGGGCCACCCGCACCATCTCCATCACATCGTGGACGCGGACGATATCCGCCCCGCGCGCGATTGCGACGGCGACGGCCGCCGCCGTCCCTTCGACACGTTCCTCGACCGGCAGGTCGAGAACGCGTCCGATGAAGGATTTGCGGCTTGGCCCCACCAGCAACGGAAAGCCCAAAGCCTTCAACCGGTCGAGATTGTTTATCAAGGCGAGGTTCTGTTCGACATCTTTGCCGAAGGCCAGCCCAGGATCGAGGATGATCTGTTCACTGTCTATTCCCGCGGTGCGGGCGCTCGCCGCCAGGGCGGACAGGTCGTTGACGATCTCGCCGAGCGGATCGTCGTAGCGTGGCGCCGAATATTGCCCGCCGAGGCGTCCGTCGATTTCCACATGCCCCGGATCGCTGCGGTTGTGCATCAGCACCACCGGCGCCCCCCGAGCGGCCGCCAATCGGCCAAGGTCCGGATCCGCGCGCAAGCCCCATACATCGTTGACTATATCCGCACCGGCATCCAACGCCGGCTCCGCGACGGCGGCGCGATACGTATCGACGGAAATCGGTACATCCGGCAATGCCGTGCGTACCGCCTCGATCACCGGGACAACCCGCGCCCGCTCGATTTCCGCTGACAAGGGAGCGGAACCTGGGCGAGTGCTTTCGCCGCCGATATCGAGGATATCCGCGCCGGCAGCAGCGAAGCGGCGCGCCTGCTCGACTGACCGGACTGTCGTGGTATCACTTTCGCTTCCGAGTCCATCACCGCTGAAGGAATCCGGCGTGATATTGAGGACACCCATGATGTAGGTCCGCGTCCCCCAATCGAAACGATCCATCAGTCGCATAGCGTTCGTTTCACCTGTCGGTCCTGCAAATGCGGTTGCCGCGCGGACGGCGCGACACCATAATATGTTTGTTCCATCTCTCTCTCGAAAGCCCGGAGGATATCTGGTTTGACGACCGCTGGCACGCCCCTAGCGCCCACGGCGGAACACGCCGATGCGGGTCTGTACCGGATATTCGTGCGCGACCTCGTTGTGCCCTGGAATATAGGCATTCACGATCACGAACAGGACGGACCGCAGCGTGTCCGCTTCAATGTCGATCTACTCGTTCGAGAGGCTTCCGAATTCGATGCCGATAGGTATCGTCAGGTCGTCTGCTACGCCGGCGTGGTCGATCGTATCCAACGTCTCGCCTACGAAGGTCATGTCAATCTGGTGGAGACCTTGGCCAGCCGCGTGGCCGATATATGTCTCGCGGACGACAGGGTCGTCGAAGCGACGGTACGGACGGAAAAGCTCGACGCCATTGATGGCGTGTCGAGTGTCGGTATCGAGATCACGCGAAGGAATGCTGTCGCCGCACAAGACGCGAATCGCGTCGTTCGGGTTGTCGGCGAGACTTCGGGGCCGCTGCGTTAACGCCGTTTGAACAAAAAATAATGTGGGACGACAAGATGCACACGCTTCTGTTCTACGATCCAGGTCACTTTCACGCTGCCCTGACACTTCGATCGCAAAGCCCGCGCGTCGACCCGGCAATCCACGTTTACGCGAGCGAGGGACCGGACCTCGACGCCTTTCTGGCGCTCATCCGCTCGTTCAACGAACGCGCGGAAGCGCCGACGAACTGGGAGGTCAATCTACATACCGGCGACAACGCGCTGCAGCGCTTGATCGATGATCGTCATGGCGAAATCGCCATCGTGGCGGGTCGGAACAACAGCAAACTTCAATCGATCCGCGCCCTGCATGACGCAGGCATTCACGCCCTGGTCGACAAACCTTGGATCACCACCAGCGCCGCCCTGCCGTTGTTGAACGAAGCGACCGCGGGCCCGCCTTTGGCGCAAGACATCATGACCAGCCGACACGACGTCGTGGCCCAACTGCGCCGCCAAATCGTCACCACCGACGCCGTCTTCGGTGGTTTTGCAGGGACCGCGGAGCACCCCGATATCGAGATCACGTCGCTGCACAATCTTTGTAAAACCGTCAACGGCGTGCCGCTACAGCGCCCGGCATGGTATTACGACGTCGAAGTGCAAGGCGACGGCCTCGTCGATATTCAGACCCATATGGTCGATCAGACGCAATGGCTGATCGATCCTGAGGACGAGGCCGAATACGAAAACGACATCGTTCTCGACAGCGCGGAACGATGGACCACGAACGTTCCGCTGTCGGCCTTCACCGAAAGCACCGGTGCCGCGTCCTTTCCCGGCAACATCGCCAAGCACGTCGTCGACGGCGAACTGCAACTCGCCTGCAATGGCCAGATCGACTATCGGCTGAAAGGCGTTCGTGTAAGTCAACATTCCGAATGGGCCCTGCGTCCGCCTGAAGGCGGCGGTGATCTGCACAGCGCAACTGTCCGTGGCAGCGGATGCGGAATCGTCGTTCGTCAAGGACCTGAAACCGGATACGCAACGGAAGTTCACGTGACCGGCGAAGACGGCCTTGAGACACGGATATCGGAAGCTATTCCGGTATGGCGCGAGTCGTTTCCCGGGCTCGATTACAAGGAATCAGAACTTGGCTACGAACTACTGATTCCCGCACCGTTAAGAACAGGGCACGAAGAGCATTTCGCTATGGTCCTGGACGAGTTCCTGGATCTTGTCGAAACATCGACGTGGTCGGAAAATATCGCCAGACGAATCCGAACCCGTTACACGCTAACCGCCAGCGCGCGGGACATCGTCTAAGCGGGTTATTTCGGCGTTAGTCGTAGGTGCGACGCGTCCATCTTGAGCAAAACGCCTCGATTCCCGGGAATCTTTATGTATTCGCCGTCGCGCCATCGCGTCAGAAACGATCGGTAATACGAAGATAGGATGTTCCCGGACTGCCCGGTCGCGATCATGAAACGACTGTTTT
This sequence comes from uncultured Rhodospirillaceae bacterium, assembly GCA_964386465.1. GTDB lineage: Bacteria > Pseudomonadota > Alphaproteobacteria > UBA8366. The sequence goes on from CAYLTU010000217.1 coordinate 8,336, forward strand.
CAAGATCGCCAAGGTCATAGATCGCGCGATAGCCTGCCCCGTCCAGATGCGTCGGCGGTACGGGATGCCCCTGCCCCGCCGTCATCCCTCGATTGACGGTGTGGTCGCCGCCGTCCGACTCGATGCTCAGGTCGGATAGTTTCGCGATCACCGGCACGTGGCTCAGCACCGGGTGCGCGAATACGGCGCGGTGCATGTCGCCCCAACGCCAATCGCTGATCGACGGCCCGAGCGCAGTCGTGAGCTCGTCCAGGGCGGATGTAAGGGACCCGGCGAGTTGATCTTGACAGCTTTCCGGTTTGTCGGTCCGTATATCGTCGCACCACCGTTTACGTTCGGTAAGCGCCAGCGTCAGAAACCGTGCCCCGGGACGGTGGACGAGCCGCTGAAATTCGCGCGCCTTCGGTCCACCAAGCTCGTCCGCGATCAGAGCCTGGGCCAGATGCCGTTGCCACGTCGCATAGATCAAAGGCTCGGGCCTGTCTCGCTTCATCTCATGGTTCCATGACATCAGCAGGGCCACCGCCTTGCGGAGGCGCGGATCTTTGACCGGAAAATTCAACATGAGCGGCAAGAGCTCGCGTGCCGCCGTCGACAGGGTGTCGCGTTGCAGCGCCTGGCTTTCGGCGACACCGTGCGTTGCCTGCTGTTTCAATATTTCGGCGATGCGCCGCGCCCGGTAAGGCGGCCCCCAATTCCGCGTAATAAAATAGGGGTAATCCGGGCCGACGATCCGATTGTTGGCATTTGCGATCCACCCCGCTTCCGGGTTGAACGCTCGCGGCATGTCGGTCATCGGGATGAAGCCCTTCCAATCATAATTTCCGTCGGCTCCCAGTTCGGGTGAAAACCCGTTTCCCGCCTTGCGCTGCGGGATGCGCCCCGATGAAACGAACCCGATATCGCCATTCACCGAAGCAAAAAACAGATTGGTGTGCGGCGTATGAAAGTCTCGTGCGGCAGTTTCGAACGCCTTCCAATCGCGCGCCGAATTGATCCCCAAAATGGCCTCGATGGTGCGGTCGTCTCCTCGCAACGCCGGTGTCGCCATTGCGGCGACTTTGGCCCCTTCCGGCTGGCTCGCAACCAGATCCGAAAGGACCGGCCCATGTCGCGTTCGGCGTACGGTGAACACAACGGGACTTGCGTCCTTGACCTGTATGACTTCGCGTCGCGTTTCGAAGGGCCGCGACCCCGTTGGCGCCATGTAATTGTTCAGGTTGTCCGGATCCACCGTCTCAAGAAAGAAGTCCTCGGCGTCGCCGCCGCCGTTGGTCATGCCCCAGGCGACCGACCCATTGTGGCCTAGGATCATGAAGGGAACGCCCGGCACCGTCGCACCGGTCAGGCGCAAGCCCGGCGCTTCGATATGGGCGAGGTACCAGAGGATCGGCGCGCCGAACCGCAAATGCGGATCGTTGGCAAGGATCGGCTTGCCCGACGCAGTCCGGTCGCCATGAACGACCCAGCCGTTCGATCCGCTATCCTTGAGAAGCGGCGGTTCCGGCAGGGACAACCCACCCGCAATTGTCGTCGGTTCGACCGGCGCCGCCACCGGCCAAAGGTCTTGGATCATCTTCGCGGGTAGTCCGTTTTCGGCGAGCGCCTCGGCGACGCGCAGCCGCACCCGTTCCGCACCG
>CAYLTU010000218.1:0-9863 GCA_964386465.1 uncultured Rhodospirillaceae bacterium
TTTGATTGCTCTCACGGAGCATATAGGCGTGCGCCGTCGTTCAGTAGAGGCACTGATGCAGCGCGGAGACCCTTCCGGCGATGAGCTCGATCTGCATCCGATCGATCGCGCGGGCGTCCGCGTCCCAGCGCGGGATCTCTTCCATCTGCAGGTAATGGCAGCTGGCGAGGTTCCAATAGGCGCGCTTCGAATCCGGCACCGCCGAGATCGCGCGCTGGATGTAACCGACGCGACCGGACGGATAGAGGTCGCCGTCGCTTTCCGTCATGTCGCGGGGTTCGGTGATCGGCACCCAGGCGGCCTCGACTTTCGCGCCGGGCGAGCGGTATTCACTCGGCGTCCCGGTCTCGGGCTCCGGCATGGGATGGTCCGGCAGGCCCAGCGCATAGCTGAAGGTATCGACGATCATGACCATCGCGACGATGCCGACCAGTTCGACATAGGGCTCGCCGCCCAATCCCGCCGCGCAGTTCTCTTGGTACCAAGCCTTGCTGAGCCGCGCCGGATCGGCGGTGATGCGGTGTACGGCGTCGATTTCGACCGCGCTGAGTTCACCGAGCCCGACATGCGCGCCCACAACCGCGTTCGGCGACAAGGCGGCCTTCTGCGCCGCGCAGAATTCGCAGTTCCGGGCGTTGCGGACCTCGGCTGCGATGGCGAGCCGCTTGGCCCCATCGTACCAAGTACCGGGCCGGGCGAGATGGGCCCAGCAGCGCCGCTGCGCCGCGACCAGATCGGCGCGAACTTCGAAAGGAAGGTGGTCGTAGGAAATCTCGGACATGCTCGGACTCTCCTCCGAATGGCATCGAGACGAATTTATTCGACTGCTCAGCATACCGTAAGAGCAGCCTCGCCGCGATCACACCCGTCTGTTACAAATTCGCCGAATTGAAGCTATCGGATCGCGCGAACCGTGAAACCACCCGTCATCGTCGTCCCCGACGGGGTAAAAACCGCAGGAACGCCGCCGCAACCGGTAAGCGAACCGTCGTTCGTCTATCGCGCGGTACTGGACAGGGTCGCCGCGGCATACGCCGAGCATCCAATCTATCTGGCGCCGGCCAACCAATTTGGGATCGCGCTGCCGGAACAACTTTCGGGAAAAGCCTACCTGACGACGCTCGGAAAATTCGATCTGACGGTCCCGGCGACACCACAAACAGATAGGCATATCGACACAAGGGGCAACGCGCGGCTACTGCGAGAACATCTGGAATCGCAGGGCCATCGTCTCCCGCCAGCCGTAATCCTTGCCGTCGCGCATCGGCATGCGAGAAGAGCGGTACTGTGTTTCCGGAAAGAAGGCTTCGAGATCGTACAGGTCGACGCAGTGCCCTATGACATTCCACCGGACGAGAGAATTGTGCGTCGGGCGTGGTACTACCGCTATCCGCACCTTCATTCGATCTACGAGAACCTTGCATACATCCGCGACTGGCTGCGGCCGTAACCGAATTTACGTTACGTTCATATTGCCTTCGATAATCGTCGCCGGTTTGGATGGCACGCCGGCTCGCTTGGTGCCGAGTTCGTTGTTTTTGCTGTCGAACATGCTGATGAAGTTCAGAAACAGCCGCTTGGCCAGCATCCTCTTGTTGTAGTTGCTGATCATGTAGGGAATGTTGAGCGGCTCGCGCAGGGCCATGCCGATATAGACCTTGAACATGAAGAGCGGAAAATTGAAATCCTTCAGCTCGGGCGAGGTGTAGGACCGTGCGCCCTTGGTGAAATCCTCCGGCAGCAACCCGTCCTCGATCCTGCCTTCGGCCACCAGCGTGTCGTAAATCGGCGTACCCGGCAGTGGATTGAAATTCGGCATGAAGACGAAATTGAAACGGCATTTCTTGATGAACGCCGCCGTTGTTTTGAGATCTTCGGGTGTCTCTCCGGGATAGCCCAAGATAAAAAATGCCCGCACCTTGATGCCGGCGGCCCGGATGTCGCGCACCACGCCCGGCACGATATCGATGTCCAGATCCTTCTTCATCAGATCGAGCGTGTGGGTCGAACCGCTTTCCGGCGCGACCACCAGGGTTCGCCAGCCGGCCTTGTACATCAGTTCCCAAAGTTCCGGATCGCCGCGCTGCATGCGGATGCCGTTGGGCGTGCCGAAGCCGATTTCCGGAAGGTTCAGGTCGATGACCGCGCGGCAGAACTCCTTCGCATAGCGGCGATGGAAGGTGAAGTTGTCATCCAGAATGTTGAACCAGCGGATACCTTCTTCGTGATACATCCGTTTGATCTGCGCCATCATATAATCGATGGAATGGGTCCGCACCGGCTTGCCGTTCAACATCGGCGCCGCGCAGTATTGGCAGCGATAGGGGCAGCCGCGGGTAATCCATACCGGCGCATTCTTTTCCGTCGGCGCGTTCCAGCGATAACCGCCCTTGATGTAGTCCTTCAAACGCATGGCCGCGTAGTCCGGCATCGCGATCCTGTCCAGATCGTCCTCGCGCTGCATGTCATTGCGTTGAATTGCGCCGCCTGCATCGCGGTACATCAAACCCTGGACGCGGGTCCAGCCCGGCGTGTCCTTTTGCAATTCCTCCATAAAGACCGGGAAAGACAGATCGGCCTCGCCGCGGAAGAGGTAATCGACGAATTCATGATCGAAGGCTTGATCGGCATAGGATGTCGCGTGAATGCCGCCGATCACCGTGATGACGGTGGGCTTAAGCTCTTTCGCCAGGCGCAGGATCTTCAGCGCTTCGTTCGACATCGGCGACCAGGAGGACACGCCGATCACATCGGGGTTGAAATCTTCCAACGCCTGTCGAAACCGCGCGGATTCGGAACCGTAGCCGCCGAGCGCGCAATCGATGATGCGCACATCGTACAGGTCGCCCTCCAGGTTGCTCTTGAGGTACCCCAAGGCAATCGGCACGACCAACAAAGTGTCAAACCCGTGCGGCCAAACCAATGCTATACGCTGCTTGCGCGCCATGGACGCCTTCGCCGGTAGCCACTCTTATGGGCCAACCATATAGGCTGAAACCTTTTCCAAGGCAACGAACGGTAATCCTAATTGCCCGCGACGTTCTTAAGAGTAAAGGCACAAGATGCAAAAGGACTGCGGGCGAACCGCGCCGCCGGTTCGCCACGCTAGGGCACATCAGGATTAGATGGAACCGGTAACGGTTTCATCTAATCCTGTGAAGGTGCTCTATTCTCAATAAGTAGATCAGATTCACACGGTTGTTGGATCGCTGAAAGCGATTCCAACAAACCCCGATCTGATCTAGGGCGCGAAAATTCCCCGCAACGCTTTTGCCGCATCGCCGATCGCCACGGCGGCGTCGTCGACCATTGCGCCCATGCGCATGAAACCGTGGATCATGCCGGGATAGTTGATGTGAATTGCCGTGCCGCCGGCCGCTCTCAGCGCCTCGGCATAAGCCTTGCCTTCATCGTGCAGCGGATCGAACTCGGCCGTCTGGATGAGGGCTGGCGGCAGACCCTTCAGGTCCTTCGCCATAGCCGGCGAGGCCCGGGGATCGGTGGCGTCGAAAGGATCGTTGAGATAGCACTCCCGCATCCAGGCAATCGCCTGGTCCGACAAGCCAAATCCCGCGGCGTTGCCGCGCGGCGAAGTCATATCGGCGGTGAAATCGACCGCCGGATAAATGAGGAGCTGAAAGACAATCGGCGGGCCGCCCTTGTCGCGCGCGACCTGGCAGGCGGCGGCGGCGAGATTGGCCCCGGCGCTATCGCCGCCGATGGCAAGGCTGAACGCGTCGCCACCGAATTGCGCCGCGTTGGCCGCGACCCAGTCGAGCGCGGCGAGACTATCGTTCAACGCGGCCGGGAACTTGTACTCGGGCGCGAGACGGTAGTCGACCGAGACGATAATGCAGCCGGCTTCGTGCGCCAGGATGCAGCACAGTGCGTCATGGGTATCGAGGTCGCCGAAGACCCAGCCGCCGCCATGCAGAAAGAGCAAGGCCGGCAGACCGTTCGGGCCCGCTTCCGCCTCCGGCGTATATATGCGCACCGGAACGTCCATCGCGTCGCTCGGGATCGTGCGATTTTCGACAGTCCGCAGCGCCGGCGTCGGTGGCGCAAATGCGTCCGTGCTGGCCGCATACAAGCGCCGCGCCTCATCGGGATCGCGCGTGTCGAAGACAGTCGGGCCGTCGCTGTTGGCGATCGCGTCGAGAATCGCCTGACATTGCGGGTGTACGGACATTTCCGAGTCCCAGAGATTGATCGTCAAGAGGCGGCATCATAGTGTGCCGGACCTGATTTTAAAGAACGAAGGGACGAACAAAATGGACAATCCGATGAGCCTCGAAGACCGCGTCATCGTCGTTACCGGCGCGGCACAAGGCGTTGGCCGCGGCGTGGCGCAGAAAGCCGCTTCGCTGGGCGCGACCCTGGCTTTGGTCGATATCAATGGCGACGGCGCCCAGGAAACCGCCGAGATGATCGGCGGCGAGGTGAGCGTTCACGCCGGTAGCGTCGCCGACCCCGGCTTCGTGCAGGAGGCGGTCTCCGCGGTCGTCGAAAAACACGGCCGGATCAACGGGCTGTTCAACAACGCCGGTATCATCCGCACGGCGATGATCCACAAAATGTCAGTCGCCGACTGGCAGGCCGTGATCGACGTCAACCTGACCGGCGTGTTTCACTGCCTGCAGGCGGTCGGACGGCACATGATCGAGCGCGCCAAGGAAGGCGACGAGAGCCCGAAACGGATCGTCAACGTCTCCTCGATCGCGGGCCGGCGCGGCACGATCGGCCAGATCAATTACGGCGCGGCAAAGTCCGGCGTGCTCGGCATCACGATGAGCGCGGCGCGCGAGTGGGCCCGCTACGGCGTCTGCATCAACAGCGTCTGTTTCGGCGTCGTCGAAACGCCGATGACCGAGGTCATCCGCAGCGAAAAATTCATCGATCGCACCATGGCGAGCATCCCCATGGGCCGCATCTCGTCGCCCGACGAGGTCGCCGGTCCCTGCTGCTTCCTGATGTCGGACACGGCCAGCTATATCACTGGCCAGCACCTCAACATCGACGGCGGCTCGCAGATCGGGTTCTAATCAACCGGACGCGACGTTGCCGACAAAGTCTGGTTAGGTGAGGATTTTCCGGCCACCCCGGAACACGATCGAAATCAGACTGTGCTTGCAGACGGTCTTTGCGCTAGCCTTGCAAGCCTGCCTCGCACTCGGAAAACGACGAAACGATGGCCATGGACAAGCTTACCGTCTTCGCCGCCAAACGCGTGCGTACGATGGATGCGGGCAGGCCCGTCGCCGGGGCGGTGGCAATCGCGGACGACAAGATCGTTTCGGTCGAAACGCTGGAGACGATGCGGCCCTGGCTCGACAGGCTTGATCACGAGATCGACGAGACCTTCAAGGACAAGGTTATCTTTCCGGGCTTCATCGATCCGCACACCCACTTCCGCATGTCGGGTGTTTTCATGGGGCTGACCTATATCGGGCCGATCGATCAGCAGGGGCCGCGCGGCTTCAACCAGGGGATCGCCACGCGCGAGGGCGTGCTTGCCAAGCTGAAGGAAGCGGATGCGGCGCTGGACGATCCGGCGCGGCCGATCCTGGCCTGGGGTCTGGACCCCGCGGTGCAGGGCGGACAATTGCATCGCGACGAGCTTGACGGTGTTTCGAAGACCCGGCCGATCTGGACCGTGACCTACGCGCCGCATGTGGTGGTCTGCAACTCGCCGATGCTGGAAGTGGCCGGGGTGGACGAATCGACCAACGTCTATGGTGTCGAGCGTTATGGGGATGGGCGCCTGAACGGCCAGTTCATCGAACGGGCGCTGGCGAAAACCGCGCAACAGGCTTGCATCACCACGACGGCGGAAATGATATTTGACTATTCCTCGCCTGCACCGAACACCAATCCTAGTAGTTGTGAGCGCCTGAACAATGTGTGAAAACTCAACGATGGAGCGAATCCCAGTCACTGTCATCGGCGGCTATCTCGGCGCGGGCAAATCGACGCTGCTCAATCGTTTGCTGCACGAGAGCGGCGAACGACGGTTGGCCGTCATCGTCAACGATTTCGGCGACATCAATATCGACATCGAGCTGATCGAGAGCCGCGACAACGAGACGATAAACCTGGCGAACGGCTGTGTGTGCTGCAGCATTGGGGACGATCTGGCTACTGTCCTGTTCGAGTTATCGCGGCAAGAGAAGCCACCCGAACAGATCGTAATCGAGGCGAGCGGCGTGGCGTCTCCGGCATCCATTGCGCGCTATGGCAACCTGCCGGGACTGTGCACGGATGCCACGTTCGTCGTTGTCGATGCAGAGCAGGTTAGATCGAAGGCCCAGGATCGCTATGTCGGCGCGACCGTGCGGCGCCAGATCAGCCAAGGCGACGTCCTTATCCTCAACAAGATTGATCTTGTTGGCCCGGAGGAACGCCAGTCGGTGTTGCAATGGCTTCACGAATGCGCTGAAGACGTTCAGATAGTCGAATCTCTATTCGGAAATGTACCCCTTGGTTTGCTTATTTGTGATGGTCTTGACGGCTATTCGAGACATCACGGAGACTCTCGGGTCCTGTCGGATGCGTCAATCGGCAACGAGGCCCGACATGTGTTTGAGTCTTGGAGTCATTCGACGACGGTACCGCTCGACGAGAATGCATTCCGTTTAATGGTTCAACGTCTTCCGGATGGCATTCTTCGTGGCAAGGGAATCTTGCGTTTTCACGGCTCGCCACACCGAAGCACCGTTTTCCAACTCGTTGGCAAGCGCTGGTCCCTGGAACTTGCCCGAACAGAACCGGCTGACGACGGGTGCTCTCGTCTCGTCATGATAGGCCTTCCCGGAACCATCGACGAGGCCTGGCTTGCCCGGCAACTCGATCCTACGACACTGAAGGATTTGCCCGTCTGGGGCACGGTCCTCGATGACGTGCAGAGGGCCGCCAAGCGGACTTGATGCTTTGGCATGACAGTGGAGGCGGAACTGTCGCTAATGATGGCGACCGAGGTGCGGCCGCCGGCAGGAGAGGTTAGAGATGTCGAAGATCACGGTATTCACTGCCAAGCGAATCAGAACGATGAATCCATCGTTGCCGGCGGCCACCGCCGTTGCGGTGCGAGACGGCCAAATCATCGAGGTCGGAAGCCTGGAGACGATGGCCCCATGGTTAGAGGCACATCAGCATGCGATTGACACGTCCTTTGCCAAACACGTTCTAATGCCAGGCTTCATCGATCCGCATTTGCATCCAACACTAGGCGCCATCCTGCTGCCATTCCATTTCATAACGGCCATGGAATGGAAGTTGCCCGACCGGGTTTGCGCGCCCGTGCGCGGCCATAATGCCTACCTCAACCGCCTCAAAGAAGTTGAAGAGGGCATGAACGATCAAAACGAACCTCTCGTGACCTGGGGCTTTCATAAGATTTGGCATGGCAACGTCGACCGCGATGCGCTCAATAGCATTTCTCCGAAGCGCCCCGTGTTCGTGTGGCAACGATCCTTTCATGAAATCATCATGAATGACGCCGCAATCGATTGGATGAAGTTCAACCGTGATGATCTGGATCGACATCCACAAGTCGATCTGGAATCTGGCCGGTTCTACGAGACCGGACGCGCGCTCGCGATGAACGGCATGAAGGAATTCCTTTATGCGCCGGACAGGTTCCGAAAAGGCTTGGAACAGGTCAAGCAGGTGGTTCACTCCGGCGGACATACGACGATCGGCGATATGGCAGTTCCATTGGTGGATATCGACTTTGAGTGGCCTCAACTGCTCGATGTCATGGAGCGTGATGATACGCCTTTTCGTGTCCAGATGATTCCGCGCGCCATCGCTTCCGGCGGCGCGGCTGGCAAGGCGGGTGAACAGCTCACCCGAGTTCGTGAATTAGACAGTCGAAACACTCACCGGCTGCAGTTTGGCAATGGAGTGAAACTCTTCACGGACGGTGGTTTTTTTGCCGAGCTGATGCAGCTCCAGGAACCCGGTTTCATAGATGGTCACCATGGTGAATGGTTGACACCGCCGGAGATCGTGGAAGGGCTCGCGCGTGAGTTCTGGAACGCGGGATATCGCATCCATATCCATTGCACCGGTGATCTTGGGGTTGAACTCGCCCTTGATATCCTCGAAAAACTGCAATTCGAGCGACCGCGATTCAACCATCGTTTTACCATCGAACATTTCGGCGTTTCAACGCCGGAACAGGTCCGCCGCATGGCCGATCTTGGGGCTCTTGCATCGGTGAATGCCTATTATCTCCATGAACTCGGCGATGCTTATTGGAAGAACAGCATTGGATATGAGCGCGCGTCGCAAATGGCGCGTCTTGGATCTCTGGCACGGCACGGGGTTCCCTTCGCCTTGCACACGGACTTCACGATGGCCCCGGCCCTGCCGCTCAATTCAGCTTGGGTCGCGGTCAATCGTATCAGTGAAACCGGTGTCGTGCTTTGTCCTGAAGAACGGATTTCGGTAGAACAGGCCATGCGTGCGATCACGATCGATGCGGCATATGTAATTGGAATGGAGAACGAGATCGGCTCCATCCGCGCGGGCAAGAAGGCCGATTTCACCGTACTGGAGGAGGACCCGTTCGAAGTGCCACCTGCCGACTTAAAGGACATACCAATTTGGGGAACCGTATTCGAAGGAAAGCCTGCACCGGCTCCTAAGTTGATAGCCTGAGTACGGTCTACGCGGGGTTGTCAGGTTAATCCTTAGACGAACAGGCCAGACTGGGAGTGGCCGGTTATTCTGGTAGGGTGATATGCCTACATGAAGCAATTGCCGTTATGCGAAACAATCGGTGGGTTCTTCGTGAATTCGGACGGCGCTGGATACAGCGCCACGTGATGTCCGCCAACGCGACCTTGGAACCGTTCACACCAAGTTTTCACCTATGTATTCGCCCTGGCGCTCTGTCTAGTACAGGTGGGATTTCGATGAAGCGAACGCCATGCAAAAACTAACCGTCTTCGCCGCCAAACGGGTGCGTACGATGGATGCGGGCAGGCCCGTCGCGGAGGCCGTCGCCGTTGCGGACGGCAAGATCGTTTCGGTCGGCACGCTGGAGACGATGCGGCCCTGGCTCGACAGGCTTGATCACGAGATCGACGAGACCTTCAAGGACAAGGTTATCTTTCCGGGCTTCATCGATCCGCACACCCACTTCCGCATGTCGGGTGTTTTCATGGGGCTGACCTATATCGGGCCGATCGATCAGCAAGGGCCGCGCGGTTTCAACAAGGGGATCGCGACACGCGAGGGCGTGCTGGCGATGCTGAAGGAAGCCGATGCGGCACTGGCGGGCGATCCGGCGCGGCCAGTTGTGGCCTGGGGTCTGGACCCCGCGGTGCAGGGCGGACAGCTGCACCGCGACGAGTTGGACGGCGTTTCCGCGACCCGGCCGATCTGGACCGTCACCTACGCGCCGCATGTCGTCGTGTGCAACTCGCCGATGCTGGAAGTGGCCGGGGTCGACGAATCGACCAACGTCTACGGCGTCGAGCGTTATGGGGATGGGCGCCTGAACGGCCAGTTTATCGAACGTGCGGCGACCCGCATCGCCACGCGGCCCGTGACTAAATACTTCAACGAGCCGGGGATGGGCGTCGAGGCGATCCGGGCGCTGGCGAAGACCGCGCAACGGGCCGGTATCACCACGACGGCGGAGATGATCTTCGGCTATCTCGACTTCGAGGCCGAATGGGCCGAGCACCGAGAAGCCGTGCTCGATCCGGCCTTCCCGCTGCGCATGTATCTCGTACCGATCGAAGGCCGCATCCGCGGCGCGCATGGCGACCGATGTGCGGAATTCCTACTCGAGATGCAACAGCACAACACCGACAAGCTGGCTTTTCACGGCGTGAAGTTCGTCAATGACGGCT